>JBBISD010000058.1:0-18074 GCA_037441485.1 Burkholderiales bacterium
GGCTGGTGCCCACGCTGGTCAGGCCGTTGAGCTCGATCTGGAAGAACCAGGCCGTGGTGTAGTTGTTGGTGAACGAAGCCGAGTTGGGCAGCGCCACCGCATAGCGCGACAGCACGAAGCGCCCCACCCAGCAGTCGGCCTTGTACTCGAGGCCGGCGACGCTCTCGACCCAGCCGTGGTCGGCGATCGAGTAGTTCAGCGCACCGACGCCGTACCATCTGCTGGTCAGCGGCCACTGCCCCGAGGCCTCGAACTGGTCGATCAGGTTGCCGGCCAGCGCCTGGCTCTCGTAGCGGTAGCCGAAGTTCAGCACCGAGGCGGCACGCGGCTGCCAGCGAAACCCGACCTTGGCCAGCGCCAGCTGGCTGGACACGGTGGAATAGTCCAGCCCCAGGTCCATGCTCCACTTGCGGCCCATCGACGCGTCGGCCAGAAACAGCACATCGGACGACAGGTTGGTGCGCGGCACTTCGCCCGGCAGGGTGACGAGCTGCGAGCCGAAGTAATAGCGCTGGCCCAGGGCCAGGCGCAGGCGCTCGGCGCCGCTGTCGTCGTCGATCACGCGGCTCACCAGGGCCGTCGTGAGCTGGTTGGCCTGGGAGATGCGGTCGCCGCCGGTGAAGGAGTTCTCGGTAAACAGCTGCGCGAAGTTGAAGTCGGCGTCGGCGCTGTCGAAGTTGGGCAGCGTGCTCTGGTTGCGATAGGGCACGAACGCGTAATACACGCGCGGCTCCAGCGTCTGGTGCGCATCGCTGCCCAGCCAGCGGGTGGTGCGCTCGAACACCAGCCCCGAATCGATCGACGTGATCGGCAGGCTGCGGTGGGCGGTGGTGCTGTCGGCGTTGAAGGTCGGATCGAGCGCGTACTCGGTGAAGTGCCACTGGACCTTGGGAACGACGAACCAGCCCGGGTACAGCAGCGGATAGCTGGCGCTGGGGTTGGCGATGAAGCGGGTACCGTCCTGCGAGAACCACTGCGGCGTGAACAGGGTCGAGTTGGGCACCGGCGAGATGAAGTTGGGGTTGATCGCCGGGTGCTGGAAGCGCGTCGCATCGAACGTGCCGCCCACGTCCAGGCCGTGCCAGTCGGTGCGCAGCGCGTTGACCGTGAGCTCCGGGGCGCGCTCGTAGGGGCCGGGGTCCTCGGGGGCCAGCAGCGAGACCAGCGTCTGGCTCTTGGCCACGCGCAGCGTGGCGTTCCAGTAGGTTTGGGCGTAGGCCAGCGTCGCCTCCTGCGGCAGCACCTCGGGCGAGGCCGAGATGATGTTGTGCGAGAAGTCGATCAGGTAGTTGTCGTCGGAGACGCGGTTGTAGTCCACGTTGAAGGTGACGCCGCTGAAGTTGGCGTACTGCGTCTGCAGCCCGATGTGGTCGCGCATGGTGCCGGTGGTGCGGTCGTTGGGCATCAGGTCGTAGTTGAGCTGACCGCGCACCTCGGGTTCGAGGAAGCGGAACTCGTTGCCCAGGAGCACGCCGCGCCGCGGCATCACGTCGGGCGTGACCGTCAGGTCGCGATTGGGCGCGATGTTCCAGTACACCGGCACGATGAATTCCTGGCCCAGGCGGCTGTTCTGGTAGAAGCCGGGCGTCAGGATGCCGCTGCGCCGCTGGTCGCCCAGCGGCAGGTCGAAATACGGCGACACGAACACCGGCACGCCCTCGAAGTACAGCGTGGTGTTGCGCGCTACCGCTTCCTGGTCGGCGCGGTTGATGTCGATGGTCTCGGCGCGGATCCACCACGACGGATCGTCGGGCCGGCACGTGGTGTACGTGGCGTCGTGCATGCGGATGTTGTCCTCGCCGAGGAACTCGATCAGCCGCGAGTCGCCGCGCCCCTGCTTGGCCGCGTAGGTATAGCTGGCGTTGGGCATCTGGCCGGTTTCGGCCTCCAGGCGGATGTCCAGCGACGGCCCCTCGAAGGCGGCGCCGCGCTCCACCATGCGCACCGTGCCGCGCACCGCCAGGCCATCGGTGGCGAAGGTGTACTCGGCGCGGTCGCCCCGCAGCACGACGCCCTCGCGCCGTACCTCGACGCCGCCCTGCAGCAGCGCATGGTCGTCGATTTCGCCGGAAATCTCCTGGGCGCGTACGTACACCGGGCCGGTAGCCGCGCGGTTGCCGCGGCCGGCGCCCAGTGCACGCTCGACGCGCAGCACCAGCGGCGGGGCCGGCGGTTCCGTCAGGGCCGGTGCCGGTGCCGGTGCCGCCGGGGGCGGCGCGGGCACCGGGGCCGGATCGGCCCGGACCGTGCCGGCAATGCCACTGGCAAGGGCCAGGACGAACGCCAGCCGGCCCAAGGGCGCGCGGGCTGCCGCGATGGCGGCCGGCCGCCCGCCGCGCCGCCCGGTGCGCACCAGGGCGCCGCGCCTGCGCGCCGCGCTGTGATCGTCTGCCGATATCGCCGCTATGGCCTTTTCCCCAACTCCGTGCCTTCCGTGCCGCGCGCCGCGGACCGCCCCGGCGCGCCATTATGATGGATTGTTTGTACCATCCGCATCGGAGGATCGTGAACGCGCAAACCACCGACGACGCCCGCCGCACACAGGCCGCGCAATGGCTGCAGTCGCTGCCGCCGGCCCTGGCGCTGCGCGTCGACAGCCTGCGGCCGGCCTCCAGCGACGCGAGCTTCCGCCGCTATTTCCGGGTCGACGTCGATACCGCCCGCGCCCCCGGGCCGGACGCGAGCTTCATCCTGACGGATGCCCCGCCGGACCACGAGGATTGCCGACCGTTCGTCGCGGTGGCCGGCCTGATCGCCGCGCAGGGTGTGAGCACGCCGCGCATCGTGGCCTGCGATCTGGCGCAGGGCTTCCTGCTGCTGGGCGACCTGGGCAGCACCACCTATGCCGACGCGCTGCAAAGCGGCACGGCCGACGTGCCGCGCCTGTACAGCGATGCCATCGGGGCGCTGGTGCGGCTGCAGCAGGCGCGCACGGACGGCGCGCTGCCGCGCTACGACCGCGAGCGCCTGCTGGCCGAGATGCGCCTGTTCCCCGACTGGTACGTGGCGCGCCACCTGGAAATGGAGCTCGTCGGCGACGAGCGCCGGATGCTGGACGAGGCGTTCGAGCGGCTGATCGCCGCGGCCGGCGCGCAAACCGCCGTGCTCGTGCATCGCGACTACCACTGCCGCAACCTGATGGTGCTGGCGCCACCGGCCGTCAACCCGGGCGTGCTCGATTTCCAGGACGCCGTCGTCGGACCGGTCACCTACGACCTGGTCTCGCTGCTGCGCGATGCCTACGTCGAGTGGCCCGAGGCGCAGCAGATCGACTGGGCGGCACGCTACTGGGATCTGGCGCGCGGCGCGGGCATCGCGGTGCCGGACCGCTTCGACGCGTTCTGGCAGGACCTCGAATGGATGGGCCTGCAGCGCTCGCTCAAGGTGCTGGGCATCTTCGCGCGGCTGTGCTACCGCGACGGCAAGGCACGCTACCTCGACGACCTGCCGCTGGTGCTGCGCCACACCCAGCGCGTGGTCGAGCGCTACGACGTGTTCGCCGGCCTGGCGCGGCTGCTGGACCGGCTGCACCGGCGCACGCGGCAGACCGGGTTTACGTTCTGATGGGGTTGCGGTCCGCGATGGCTGGCGGCTCCCTCACCCCTTCCCCCTCTCGCCGGGGGGCGAGGGGGAAGGGCCGGTGGCAAATGGCCTTCGGCCATTTGCGGGGAGGACAATAGTGCACGCGCTATTGCTGGCGGCGGGGCGCGGCGAGCGCATGCGCCCGCTGACCGAAACGGTGGCCAAGCCACTGCTGCAGGCCGGGGGACGGGCGCTCATCGAGTGGCAGATTGCCGCACTGGTGCGCGCCGGCATCCGCGACATCGTCATCAATACCGCGCATCTGGCCGAGCAGGTCGAGGCCACCCTGGGCGACGGCCGGCGCTACGGCGCCCGCATCGCCTACTCGCGCGAAGGCACGCAGGCGGGCGATGCCCTGGAGACGCTGGGCGGCATCGTGCGGGCGCTGCCCCGGCTGGGCCGCGATCCGTTCGTCGTGGCCAGCGGCGACATCCTCACCGACTTCGACTACGGCGTGCTGTTCACGGCGGCCGGACGCATCGCGCAGGGGCAGGCCGACGCCCATCTCGTGCTGGTCGACAACCCGCCCTACCATCGGCAGGGCGACATGGGCCTGGATGCGCAGGGGCGCGCCACCCGCGTGGCGCCGCTGTTCACCTACGCCAATATCGGCGTGCTGGCGCCGCGCCTGTTCGCCGGGCGTGCCGCGGTTCGCGAGAAGCTCTTTCCGTGGCTGTACGGCGCGGTCGAGCAGGGCCGGGTGCAGGCCCAGCACTGGGCGGGGCGCTGGTACAACGTGGGCACCCCGCAGGATCTGGCGCAGGTGGATAGAATCTGGCGATGACGCCGCTTCGTTCCGCGCCGATCAGCCCCGCGCCGGCGGGTCCCGCCACGGCCGTGCCGCGGCCGGCGGCGCCAGCCGGCGGGCCGGTGCTGATCCTGGGCGGCGGCCCCATCGGGCTGGTCTGCTCGCTGCTGCTGGCACGCCGCGGCTTCGCGTGCACGCTGGTTGATGCCCGGCCGGTGACGGACCTGCAGCGCGACCGGCGCCTGCTGGCACTGTCGCGCGGCACGCTCAATGTGCTGGAGCCGCTGCTCGGGCCGCGCTTTGCGCCGATGAGCGATATCCTGCGCGTGCATGTCAGTTCGCGTGGCCAGTTCGGCTCGGCACTGCTGGGGGCCCGGGATTTCGGCGGCCTGCCGGTGGGCGCCACCGTCTGGTACGCCGACCTCGTGGGCGCCCTGGCGCAGGCCGCCGCGGCAGCCCGGGGCGTGCACACGCTGCGCCCGCGCCGCGCGGTGGACGTCTTGCAGGGCCGCGACGGGGTGCGCGTGACGCTCGATGACGGCAGCGTCCTCGAGGGCAGCCTGGCCATCGATGCCGAAGGCACCCCGCCGCCCCGGGGCGAGGCGGCCCAGTTCGCGCTGCTGGCCGAACTCGAACTGCCCTGCCCGCCCGGCGACGCCGTCGAGCGCTTCACGTGCGAGGGTCCACTGGCCCTGCTGCCGCTGCCGCCGTCGCCATCGGGCCGGCACGACCCCGCGGCCGCCCGCCTGTCGATGGTGTGGTGCCTGCCGGCGCCGCTGGCGCGCGCGCGCCTGGCACTGTCGGACGCCGCCGTCGGCGCGGCGATCGGCGCGGCGCTGGGTCCGCGGCTGGGAGCGCCGCGCGCCGTCGGCCCGCGCAGCCTGTTCCCGCTGCACACCCACCGGCGCGAACGGGTCTGCGAGAACCGGCTGGTGCGCCTGGGCAACGCGGCGCAAAGCCTGCATCCGGTGGCCGGCCAGGGCTTCAACCTGGGAATTCGCGATAGCGTCTGCCTGGTGCAGTGCCTGGCCGATGCACGCCCGGCCGGCAATGCCGGCGCCGACGTACCCGGTGCGCTACAGCGCTATCAGCAGCGCCGGCGCCTGGATCGCACGCTGCTGCCGGCGCTCACCAGCCTGCTGCCGCCGCTGTTCAGCACCGGCCTGGTGCCGGTGGCCGCCGGCCGCTCGGCCGCACTGGCCGGCCTGGACCTGGTACCGGGTGTGCGCCGAGCGTTCACGCGCCTGCTGATGTTCGGCGCGGCACGCTGAATCCGGTAACATCGGCTCCCCCCTGCCAGCACTGGCACGCACGGCGCTGCCCGATGGCGCGGCGCGGTCACCGGCCCGTCCCGGAACGTCCATGAAAATCGGTGCCTACGAACTGCCCAACCGTGTGTTTGCCGCGCCCATGGCCGGCATCGCCGACCGGCCGCTGCGGCGCCTGTGGCGGTCGCTGGGGGCCGGTTACGCGGTCGGCGAGATGACCACCGCCGACCCGCGGCTGCGCGCCAGCGCCAAGACCACGCGCCGCCTGCGCATCGACGACGACGGCGACCTCGCCGGCACCGGCCCGGTCGCCGTGCAGCTGGCCGGCGCCGACCCGGTCATGCTGGCCGATGCCGCCCGGCACTGCGTCGACCTGGGCGCGCAGGTAATCGATATCAATATGGGCTGCCCGGCCAAGAAGGTATGCAATGCGGCCTGCGGTTCGGCGCTGTTGCGCGATGAAGACCTGGTGGCCAGGATCCTCGCGGCGGTCGTGGGCGCCGTGCCGGTTCCCGTCACGCTGAAGCTGCGCACCGGCTGGTCGCCCGACCGCCGCAATGCGCTGCGGATCGGCCGCCTGGCCGAAGCAACCGGGATCCAGATGCTGACGCTGCACGGCCGGACCCGGGCCTGCGGCTTCGGCGGCAGCGCCGAATACGACACGATCGCCGAGGTCAAGGCGGGCGTGCGCATACCCGTGGTCGCCAACGGCGACATCGACAGTCCCGAAAAGGCGCTTGACGTGCTTGCGCGCACCGGGGCCGACGCCGTGATGATCGGGCGCGCCGCGCAGCGGCGGCCATGGATCTTCCGCGAGATCGACCACTTCCTGCGGCACGGCACCAAAATGGCGCCGCAGCCCATCGTCGAGCTGCGGCCGCTGCTGCTGCGCCACCTGGACGAACATTATCTGCATTATGGCGAGCCGCTTGGTGCGCGAACGGCACGCAAACGCATTCATTTTCTGGCACGTGGCTTGCGTGGCGGCGACGCGCTGTGCGAGCGGGTGAACGCGACCGAGGATAGTGCGCAGCAACGTCGCGCACTGGATGAATTTTTGCTCGAAGCGGCTGCACGCGGGCCTTTTTTTGAGTACATTGATGCAGCGGAATCGACGCTGCGGCCGGAGCCGGATGCGGCACCCGGACTTGCGGGCGCGGCGTGGCAGCGGTCATACGCCCACGGACATTCCAACCAGTCACTTTGATTCGACGTCTGCTGCCGTGCCCCCGCAGAAGGGCGCGCTGCCGGCGTATTTTTCCTCGGGGGAGGGACAACGCGTGAACCGCATGGCACCGCGCAAGGACTCCGCGTCGCCGGCCGATCGGCCGCAGGGCGGCGCAACGGCCGGGCAGAAGGCCGCGCTCAAATCCGCCATCGCGCCGCTGGTGTCGGCGCGCACCATCGAGCGGCCGTCGCCGCGCGACCGCAAAGCCCCGGCCACCGAGCAGGCCGGCGAATCGCTCGAGCAATGCGTGTTCCGCAGCCTGGAGCAGTATTTTGCCGACCTGGCCGGCGCCAAGCCGCACGCGCTGCACGAGATGGTGCTGGGCGCCATCGAAAAGCCGCTGCTGCAGTTCGCGCTGCAGCGCTGCGACGGCAACCAGTCGGCCGCGGCCGACCTGCTGGGCATCAACCGCAACACGCTGCGGCGCAAGCTGCAGGACTACGGCCTGCACTGATGGCGGCGGCGCAGCGCACGGCCCTGATCAGCCTGTCGAACAAGGCCGGTGCGGTGGAGTTCGCCCGCGCGCTGGTGGAGCTGGGTTTTCGCCTGCTCTCCACCGGGGGCACGGCGCGCCTGCTGGCCGAGGCCGGGCTGGCGGTGACGGAAGTGGCGCAGATCACCGGTTTTCCGGAGATGCTCGACGGTCGCGTCAAGACGCTGCACCCGAACATCCACGGCGCGCTGCTGGCGCGGCGCGACGACCGCGCGCACATGGAAACGCTGGCGCGGCACGGCATCGCCCCGATCGAGATCGTGGCCATTAACCTGTATCCGTTCGCGGCAACCATCGCGCGGCCCGACTGCACGCTGAACGAAGCGATCGAGAACATCGACATCGGCGGACCCGCCATGCTGCGCTCGGCCGCCAAGAACCACGCCGCCGTCAGCGTGCTGGTCGACCCGCGCGATTACCCGCGCGTGCTGGGCGAACTGCGCCAGCACGGCGCGGTGAGCGGGGCCACGCGCCTTGACCTGGCCACCAAGGCCTTTGCCCATACCGCAGCCTACGACGGTGCCATCAGCGGCTACCTCTCCAGCATCCAGCCCGACGGCAGCCGCGGCGATTTTCCGCGCATTCTCACGCGCCAGTGGTACCAGCGCCAGGAGATGCGCTACGGCGAGAACCCGCATCAGCAGGCGGCGTTCTACCGCGACATCGAGGTCCGCCCGGGGCTGCTCGCGGGCTACCGCCAGGTGCAGGGCAAGGAGCTGTCGTTCAACAATGTCGTCGACGCCGATGCCGCCTGGGAGTGCGTGCGCTCGTTTTCGGCGCCGGCCTGCGTGATCGTCAAGCACGCCAATCCCTGCGGCGTGGCCGTCGGGCGCTCGCCCGAGCAGGCCTACCGGCGCGCCTTTGGCACCGACCCGACCTCGGCCTTCGGCGGCATCATCGCGTTCAACCAGCCCATCGACGGCACCACCGCGCGCGCAGTCAACGAAAAATTCGCCGAGGTGGTCATCGCGCCGGGGTTCGACGCCGCGGCCATGGAAGCCTTTGCCACCAAGGCCAACCTGCGCGTTCTCGAGCTGGCCCCCGGCGACGCCAGCAACGACCTCGACCTCAAGCGCGTGGGTGGCGGCATGCTGGCACAGACGCCCGACGTGGCCTCGCTGACGCGCTCCGAGCTCAAGGTCGTCACCAAGATCGCGCCCTCGGCCGAACAGATGGAAGACCTGCTGTTCGCCTGGAAGGTGGTGCGCTTCGTCAAGTCCAATGCCATCGTGTTCGTCGCCGAAGGCGCCAGCCTGGCCATCGGCGCGGGCCAGATGAGCCGGCTCGATTCGGCGCGCATCGCCGCCATCAAGGCGCAGGCCGCCGGCCTCGACCTGCAGGGCTCGTGCGCGGCGTCGGATGCCTTCTTTCCGTTCCGCGACGGCCTGGACGCCATCGTCGACGCGGGCGCGCGCTGCATCATCCAGCCTGGCGGCAGCGTGCGCGACGCCGAGGTCATCGCCGCGGCCAACGAACGCGGCATTGCCATGGTGTTCACGGGGATGCGCCACTTCCGGCATTGATGAAGCGCCCGTTGCCGCATTCCCCCGGCGTGTCTGCCGCATGAACCGCACGCGCCGCATCCTGGGCATCGACCCGGGCCTGAACCGCACCGGCTACGGCATCATCGAGGTCAGCGGCGCGCAGCTGTGCTGGATAGAATCGGGCGTGCTGCGCATTCCGGCCGGCGAACTGCCGCGGCGCCTGGAGGCCATCCTGCGCGAGCTCGCCGGGGTCATCGCGCGCACCGCGCCCGACGAGGCTTCCGTCGAAAAGGTGTTCGTCAACGTCAACCCCAAGTCCACGCTGCTGCTCGGCCAGGCCCGCGGGGCGGCCATCTGCGCCGCGGTGCAGGCCGGCATCCGCGTGCACGAATACAGCGCGCTGCAGGTCAAGCAGGCCACCACCGGCTACGGGCGCGCCGACAAGCAGCAGATGCAGAAGATGGTCCAGCGCCTGCTGGGCCTGGAGCGCGCGCCGGCCAGCGACGCCGCCGACGCCCTGGCCTGCGCGATCTGCCATGCGCACGTCTCGGGCAGGAGCCGCGGCGTGGCCGCGCAGCTGGCAGCGGCCGGCACGCCGGCGACGACGCGGCGCGGCAGCGGGCGGGCGGGGTGGCGGGCGTATGCGCCGGGCAAGTAGCGGGGTTAGGGGTCGCAAATGATCGGCCGCCTCGTTGGCACCCTCATCGAAAAGCGCCCCCCGTCCCTGCTGCTGGACGTGGCCGGCGTCGGCTATGAAATCGACGCCCCGATGAGCACCTTCTACGGCCTGCCGGCCGCGGGCGAGCGCGTGACCCTGCTCACCCACCTGCTGGTGCGCGAGGACGCCCACCAGCTCTACGGATTTGCCACGGCGGCCGAGCGCAGCGCCTTTCGGGCCCTGATCCGCATCTCCGGCGTCGGCGCGCGCACGGCGCTGTCGGTGCTCTCGGGGATGAGCGTCGAGGAACTGGCCCAGGCCGTCAGCCTGCAGCAATCGGCGCTGCTCACGCGCGTTCCGGGCATCGGCACCAAGACGGCCGAGCGCCTGCTGCTGGAGCTCAAGGGCAAGCTGGGCGCCGCGCTCGACGGCGTGGGGGCCGGGGCAGCCGCGGGCGGCGACGCCCTCGCCGACATCCTGCGCGCGCTGGCGGCGCTGGGGTATTCGGAGCGCGAGGCGGCGGCAGCGGCCAAGGCGGTCCCGGCCGCAACGGGTGTCTCCGACGGTATCCGCATCGCCTTACAATCGCTGGCGAAGCGCTAGAGCGCCACAAGGAATCCGCTTGCAAGACGACCGCCTGGTAGCCGCCAACCCCACCTCCCCCAACGAGGAGGCCGTGGAGCGCGCCCTGCGGCCGCAGCGCCTGCAGGAATACGTCGGCCAGGCGCGCACCCGCGAGCAGCTGGATATCTTCATCACGGCCGCCCGCAACCGCAGCGAATCGCTCGACCACGTGCTGCTGTTCGGACCGCCGGGCCTGGGCAAGACCACGCTGGCGCACATCATCGCCCACGAGATGGGCGTGCACCTGCGCCAGACCAGCGGGCCGGTGCTGGAGCGTCCGGGCGACCTGGCGGCCCTGCTGACGAACCTGGAACGCAACGACGTATTGTTCATCGACGAGATCCACCGCCTGAGCCCTGTCGTCGAAGAGATCCTCTACCCGGCGCTGGAGGACTTCCAGATCGACATCATGATCGGCGAAGGCCCGGCCGCGCGGTCGATCAAGATCGACCTGCCGCCGTTCACCCTGGTGGGTGCCACGACCCGCGCCGGGATGCTTACCAACCCGCTGCGCGACCGCTTCGGCATCGTGGCGCGCCTGGAGTTCTACACCGAGGCCGAGCTCACCGCCATCGTGGCGCGCTCGGGCCGGCTGCTCGAGGCGCAGCTGGACGCCGCTGGCGCGCAGGAGATCGCCCGCCGGGCGCGCGGCACGCCGCGCATCGCCAACCGCCTGCTGCGCCGGGTGCGCGACTTCGCCGAGGTGCGCGAGAACGGACAGATCTCGCAGCCGGTCGCCGACCGCGCCCTGCGCATGCTGGAGGTCGACGCGCTGGGCCTGGACGTGATGGACCGCAAGCTGCTGCGCGCCGTCATCGACCGCTTTGCCGGCGGGCCGGTGGGCATCGAGAACCTGGCCGCCGCCATCGGCGAGGAGCGCGACACGCTCGAAGACGTGGTCGAACCCTTCCTGATACAGCAGGGGCTGCTGCAGCGCACGCCGCGCGGGCGCATCGCCTCGCCGGAGGCGTATCGGCATTTCGGGGTGATCGCGCCGGCGCAGGGGCAGACCGGGGCGCTGATCTAGCGGCTTTCGTTGCTATCGCCGGCGGCTCGGAAGCGATACCGGAAGCCCACTGCGAAGAAGCCGCCGATCGCGCCCTGCCGGGCGAAGGCATCGTTGCAATTGCGCGTGCCGTACGCCACCTGCGGATCGATCAGAAAGATCTCAGGTATGGGGTTCATGCTGCGGTAAACCATAAATGCGTCAGGCAAAAAAATGGGGTCCCGAAGGGACCCCATTTACCAGCGGCCGCGGCCGCTGCGCTTACTTGAACTTGTAGCCTACCGTCAGGTACAGGAAACGGCCGCGCGGATCGGCGTACGAGGGATCGTAGCCCGACTGGAACCAGACCAGGCCCGCTGCCTCGGTGAACGGCGGATCCTTGTCAAGAATGTTCTTGCCGCCGAAATTCAGCGTCCAGTTCTTGAAGCCGTTGTAGCCGATGTTCATGTCGTACGTTTCGTAGGTACCGACCTGGCGATCGGCAAACTCGTCCAGGTAGGTGCCCTGCCAGTTCTGCGCGACGAAGATGTCCCAGCTGCCCTTGGTCCAGTCGACTTGCGCACGGTGCTTCCAGCGCGGGATCACGCCGCCATTGCTGATCGTCTGCGAGGCGACATCGATCTGGTCGGTGTAGGAGTGGTCGGGATTCTGGATCATGTACTTCGAGAAGTACGTGCCGTTCAACGTAAAGGTATACGTGCCCATGTCGCCGGTGGGCACGGCCCACTTGAAGTCGACATCGAAGCCCGACACGCGATCCGCGCCGACGTTGATGCCAGCCTCGGAGATCGAACTCGCCACGAAATGCCCCGGCAGCGTGGGGTCGGCGGCGCCGCGCGTCACCAGGGATCCCCAGGTGCCGAGGTTGTTGAACACGAAGGTCGGATCCAGGCCCGCCGACAGGATGACGTTCTTGATCTCGATGTTGAAGAAGTCGATCGACGCCGAAATGTTCTTGGTCGGCTCGAACACGATGCCGTACGACACGTTGGTCGACGTCTCGGGCTGCAGCTTGGCGTTGCCGCCCTGCAGCGCCGTGACCTGCACGTTGCAGCCGAGGCCGACGGTGCCCACGCAGTCGGCGGGGTCGGTCAGCACCGGGGTGACGGTCTGCGTCTGGGGCGCATACAGGTCGTTGAGCGACGGCGCACGGAAGCCCTTGCCGACGGACGCGCGCACCAGCAGTTCCTTGACCGGCTGGAAGCGGAAGCCGATCTTCGGGGTGGTCTTGCTGCCCACCTGCTGGTAGTGGTCGAAGCGCACCGAGGCATCGGCCTCCAGGAACTTGAACAGCGGCGCATCGACCTCGGCAAACGCCGCGTACACCGAACGGCCCACGTCGACCGGCAGGAAGTTGCCGCCGTAGCCGGAGATATCGCCCACCTTCAGATAGTTGTTGGGGTCTTCCTGGAACTTCTCGTGGCGCAGCTCGGCGCCGACGCCCACGGACAGCGGACCGCCAGGCAGCGTGCCGATGTCACGCGAGGCGTGGATGTTCAGGTCGTCCAGCGTGGTCTTGTTGACGAAGGCCGTGCCGTTGAAGGTCGTCGCCTGCATCGCCGCGATCTGTGCCGCCGACGGCGCCGGGCCGATGGCCGGGTACAGCAGGTTGACGTAACCAACGCTGGGATTCTGGCCGTTCAGGATGGGCAGCAGTTGCGACTGGATGAAGTAGCCGCTGGTGGTCTTTTCCGTGATCTGGTTGGCCATGTGCACCAGGCTGGCGTCCATGTCCCAGCCCAGTACCGTGCCCTTGATGCCCAGCGTCAGGCGCGGGGTCTGGGTGTTGTCGTCCAGGCCGCGGCCGCCGTTGAAGAAGGTGCGATAGCGCACGTCCAGCGCCGGGTACGCGCCATTGCTGGCCGGCACCGGCTGGCCCGCGGCGGTCAGCGCCCCGGCCACGTAGCTGAACGGATAGTAGGGCGAGTTCGGCGACAGCAGGATGGTCGACGAGGCCGTGCCGTCGCCATTGTTGTACGGCGACAGGTTGAACAGCGGATTGCCCGGGGCCAGCGAGAAGATGCTGGACACCGGCGAGGGCTGCTCGAGCTGGCTGTTCTTGTTGGCGTTGTACGAGATCTCGCCGTAGGCGGTCAGCTCGTTGGTCAGCGCGTAGTGCAGCGAGGCGAACACGTTGGCGCGCTCGGCGCTCGGCACGATTGGCACGTAGGGGGCCGGATCGAAGCGGCACTGGCTGTACACGGGGTCGCCGACGAAATTCGGGTCGTTGGACGACGGTGCGCAGTTGTTGGGGAAGCCCGGATTCACGCGGCCGACGTGGGGGATGGTGATATTGCCCGGGAAGGTGTTGCTCGAGGTGCTGTCCGTAAGCGGCCCGAAACCCCTGGAGGCGAACGCGCGATCACGGCCCCAGAGCTCGTCTTCCTTGGTGTAGTTGGCGGTCAGCATGACGTTGTAGCGGTCCTTGGCCAGATCGCCGAAGCCGTAGACGATGTTGGCGCTTTTGGTCGCCCCGCCACCGCGGGTCGACGTGCCGTAACTGGCGGAGGCTTCGCCGCCCTGATAGTTATCGCGCAGGATGAAGTTGACCACCCCGGCGATGGCATCGGAACCGTAGGTGGCCGACGCGCCTTCTTTCAGGATTTCGATGCGCTCGATGGCCGCCAGCGGGATGCTGTTGATGTCGACCGAGGTCGAATCGCCCGGGATGCCGTACGGAGCAACGCGCTTGCCGTTGATCAGGACCAGGGTGCGCAGCGATCCGAGGCCACGCAGCGAGATGGCCGACAGGCCACCGGTCGTCGCGCCGGCCGCCTGGGCGCCGGTGGTGTTGCCCGCGCTGGCCAGTGACGGCAGTTGCGACATCAGCTGCTCGACGCTCACGGCACCGGACTTGACGATGTCTTCCTTAGACACCACCGTCACCGGCAGGGCCGTTTCGCCCTCGATCCGCTTGATCAGCGAGCCCGTGATCTCGATCTTTTCCAGTGCCTGCTCGGGCGCGGGCGGCGCCGCGGCATCCTGGGCGAGCACACTGCCGGCGGCCAGCGCCGCTCCGAATCCCAGCGCAAGTGCGCAGGACACCCGTTTGAATCGCGTCATTTTTCCCCCACCAGAAAATTCCACACGCGCTGACCTTTGCGGTTCACTGTGCCCTGCGGCGTCCGCCCAGATGTGGGTAGGCGCCTCGCCACCCCTTCTTGTGGGGCGACCCAGGTTCGCAAGTGGAAATGTTTAAGCTCTCATTCTGGTAAAGATTCGCAATGTTTAGCAAGCAGATGTTGTTGCGGAATTGCCAAATCGGCACGCGACGCCGCGAAAAATTCCTGCGGGACAAACCGTGCCGCGATGCACCCGCCCCCGCTCCCCGGTTTTGCGGCACGCGGCCGGCCCGCCGCGCCGGCCAGGGCGTTGCAACCACAAATCCGGCATGGACACCTCCGCCATCGGCATGGCGGGGCGCTGCGGAGCAAGCGCGGGGCAACCGCTACACTCGGGGCTGCTCCCCACCGGCCACCGCCATTGCAAGCCCCATGAGGTCTCCGAGCACCGGCCAGCCGCCTGCCGCCGCCCGTCCCGCCACCGACGCCGCCCCAGCCTTTTCCTGGCCGGTGCGCATCTATTACGAGGACACCGATTCGGGCGGCGTGGTCTACTACGCCAACTACCTGCGGTTTTTCGAACGCTGCCGCACCGAATGGATGCGCAGCCTGGGGTTCGGCCAGGCGGAACTGGCGCAGCGCGACGGCGTACTGTTCGTGGTCGCCAGCGCGCAGGTCGACTACCGCCGGCCGGCGCGCCTGGACGACGCGCTGCAGATCGACCTGCGGGTGGCCGAGCGTTTTGCCAGCTATATCGTCTTCGAGCAACGGGCCTGGCGGGGCGCCGACGTCCTGGCGCGCGCGCGCGTCAAGGTCGCCTGCGTGGACGCGGGCTCGCTGCGCCCGACCCGCCTGCCGGCCGCGATCCTCGCCGCGCTGCCACCGCCGGGCGACGCCGGCACGCCCGGCATCATTCCCACCACGACGGTGTAGCCGGCCGCCGCGCCCACCGCCCACGACCACCGGATCCCGACCGCATGAATGCTTCCGCCGATCTGTCCATACTGACGCTGGTTACCGAGGCCACCCTGGTGGTCAAGTTCGTGATGGCGCTGCTGCTGCTCATCTCGCTGGCCTCGTGGACCTCGATCTTCAGCAAGGGCCTGGCCATCCGGCGCACCCGCCGTGAAACCGAGTCCTTCGAGCGCACCTTCTGGTCGGGCAGCGACCTGCACCACCTGTACCAGGTGGCGACCAACCCCAACCACAAGTCGGCGGCGCTCGAGCGCATCTTCGAGGCCGGCATGGGCGAATTTCTCAAGCTGCGCGGCAGCCGGGGCGGCGAGGTCGACCGCCAGGCGCTGCTCGAAGGCGCTCAGCGGGCGATGCGCGCCGGCTACCAGCGCGAAATGGACGCGCTCGAGTCGCGCCTGGCCTTCCTGGCCTCGGCCGGCTCGGTGAGCCCGTACATCGGCCTGTTCGGCACGGTCTGGGGGATCATGCACGCGTTCACCAATCTCTCCACGCTGCAGCAGGCCAGCCTGGCCAGCGTGGCCCCGGGCATCGCCGAGGCGCTGATCGCCACCGCCATCGGCCTGTTCGCGGCAATTCCGGCAGTCGTCGCCTACAACCGCTTCGCGCACGACATCGACCGGCTGGCCAACCGCTTCGAGACCTTCATGGAAGAGTTCTCGAACATCCTGCAGCGGCAACGCTGAGGCCCCGGCCACCTGCCGCCGCACGCGCCCCGTCATGGCCATCATCGCCCGCCGCACGCCCAGCCGCCGCCGCATGCTCTCGGACATCAACGTCGTGCCGTACATCGACGTGATGCTGGTGCTGGTGGTCATCCTGATGGTCTCGGCCCCCTTCGTGAACCCCAGCCTGGTCGAATTGCCCACCGTGGGCAAGACCGCGCGCGCGCCCGACCAGCCCATTGAAATCGTCGTCAAGTCCGACGGCCGCCTGCTGCTGCGCGACCGCTCCGGCGGCGGCACGGCCGGCGCCAGCGACATCCGCCTCGAAGACCTGGGCAGCGCCGTGGCCCAGCGGCTGGCGCGCAATGCCGACACGCCGGTGGTGATCTCGGGCGACAAGAACGTGCGCTACGAGTCGGTCACCAAGGTGATGGACGCCCTTTACCGCCTGCACGTGCGGCGCGTGGGACTGGCGGTCAAGCCGGCACCATGACGGCGTTCCTGTGACCGCGGCCCCATGACCACGGCCGTTGCCGTCCGCCGCCATCCGGTCCAGCCGCGGCCCGGCTCGCTGCCCTCGTTCCTGGCCGCGCTGGCCATGCACGCGGCGCTGGTGGGCTCGATGTGGTTCGCCATGCAATGGAAGACCAGCGTCTCGGCGCCGGCGTCGGCCGAACTGTGGGAGCTGCCCTCGACCGAGGTGGCCACGCCGCCGCCGGCACCGCTGCCCGAGCCCACGCCACCGGCCAGTCCGCCGCCGCCCGTGGCCGAGGCGCCGGAACCCGCCAAGCCCGACATCGTCGAAAAGCGCGAGGCCAAGCGCCCCGACACGCCGCCGCGCAAGGACAACGTGCCGGCCAAGAAGAAGGCCAAGCCCGCGCCCAAGGCGCCCACGGCCGCCGAACTGCGCCGGCAGCAGGCCGAGGCCGACAAGCGCTACGCCGAGGAACTCAAGCGCCTGACCAGCCAGGCCGGCAATCCGTCGCCGACCCCGGCAGTTACCCGGGCGGGGCCGATCAGCAAGGAGTGGGCGGCCCGCATCACCTCGGCGGTCCTGGCCAACCTGCACTACGCCGTTCCCGAGGGGGTCGACCCCGCCGCCTACGCCGAGTTCCGGGTCGACCTGCTGCCCGACGGCGAACAGGCCGGCGAGCCGGTGCTCACCAAGCCCAGCGGCGTGCCGGGCTTCGACGATGCGGCGCGCCGCGCCATCCTGCGCACCGACCCGTTTCCGCGCAAGTCCGACGGCTCCGTGGACCGCAGAGTGGTGCTGCAACTGCATCCCCAGGACCTGCGCTGAGGCCCGGCCGGCGGCGCCGGGCATTGGCATGACAGGCGGTAACCCGGATGGGCGATGATGCGCTGCGGGGCCGGAGCCGATCCGCGCCTATAATCCGCCGGCTATGCCTTTTTTCCCCGCCGAACACGGCCCGCGCGGCCGCCTGCTCCCTCCCCTGCCGTCCCTGCTGCCCCTGAGCCCCGCTCGGCGGCGCGGTGCTGCGGCGCGCGCCCTGCTGGCTGGCGTCGCGGCGGCGCTGCTCGGCGCCGCACTGCCGGCCCGGGCGCAAATGACGGTGGAGATCACCGGGGTCGGCTCGCAGCAGTTCCCGATCGCGGTGGCCAATGTCAAGACCGACACGCCGCTCACCGAGGACATCTCGGCCGTGGTGCGCGCCGACCTGGCGCGCTCCGGGCTGTTTCGCATCGTCGATGCCGGTCCGGACCCGATCGACGAACTGGCGCACCCCAACTTCCCCGACTGGAAGAGCCGCGGCGCCGATACGCTGGCCATCGCCTCGGCCGTGCGCCTGGCCGACAACCGGATGGAGATCCGCTACCGGCTGTACGACAGCGTCAAGGGCAACCAGCTCGACGGGCTGGCCTTCGTCAGCTCGGGCAGCGACCTGCGGCGCATCGCCCACAAGATCGCCGACCGCATCTACGAGGCGCTGACGGGCGCCAAGGGCGTGTTCTCCACCCGCATCGCCTACATCGTGCAGTACGCGGCCAACCACTACGAGCTGCAGATCGCCGATGCCGACGGCGCCAATGCGCAGACCGCGCTCAAGTCGCCCGAGTTCATCATCTCGCCCACCTGGTCGGCCGACGGCACGCAGATCGCCTACGTGTCCTTCGAGGGCCGCAAGACCGTGGTGTTCGTGCACAACCTGGTCTCGGGCCAGCGCCGCGCGGTGGCCAGGTTTGCTGGCAGCAACAGCGGCCCGGCCTTCGCGCCCGACGGCAAGACGCTGGCCGTGGTGCTCACCCGCGACGGCAACTCCGA
>JBBISD010000059.1:0-16627 GCA_037441485.1 Burkholderiales bacterium
CGGCGCCGCGCCGCGGGCCGGCGGCCACCGGTGCGGCGGGCAGCGGCGGCGCGACCTCAAGGTCGTCGACCAGCGCCTCCATCTGTCCCGAGGCGGCAGCGATGATCTCGACCTTGCCCGGACCGATGCGACGATTGGAGAGGATCACCGCATCGCTTCCCAGTTCCCGGCGGATGCGCTCCAGCGCCTCGCGCGCGGTCGGGGCAACGTATCGTCTGAATCCCATGGTCATCTCCTCACTGTCATTGCTGCCGCGCCGGGACACCTGCCCCGGCTGCCGGGCCGCTTCGCGGCCCTAACGTCGTACCTAGGCGCGCGCGCCCAGGACATTGCTAACCCGTACCGAACTCGTCTCCGGAATCTCCGCGTGGCCCAGAACGCGCAGGCGCGGCGCCGAACGCTTGAGCAGGCGCGCCAGCGGCACACGCAGCCGATCGGGCACCAGCAGGGTGGGTGTCAGCCCGGCATCCTCCTGGCGCTTGGCCGCGGCCGCGGCGCCCCGCTGCAGCAGGTCGACCAGGCCCGGCTCGAATGCCGCGGCCTCGCCCGGCCCGCCCAGCGACTGTGTGAGCACCTTTTCCAGGTCCTGGTCGAGCGCGATCACCGGCAGTTCGCGCGTGCCGCCGAACAGGGTCTGCGCGATGGAGGCGCGCAGCGCCGCGCGCACCAGCGCAGTGAGTTCGGCCGCATCGGTCGAGCGTGTCGCGCCGTCCGCCAGCGTCTCGATGATGGTGCGCATGTCGCGGATGTGGACGCCTTCCTCGAGCAGGCTGCCCAGGACCTTCTGCAGCGTCGCCAGCGGGATGAGCTTGGGCACCAGGTCGTCCATCAGCTTGGGCTGCAGGCGCCCGAAATGGTCGACCAGGGCCTGCGTCTCGGCGCGGCCGAGCAGCTGTCCGGCGTGCGACAGCAGCAGGTGATTGATGTGCGTGGCCACGACGGTGGCGCAGTCGACCACCGTGTAGCCCAGTACCTGCGCCGACTCGCGCTGGCGCGCGTCGATCCACACCGCCGGCAGGCCGAAGGCCGGATCCTTGGTGGGCGTCCCCGGCAGCGTGGCCGTGACCCCGCCCGGATTGATGGCCAGGAACAGTCCGCTGAAGGCCTCGCCATCGCCAATGGCGACACCCTTGAGCAGCACGCGGTACTGACTGGGCTTGAGCTCGAGGTTGTCGCGGATATGCACCGGGGGCGGCAGAAAGCCGATTTCCTGGGCAAACTTCTTGCGGATCGCGCGGATGCGCTTGAGCAGTTCACCGTCGGCGCCGGCGTCGACCAGCGGTATCAGGCGGTAGCCCACTTCAAGGCCGAGCACGTCCACCGGGGTGATGTCGTCCCAGCTGGCCTCGACCGCGGCCGGCGGCGCCGGGGCCGCGGCGGCCTGCGCCGCGCCCTGGCGCTCGCGCTCGGCGTCGCTGACGAGCTTCCATGCCAGCGCGCCGCAGCCGCTGGCCAGCAGCAGGAACACGACGGTCGGCATGCCGGGGATGATCCCGAGCAGGAACAGCATGACCGCGGTGATGGCCAACGCGCGCGGCGTGGCGAACATCTGCGTCACGATCTGGGCGCCGACGTCATTGTCGTCCCGGCCGACGCGCGAGACGATCAGGCCGGCGGCGATCGAGATCACCAGCGCGGGGATCTGCGCGACCAGTCCGTCGCCTATGGTCAGCAGCACGTAGTTGTCGATGGCGGTGGCCACGTCCAGGTCGTGCTGCAGCACGCCGATGGCGAATCCGCCGATGACATTGATGAACAGGATCAGGATCCCGGCGACGGCATCGCCGCGGACGAACTTGCTCGCGCCGTCCATGGCGCCGTAGAAATCCGCCTCGAGGCCGATCTCGTTGCGGCGGCGCCGCGCCTCCTTGTCGTCGATCAGGCCGGCGTTCATGTCGGCATCGATGGCCATCTGCTTGCCGGGCATCGCATCGAGCGTAAAGCGCGCGGCCACCTCGGCGATGCGCCCCGCGCCCTTTGTGACGACCATGAAGTTGATGACCACGAGGATGGCGAAGACGATCAGGCCGACGGCAAAGTTGCCGCCGATCACGAAGTGGCCGAAGGACTCGATCACCCGGCCGGCGGCGGCCGAACCGGTATGGCCGGAGGTGAGCACGACGCGCGTCGACGCCACGTTGAGCGACAGGCGCATCAGCGTCGTCAGCAGCAGCACCGTCGGGAAGGCGGCGAAGTCAAGCGGGCGCCGGGTATAGGCCGATACCATCAGGACGATCAGCGCCAGCGCGATGTTGAACGTGAACAGCAGGTCCAGCGCGAACGCCGGCAACGGCAGGATCATCATCGCCAGGATCAGGAAGACAATCAGCGGTACCGCCAGCGAGCGCCAGGGGATGGCGCGCAGCAGCGGATGGGCCAGGAGAGCGTTCATGTCGGGTTCTGCCGGTTCGGGGGGCTAGTCGGGGCGTTGGTCATGCGTCAGGCGCGCGCCATCGGGGCCAGCGGATCCAGGCCCTCGGGCACCTCGATGTCGCGGGGCTCGACCGGGCGCGGCCCCTGTCCCTGGGCGTAGCGGCGCAACTGGAAGATGTAGGCCAGCACCTGGGCAACCGCGGTGTACAGCGCCGCCGGGATCTCGCTGCCGAGCTCGACGTGCTGGTACAGCGCGCGCGCCAGCGGTGGCGCCTCGAGCTGGGGCACGCCGGCATCGCGGGCCAGCTCGCGGATGCGCGCCGCCACGGCGTCCATCCCCTTGGCGACCACGATCGGCGCGCGATGGCGGTCCTCGAGGTACTTGATCGCCACGGCGAAGTGGGTCGGATTGGTGATCACCACGTCGGCCCTGGGCACGGCGGCCATCATGCGGCGGCGCGCCATCTCCCGCTGCACCTTGCGCACCTGGGCCTTGAGGCGCGGATCGCCCTGCAGTTCCTTTTCTTCCTGGCGCGCCTCCTGCACGGTCATCTTGAGGCGGTTGCGAAACGAGATCACCTGGTAGGGTACGTCGATCACGGCCATCGCGGCCAGGGCGACGGTCAGCAGCGCGAAGGCGGTCAGGATCAGCGTGAAGGTATGCGACAGCGCCGCGGGCAGGGCGTCGGCGGCCAGGCTCGCGAACTGCTCCAGGTGGCCCATCAGATAGGCACTGCCGACCACGGCCAGCAGGATCGCCAGCACCAGGTTCTTGCCCAGGCCGACCGCCGAGCGCGGCGACAGCAGGCGCTGCAGCCCGGCGACCGGATCGAGGCGTTCGAGCTTGGGCAGAGCCACGCTGGGCACGAACAGCCAGCCGCCGATGAGCAGCGGCGAGGCCACGGCCGCCACGAGCATGACGATGAACACCGGCGCCGTGGCGATCAGCGCGTCCGTCACCAGCGTTCCCAGGCGTTCGGCCATGCGGCCAGGCTCGGTCGCGCTGCTGGCGTCGAACTGCAGCCCGCGCACGAGCAGGCCGCGGCTGGCTGCGGCGATCGACTGGCCCGCCATGGCGAGCACGCCCACCGAGGCGCCGACCACGCAAAGATGCGCCAGGTCGCGCGAGCGCGGAACCTGACCTTCCTTGCGCGCGTCCTCGAGCCGCTTTGCCGACGGGTCTAGGGTGCGGTCTTGCCCGCTTTCGGATTCGGCCATGGACGCTCATGCGGCGCGGCAGCGGGGCCGCGCATTGATGGGATGAGCTTGATTATTCGGCCGTGGCGCCGGCGCAAAAGGGGCGAATATCGGCACGGGGACCCGGTACTTTAGGGTTGTGGCATAAAAAAATTCCCGAATCCGCCCCACGCGCCGGTGCGACCATTTTTTGGCCGCAAGACCTTCAGATGTTCCGCCGGCCGCCGAAATTAGGCCACGGAGGGCCCGTAATTCGCGGGCCTCGCGGCACAGGACGCAGCAATGACCCGGATGACACTGTTTCGGCAACTGGCGCAGGACGCCACCCGGCCCCTGCACGAACTTGCCACCCCGGGCACGCTGGCGCCGCTGGCCGACACCGCCGCCGATGCGCATGACCTGTTCGTCTGGTTCGAGGACACCTCCGAGCGCCAGCGCGAGGGCGACCGCGGCATCGCCGGCCTGCCCGAGAGCCTGCTGCCGGTCTCCGCGGGAATGCGCGTCATCGAGCGGCGCTATGCCCAGGGACACCTGCACCTGCTGACGGCGATCCGCGTGCGCTGCCGCGACCGCGCCGCCGAGCGCATCGCCGCCATCTACACCGCCGCGCTGGCGGTGGGTACCGTGGCATGGATCGGCACCGGCAGCCAGTACGCGATGGCCTGGAACGCGCTGTACGGCGCCGACGCCGGGAGCGAACGCGACGCGGCCGCTGACGGTCGCACCGGCGCCCCCATCTAGTCGTTCATCCGGAGCATGCTGCGGCGGACCGCCCGGCACGGGCGGGTGGCCGTCCGCGCGCGTTCAGCGCGCCGAATGCACGGCCTTGCGCTGCTCGGCCTCGATGCGGTTGACGTAGCGCTGCACCATCGTGCGCGCCTGCGGGCTCAGATCGACGAACTGGCAGCCGCAGCAGCGGCCATCGGCCCGGGCGTCCTCCTCGTAGACATTGACCACGCGGAAGGCGACGCCCACCGGCCCGACGCCGGGCAGATCGAGATAGCAGTCGCGCACCGTCTCGCCCACCGGCAGGTCGAAGAGATGCGGATAGCTCAGCATTGCCAGTCCGCCCACGCTGATATTGAGCAGCTGCAGCGACTCGTACTTGGTGGCGCCCTTGCCGACCGGCACGAGGCAGGTGGCCTGCCCCAGCAGCGGGGTGCGCACGCGGAAGAATTCGCGCCGCTGCAAGCGCAGCATCTGGGTCGGAAGCCGCACGCGGAACGCCGGCCGGCCCTCGAAGGTCGAGGCCTGCGCCAGCGGGGCGCGGAACTGGATCTTGACGTTCTCGAAGAAAACCACGAATACCGGGTCGCGGGCGGCCAGCACCCGCGCCTGTGCCTCCGGATTGACCGGCATGTCGAGCGTGACCTCGTCGAAGTCGGCGTCGACCGCCAGGATCATCGACACGGCGAATTCCCCGCCCTCGCCGGTATAGACGGTGACGAGCGTACGCTCGCGCGCGATCCTGCCCAGGATGGCCGCGATTTCGCCGCGGGAATAGAGCATGAAATGCTCGAGTTCCGGCGCCTCGGGTTCGGGAAACGGGTGCAACTGCATAGGGTGCCAGTTCACCATATCCGCCACCCGCGGCAGGTGCCGAACTGCGCCGCCAACCGGGTCCAATTCCACCCACCGGCCGACCGGTGGGTCCTCTAGATTCGTTACCAGAGCCCGCCCCTCCGGGGGGAGCGGCTGGCCCGGCCGCGCACGGCCGTCATACGATCGGCGAGGGACGATGGATACCGCCCAGGTTGCCAACACCAGGAAGCGCCCGGCCGGGCGCAAGAACGGCCACGCGCGCACCGCGGTGACGCACGTGGCCCCGGCCGCGCGGCGCGATCCGCGCGCCGAAGCCGAATACCGCCGCGGCCTGGAACTGGCCCGGGCCGAGCGCTGGGAGGACGCGGCCGCCGCCTACGCGCGCGCCACCGGCCACAACCCCGACGATGCGGTCTTCTGGCTCAACCTGGCGCATGCCCGGGTCAAGCTGGGTGAACTCGAGGCCGCCGCCGACGCCGCGCAGCGCGCGGTCCGCCTGGACCCGCGCTCGGAACTGGCGCTGTCGATCGCCTCGCAGTGCCTGGCGGCCGGCAACCGTCACGACGAGATCGTCGAACTGCTGCACTCGCTGGACCTTGAGCACGTGAAGAGCTCGAGCCCCCATTTCGCGCTCGGGGACGCCTACGGCGCCCTGCACCAGTACGGCAAGGCGATCCACTGCTACCTGGAGGCGCTGCGGCGCAAGCCGGATTTCCTGCCCGCGCACGTCCACCTGGCCAATGTCTTCGAACGCGCGCAGCTGCACTGCGAGGCGCACGAATGCCTGCAGACCGCGATCGCGCTGGGCGGCGAGCACGCCGGCATGGCCTCGATGATGGCCTACCAGGCGCAGCACGCGTGCCGCTGGGACCTGCTGGCCGATGACATGGTGCGCCTGGACGAGGCGTTGGCCAAGGGCGGCGAGCAGCCCGTCCCGTTCGCGCTGCTGACGCTGCCGTCGACCCGCGCCCAGCAGCGCGCGGCCGGGCATGCGTACTGGGCGGACCGCTGCCGGTCGATCGCCCCGTTGCCCGTGCGGGCGCCGCGTGCGCCGGGGGCGCCGATCCGCGTCGGCTACGTGACCAACGACATCTTCCGCCACGCCACCGCCTACCTCATCGCCGAGATGCTCGAACGCCACGACTGCGCGCGCTTCGAGGTGTTCCTGTACTCGTTCGGCCACGAGGACCATTCGGCCATCCGCCGGCGCATCATCGACGCCACCGCCCCGCGCTTCATCGAGGCGGCGAAGATGTCGGACCTGGAACTGGCCGAGCGCGTGCGCGCCGACGACATCGACATCCTGGTGGACCTCAAGGGGTACACCCTGGGCACGCGCATCGGCGTGTTCGCCTACCACCCGGCGCGGGTCCAGGTGAACTACCTGGGATTCCCCGGGACGATGGGGGCGCCCTGCTACGAATACATCGTCGGCGACCCGATCGTCACGCCGCTGGAACATGCCGCCGACTACAGCGAGAAGATCGCCCAGCTGCCGCACTGCTACCAGCCCAACGACCGCCTGCGGCCGATCGGCCCGCGGCCGGGCCGCGCCGAATGCGGCCTGCCGCAGACCGGCTTCGTGTTCGCCTCGTTCAACAATGCCTACAAGATCACCGCACCGGTGTTCGACCGCTGGTGCCGCCTGCTGCGGCAGGTCGACGGCAGCGTGCTGTGGCTCTACGAGGCCAATGCCCAGGCCAAGCCCAACCTGCTGCGCGAGGCGCTGCAGCGCGGCATCGATCCCGCGCGCCTCGTCTGGGCGCCGCACCGCGACCTGGCCGACCACCTGGGCCGGCTGCAGAACGCCGACCTGGTTCTCGACACCATGCCGGTGAACGCGCACACCACGGCCAGCGATGCGCTGTGGGCCGGCGTGCCGATGGTGACCGTGCTGGGCGACAGCCTCGTGTCGCGCGTCGCCGCCAGCGTCCTCACGGCCGCCGGGCTGCCCGAGCTGGTCGCGGCCGACGCCAATGCGTACGAGGAGCTGGCGCTGGCGCTGGCGCGCGATCCGGTGCGGCTGCAGGCGCTGCACGATCGCCTGCAGGCGAACCGCGCCACCTGCGCGCTGTTCGACAGCGGCGCCCATACGCGGGCGCTGGAAACCCTGTACGAACGCATGCTCGGCGCGTGGTGCGACGGAGCCGCGCCCGCACACCTGCCGGCCGCCGGCGCCCCATGAGCGCAGCCGGCCCGGCGCGCGCCGACACCCCCGCGCACTGGGCCGCGCGCGCCCGGCAGCAGCTGCGGCAGGGCGCGCTGGCCGCCGCGGCGCAGGCGGCCAGCCGGGCCGTGGCGCTCAATCCGGCGACGGCGCCGCTGCTGCACGCCGTTGCCGACGCCTACGAGCGGTCGGGACGCCATCACGATGCGGTGGAGCTCCTGCAGTCGGTGGCACTGGAGCGGATCGGCGACCCCAACCTGTTCCTGCGCCTGGGCATCGCACTGTCGCGCCTGGGCCGCTTCGAGGAGGCCGTGCAGGCGCTATTCGCCGTACTGCGGCGCGACCCGCGCTCGACGGCGGCGTTCGCCCAGCTGGGCAACGTCTTCCAGCTGCTGCAGATGCCCGAGGAGGCGCGCGAAAGCTTCCGCAACGCGCTGGCGCTGGGCCGTTCGCCGGTGGAAATGGCGGCCGCCATCGTGTTCACCTCGCTGGAGGCATCGCGCTGGGAGCAGCTCGCCGGCGACATGGACGCACTCGACGCGCTGGTCGCGCAGGGCCGGGGCCAGCCGGTGCCGTTCTACTGCCTGAATCTGCCGTGGGACCGCCGCCGGCTGCGCGCGGCGGCCGAGGCGCAGGCCGCGCGCGTGTTCGCGGGCATAGCGCCGCTGCCGCGGCGCGCCGTGCGCACGGCCGGTTCCCGCCTGCGCATCGGCTACGTCTCGAGCGACTTCCACGAACACGCCACCGCCTACCTGATCGCCGGCCTGCTAGAACACCACGACCGCGCGCGCGTGGACGCCTTCGCCTACTCCTACGGCGTCGACGATGGCTCACCGATGCGCCGGCGCATCGAGGCGGCCTTCGGTGCGCATTTCGTCGAGGCCGGCGCGCTGGACGACGCCGCGCTCGCGCAGCGCATCCGGCGCGACGCGATCGACATTCTGGTCGATCTCAAGGGCTATACCCTGTACGCGCGCAATGGCGTCTTCGCCTACCGCGCGGCGCCCGTGCAGGTCAATTTCCTGGGCTTTCCGGGTACCCTGGGTTCGGAACACTACGACTACATCATTGGCGACCCCGTCGTGACGCCGCTGGAGCACGCCGACGGCTACCGCGAGAAGATCGCGCAGCTGCCGGGCTGCTACCAGCCCAACGACCGGCAGCGGCCGCTGGCCGCGCCGCGCCCGCGCGCCGCATACGGACTGCCGCCGGACGCCTTCGTGTTCGCCTGCTTCAACGCCAACTACAAGGTCACGCCGGCGGTGTTCGACCGCTGGTGCGCGCTGCTGCGCCGGTTCGACGATGCCGTGCTCTGGCTGTTCGTCAGCAATGACCAGGCGCGCCGCAGCCTGGCCGCCGCTGCCCAGGCGCGCAGCGTCGCGCCGCAACGGCTGCACTGGGCCGAACCGCTGCCGCAGGCCGCCCACCTCTGCCGGCTGCAGGCGGCCGACCTGTTCCTCGACACCATGCCGGTCAATGCGCACACCACGGCCAGCGATGCGCTGTGGGCCGGACTGCCGCTGGTGACGGTCACCGGCGACACCTTCGCCGCGCGGGTCGCCACCAGCCTGTTGCACGCCGCGGGCCTGGCCGAACTGGCGGCCGCGGACCTCGACGGATACGAGGACATCGCCGCGTCGCTGGCCCAGGACCGGGGCCGCCTGGCGGCCCTGCGCGAGCATCTGGCGCGACAGCGCACCACCGGCGCGCTGTTCGACGGCGTCGCCCACGCCCGCAACCTGGAGGCGCTGTTCGAACGCATGGCCGGGCGCCAGGCGCAGGGCCTGCCGCCGGAGCATCTGCCGGCCGGCGCGCCGGCGCCGCGTACGCCCTGAGGCGGCGCCACCTGCGCGAGTCCGGGAAGTAGGCCGCCGCCGACGCCCTTATCAGGCGACCCGCCGGGAGTGCGGACTCTACAGTTGGCGCCATCGCAACCGAAAGGCAGCCCCCGATGAATGCCGCGCTCCGGCCCTCCGTGCACCTGTGCATCGTCCAGCCCGTGGGCTACGTGCACGCGATGGCGCTGCTCGACGCGGCACTGTATTTCCGCCACCAGTTCGCCGCGCTCGGCGCGCAGGTGACGATCGCCAAGAACCGGCTGCGTACCGACGCTCCCAACCTGGTCTTCGGCGCCCACCTCGGCTTCGATCCCGCGCTGACCCGCACGTTCTGCTGCCTGTTCGTCAATCTGGAACAGCTCGGCGCGGGCGGCAGCCGGGTGCCGCCGGCCTACCTGGAACTGCTGCGCACCAGCCACGTCATCGACTACGACCGGGCCAATCCGGACGCCTACGCGCGGGAAGCCGAAACGCCGCTCATCGCGTTCGGTCATGCCCCCTACCTGGCGCCGGCTGCCGTGCTGCCGCTGGACCAGCGGCCCTTCGACCTGCTCTTCTTCGGCTCGATGAACGCGCGCCGCAAGGACCTGATCGACCGCATCGAGAAGGCCGGCCGCACCGTGGTGGTCTTCGACGGCCCGGTCTACGGCCCGGAACGCGACGCCTTCATCGTGCAGTCGCGCGCGGTGCTCAACTGCCACCACTACGACAGTGCGGTGTTCGAACAGGTGCGCGCCTTCCAGGTGCTGTCGCTGGGTACGCCGCTGGTATCGGAGCGCACCCCGCGCACCCGCCCCGGCAGCGCCTACGAGCACACCGTGAACTGGTTCGATGCCGGCTCGCTCGAGGCGTTCTTCACGGCAACCTACGCCGGGCCCGACTTCGTGCGCCGTGCCGAAGGCCAGCTGCGGGCCTTCCGCGGCGTCGATCCGCGCGAGCAGTACGCCGCCGCGCTGGACTATGCGCTGGCCGCGCAGGGCGCCGCCCGCAGCATCATCAGCGCGCCGCCCAATCCGCAGCGGCTGCTGCACATCGGGTCGGGCAAGGACTACCGGCCCGGCTGGCTGAACGTCGACATCCAGGAGAGCGCCCAGCCGGACATCGTCGCCGACCTCAGCGGCGACCTTGCCTGGCCGGCGCAATATCACTCGCCCTACTGGGGCCGCGTGCAGCTGCAGGCCGGCGCCAGTGACCTCATCTTCGCCAACAACGTGCTCGAGCACGTGCCCGACCTGCCGCGGCTGATGCGCAATTGCCTGGACCTGCTGCGGGTCGGCGGCCGGATGGTCATCGAGGTCCCGTACGAGCACAGCCACGGCGCCTGGCAGGATCCGACGCACGTGCGCGCGATGAACGAGCGCTCCTGGCTGTATTACACGGACTGGTTCTGGTACCTGGGCTGGTTCGAGTTCCGCTTCCAGGTGCGCGAATCCAAGTGGCTGGACGAGCGGCTCGCGGCGTGCGCCAAGGCCAATGCCGCATTCATGTCCGTCACGCTGGAAAAGGTGCCGACCACCATCGCCGAGCGCATGACCGCGCGCACGATGCGGCCGGATTTCGGCGGGCTGCTCGAACCCGTGGCCGCCGCGCCGGGGCCGCAAACGGCCGCTCCGGCGATCGCGCCGGCGGAAGCGGACGGCGTGCCGGCGACGGCGCTGCGCGCAATCTAGGCGGCTGGCACCCTCACCCCGGCCCTCTGCCGCAGGCGGCAGAGGGGGAACCGCCAGCGGCGCGTGCCTGGAAGTACGCCGCGCGCTCGCGGTTGCCGGTCAGTCCATGGAACACCGCCAGGTTGTGCGCCGCCAGGCTGCTGCCACGCCCTTCGACCGCGCCCTCGAGGTGGGGCGCCTCGCCAAGTTCCAGGCAGCGCAGCCAGCGCGCTTCCATCTGCGGCAGCAGCTGCGCGGCCCGCTGCGGTTCGGCCAGCGCCCAGTCGAGCAGCAGGTCGCCGACGGTGAACTGGAAATCGGGCGACTGCGCCCACCAGGGATCGTCGACGCGGACCTGGTCCGCGGCCGCGGCAAAGTCGCCGACGCGCTTGAGGCAATACAGGTGCCGCACGACGAGGTCGTGCAGCCAGCGGTGCCGCGCCAGCGCGGCCGCGGCGGCGGCCGCGTCGCGTGGCGGCCACGCCGCCGCCTGGCGTGCCTGTGCATATGGCAGCAAGGACTCGGCGAAGCGCTCGCGCGCCTGCAGGTCCTTGCCCAGCTGGTACAGCAGGTACGGGTCGCCCGGCTGCTCCTGCAGCTGGCGCCGCAGCAGGCGCTCGTTGCGGTCGCCCTTGCCGTCCTGCTGCGCCCGGCGATAGCCGTCGTGGCCCGCCACCAGCGGCAGGCGGTGCACCGGCAGATCGTGCGCCGCCTGCTCGTGCACCCGGCCGCGAAAGGTCACGCCGGCCGGCAGCACGCGGGCGATCCAGCTGGGCGCGTGGCGCACGGCGCCGCCGTCGTCGAAGGCGCTGCGCACCTGGATTTCGCCGACGAACGGCGGCACGCCGGGCGCCAGGCGTTCGCGCAGGCCGGCGCCGCCCTGCTCGATCCATTCGTCGGCATCGAGGATCAGGCGCCAGGGCGCGCTCGTCTGCGCCAGCGCGAAGTTGCGCGCGGCGGCAAAGTCGTCGCACCAGGAAAAATGCGCCAGCCGGGCGCCGCGGTCGCGGGCGATATCCGGCGTCGCGTCGGTCGAGCCGGTATCGACGACCACCATGTCGTCGACGAAGGGTGCGGCGCTGTCCAGGCAGCGGGCCAGGCAACGCGCTTCGTCGCGCGCGATCACGGTCAGGCAGATCATCGTCGAACCCGGCCCTTAGGGGCGGCGTGGCGTGGCGGCAGCGGCGGCCGGCAAGGCCGGTACCTGCTCCATCCGGCGCGCCCAGATTAGCACTTCGGCCACGGCCACGTAGAGGGCCGGCGGGATGCGCTGGTCAAGGTCGAAATGCATCAGCGCCGCCACCAGCTCGCGCGATTCATGCACCGGAACGCCGGCAGCGCGCGCCCGCTCGATGATGGCCTCGGCGATCGCCGCCTGCCCGCTGGCCACGACGCGCGGCGCCAGTCCGCCGGCGGCGTCCTGCTCGTCGTAGCGCAGCGCCACGGCGCGGACGGGCCACGGTGCCGCAGGACGGTCGCCGGCCATCATGCCCTCTGCGCAGCGGGCGCGGCGCCGGCCGGCGCGAGGTCGACCGCGACCAGGTGCAGGCCGCGGCCCGCCAGCGCGCTGGCCAGCTGCGGCAAGGCCGGCGCGACGGCTGCGGCGTCGGCCGCGCGGATGCGCACGCCGACGGTCTCCTGCAGCAGGCGCAGGCGCACCTCCAGCGTCCCGAGGCGCGGCAGGTCGAGCCGCAGCGTCGCCTGGAACAATCCGGAAGCCGCGGGATCGGCGCCGGGCGCGTCGCGCGGGTGCTCGGGGTCGCGGCCGATCGCCAGTTCCAGCGCCTGCCCCGGCCAGGCGGGCAGGCGCAGGCAGACGAGCTGGTGGTGCAGCGCATCGAGTTGCCGGGCGGCACGCTGCTCGCCATTGCCGTCGGCCGGCAGTCGGTCGGCCAGGCGCGCGACCTCGTCCTGCAATTGCGCCAGCGAGCGTTCGCCGCGCAGCCATTGCGCAACGTGCGCCTCGAGGAACAGGCTGCTGGTGTCGACCGCCGCGGCCAGACGCGCGGCGGGCGACGGTCCGGACAGCACCGGCTCGGTGCCGAGCAGGGCCGGCGCCGGCGCGACGTCGTCGTCCCGGCCGGCCACGGTCACGCCGGGGTGGGTACGCGCCTCCTGAACCTGCGCGCCGACAGCCGCGACCCGCGCCGCCAGCGCGGCGTCGGCCCGCAGCAGCGCGGCCGGAGCTGGCGGCACTGCCGGTGCCGGGCCGGTGGACTGGCCCAACACGGTCAGCGCCGCATCACGCGCCGCACCGGTCAGCGGGATGCGCCGGCCTTCGACCACCACCTGGACCATGCCGCGGTCGGCCGACAGCAGCAGTTCGACCGGCGCGCCGCTGGCCGCCGCACGCCGCAGGCCTTCGAGCAGCGGCCCGGGCACCGCCAGGCCATCGAGCGCGGCGAGCAGGCGCACCGCCGGCACCGCGTAGCGGCCCGCGGCGGCCGCCAGCAGCCAATCGGGGTGGGGCAGGCGATCGGCGGCCAGCGGCGGGATCTCGATCGCCACGGTCCGCCTCCGGACTCAGGGTCCGCGTCTGGCCGGGTCTTCGGCCACGGCCAGGAAATCTTCGAGGTCGCGCAGCCACGGCTCCGCCCGCCGGCGGATCTGGGCGTCGTCCTCGAGGATCGCGCGCAGCAGGCTCATGCGCCGCTGCTTCTCGCCGTCGCCCAGGCGGTTCGAGCGGGCCGCCAGCTTGAGTCCGGCGATTAGGTCGCGACAGCGCTGCTCGATGACCTCCACGCCGGCCCAGTCGCCGCGGTGGGCAGCCTCGAGCATGCTGCGGCTGGCGTCGGCGATTTCCTCGTAGCGGCGGATCAGGCCGTGCGGCGCTGCGGCCTCGGCATCCACGCCGGGCATCTGCGTTTCGAATGACATTGCGGCGTTGCTCCGGACGGGACGCCTAGACCTGATAGGCGTTGAGCACGCGGCGCGCGGCGGCGGCGGCCGGAGCCGCCGGCGCGGGCGCCGCGGCAGCCGTGGCGGCCGCGTTCTGGCGCGCCGACGGGGCGATCTGCAGCCAGGCGCCACGCAGGTCGCCCAGGATCCGTGCGGCCTCGTCCAGCGCCGCCGTGTCATTGCGCAGGTTGGCCTGCAGCAGGCGCATCGTGATGTAGCGATACAGGCTGATGAGCCGGCCGGAGAATTCCCGATCGTGGCGCGTGTCCACGCTCACGCGCAGGCCGTTGTCGACGATCTCGATGGCATGGCCGATCGACAGGCCCTTGTCGGCGATGCGCTGGGCCAGCATGTGGGCACGGGCGCGCTGGATCGACAGCAGCGCACCGTCGAACAGCATCAGTACCAGGCGATGCGGCTCGCCGGCGATGACATCCGTTTCCAGTCCCAGCTTGCTGTACGCCTTTGCACCGAAACCACTCACTGTCGCCTCCCGAGGATTGCACCGAACGTTCCCGAATTATCGGCAGACCACCGGCGAGGTTGAGCGCCGGCAATCCGGGAAATGCGCCGCCGTAGCGGCCTTCGTCCGGCGCTCAGCCCGGCAGGGCGGCGAGCTGGCCGGCAAGCGACGCCTGCTGCGCCTGGCCTGTCGAGATCTCGGCGTTGAGGGCGCTGTACTCCTGCGTCAGCGCGGCCTGCGTCTGCGCGAGCGATGCCTTGAGGATCGCCTGCTGGCTGTTCATGTAGGTTATCTGCGCCTGCAGGTTCTCCTGCGCCGAGCCCAGCGCGCCATTGGATCCGATCAGCTGCGTTACCGCATTGCCGACCTGCACGGCAAAGCCCTGCGCCGCGCCGGTGCCGCCGGCGGTGAACATGCTGGAGACGCCGGTCGGATTGGCCGTCAGCGCGGCCTGGAACTTCGTCGAATCGAGCACCAGCGTGCCATCGGTATTGACCGACACCCCGATCTGCGCAAGCCAGCTCGGGCCGGTGCCGGTGGTGCTCCACTGGCTGCCCAGGATCGACTGCAGGTTGCCGATCATGTCGCGGGTGGGCGAATCGCCGGTCAGTACCGAGGCCGTGTTGCTGCTGGCGTCGTAATTGGTCAGCTTGCCGGTCAGCGAAATGAAGGCGTTATAGGCCTTGATGAAGCCGTTCACCGTGTCCGTGACGGCCTTGGGGTCGGTGCCGACCTGGACCTGCGACAGCGAACCGGGCTGGTTCAGGCTGAGCGTCACGCCCGATATGACCGAGCTGATCGCGTTCGACGCCGAGGTGAGCGCCAGGCCGTTGACCGTGAAGCTCGCATCGGCGGCGCGCTGTTCGGAAGTCATCGCCAGGTTGCCGGCGGTGAAATTGAACTGCGAGAGCGCGGTCGTCGCCGCCGGTGCGGTCGGCGCGGTGCTGACGCTGAAGCCGTTGGCCGCCCCGGTATTGGTCGAATTGAGCACCAGCCGGCTGCCGCTGGCATCGGTGACGACCGAGGCGTTCACCGTGCCATTGGCGGCGGTGTTGATCGCCGCGGCGATACCGCTGAGCGTGTCGTTGGTCGAATCGATGGTCACCGTGATCGGGGTCGCGCTCGACGCCGTGAAGCCGGCGTTGCCGGCGCTCCAGGTGCCCGGCTGGATCGTGATCGTGCCCGTGTCGATGGCCGTCGTGGCGCTGGCCAGCGGCGCGGAGGCGATCGACTGCGACTGCGCCAGCGACGTCACCGCCACCGAGTAGTTGGCATTGGCCGGCGTGCCGGTCACGGTCGCGGCAACGCCGCTGCCGGTGACCGTGGCGCTGGCCGCCTGGAAGGCGGTGGGCAGGGCCAGCGCATTGGCGGCGGTCTGCAGCGTCGCCAGGGCGCTCTGCTCCTGGCCATAGGCGCTCAGCTTGGACTGCACGCCCGCCTCCTGGGTCTGCATCTGCACCAGCGGCTGCGACTGCACCAGCATGAGCTCGCCGACCAGCTGGCTGACGTTGATCTGCCCGGTGGTGATCAGCGGTCCGCTGGCGGCCGTGCCCGAGGAACTGTTGTTGGTCAGTCCCGACAGCAGGCTGGTGAGCGCCGTGTTGGCAGTGGAGGAGGAGGAAGACGTGGTCATCTGCTGCTTTCCGCGGTGCGGTCCTAGGCCTTGGTATCGACCAGCGCACCGCTGGCCGACGACGCCGACAGCGCGCTTGCCGTGGCAGGCATCGCTGCAGGGGGAATCTGCTGCACGACCTTCTGGGTCTGTACGTCGAACAGTTTGACCGACAGGTGGTGCGACTGATCATCGAATACGAAGACCAATTGGGTGCCAATCGCCGCGAGCGCCTGGTTGGCGTCGTCGACCGCGGCCTTGAGCGCGCCCTCGCTCGGCCAGGCGCGTCCGGCCGCAGCCCGGTCGCGCGCCGTCACGGGGTCCTGCCGAGCGCCGTCCAGCGGCGCCGCGAGCCCCGCGGCGGGCGCCACCAAAGGCACCGCGCCCCTGGCCGCCGGGCCCGGGACCGGCGACGCCGTGCCGCTGGCCGGCGCGGCTCCCGTTGGCTGCATGTCCACCATGGTGGTCTCCCTGCGCAAATCCGCAACGAGCGGATTTCCGCGTCACGTAACGGATTACGGCACTGAACTCCTGAACTTTAGGGAAAAAGCCGACCGGATCCGCGGGAGTTCCCGGCGCGGGGCGCAAAAGCGGACGGGGTCCGGTGGCCTGCGCCACCGGACCCCGTCCGGTCGAACCCAAATGCCTGCGGTCAATCGGGCATTACGGCAGCTTGCTCAGCAGCGTCAGCACCGACTGGGGCTGCATGTTGGCCTGCGAGAGCATCGCCGTGCCGGCCTGCTGGATGATCTGCTGCTGCGTCAGCTGCGAGGTCGCCTGGGCGTAGTTCGTGTCCATGATCTGCGACTCGGCCGCGGCGGTGTTCTGCGAGTTGATCTGCGTCGACGCGACCACCTGCTGGAACTGGATCTCGTAGGCGCCGTTCTG
>JBBISD010000060.1:0-16109 GCA_037441485.1 Burkholderiales bacterium
CCAGACTTGGTGGCGGAGAGAGTGGGATTCGAACCCACGATAGGTTTGACCCTATACACACTTTCCAGGCGTGCGCCTTCGACCGCTCGGCCATCTCTCCCGGCACATTGCATGCCGGGCCGGATTCTACCGGTTCCCGTCGGCAGCCGGATATTCCGCGCCGGAGGCCTCCGGCAAGCGCACGAAGTCCACGAACTGGTCGCTCTGCGGGTCCGGCCGGGCCGTGAGCAGGCTGCCGATGACGATTGCCGCGAAACCCAGCGGCACGGCGAACACGCCCGCCGAGATCGGTTCGATGCCGAACCACGGCGGCCAGTCTTCGGCAACCAGCCCCAGCATGGCCTGGAAGAACGGATAGCGGGTGGCGATGTAATAGCTGCACACCGCAAAGCCCGTCAGCATGCCGGCGATGGCACCCCAACGGTTGGCGCGGCGCCAGAACACCCCCAGCACCAGCACCGGGAACAGCGACGACGCGGCCAGCGAAAAGGCCAGGCCCACGAGCGAGACGATGCTGCCCGGCCGCATCAGCGTGACGAATGCCGCCACCAGGGCCACGGCCAGCAGCAGCACCTTGGCCATGGTCACCCGGCGGGCAGGACTGGCGTTGCGGTTGACCATCTTGAAATACAGGTCGTGCGAGAGCGCATTGGCGATCGTGAGCAGCAGGCCGTCAGCCGTCGACAGGGCCGCCGCCAGGCCGCCGGCGGCCACCAGGCCGGTGATCACATAGGGCAGGCCGGCGATCTCGGGCATGGCCAGCACGACGATGTCGGGGCCCAGCTGCAGCTCTGCCAGCTGGACGATGCCGTCGTGGTTGATGTCCTCCACGCGCAGGAAAGACGGGTCGATGCGGCTCCAGGCGGCCACCCACGCGGGCAGGTCGCTGTAATGGCGGCCGACGACCTCGGTGTAGACGTCGAACTTCACCAGCACGGCCAGCGCCGGGGCCGACAGGTACAGCAACAGGATGAAGAACAGCGCCCAGAACACGGACTTCCTGGCCTGGTTGACGGTGGGCGTGGTGTACGAGCGCGTCAGCACGTGCGGCAGGCCGGCCGTGCCGGCCATCAGGCAGAAGACCAGCGCCAGGAAGTTCCAGCGCTTGGTGGCACGCGCCGCGTCGGCTCGCGCGGGATCCGGCTCGCCGCTCCAGAAGGGTTCGGCATGCGGCATCAGCGGTGCGCCGCGGGCCGCGTTATCGTCGGCCTCCTGCTGCCAGAGCCGCCGGGCGATCTCCGCCGTGGCCGGGTAGCGGGCCAGCGCGCGTTCGGCCGAGCGCAGTTCGCTGTACGGCGCATGGCGCGCCTTCAGTGCATCGATGGCGGCGTGCGCGCCGGCCAGCCCCTGCTGCCAGCTCTCGGGCAGCCGGGCGAGCCGCGCATTGGCCGCGGCGGCGCGCGCCAGGAATACCTCGCGCACCGCCTGTTCGCGCGGGTCCAGCGCCAGTTCGTTCTCGCGCTGGGCCAGGCGTTCCATCACCGGCCCGTAGGAGACCTGCGGCAGCGGCGAGCCGGTGGTCTTGAGCCCCAGCCAGGCCACGGGAATCAGGAAAGCGACCAGCAGGATGATGCACTGGGCCACCTGCGTCCAGGTGACCGCGCGCATGCCGCCGAGAAACGAGCACACCAGGATGCCGGCCAGGCCCAGGAAGACGCCGTAGCTGAAGTCGACGTTGGTGAGATGCGTGGTGATCAGCCCCACGCCGTAGATCTGCGCCACGACATAGACGAACGAGCACATCAGCGCGGCCAGCATGGCGATCGCGCGGGCCAGGTCGCCGCCATAGCGGGCACCGATGAAATCGGGAATCGTGAACTGCCCGAACTTGCGCAGGTACGGCGCGATCAGCAGCGCCACCAGGCAATAGCCGCCGGTCCAGCCCAGCACGAAGGCCAGGCCGTCGAAGCCCAGCAGGTACAGCGAACCGGCCAGGCCGATGAAACTGGCCGCCGACATCCAGTCCGCGCCGGTGGCCATGCCGTTGAAGAAGGCGGGCACGCGCCGGCCGGCGACGTAGTACTCGGCCACGTCGGTGGTGCGGCTCATGATGCCGATGCCGGCATACAGGCCGATGGTCGCGAACAGGAAGGTGTAGCCGATCAGCGTGCGCGGCAGGCCAAGGCGTTCGCCGACGCCCAGCAGCAGCACGAAGCACAGGAAGGCGGCAGTGAACCACAGGTAGTACCGGCCCAGGCGCCGGGAAAAGCCGCGCGCCTCGTTGCGTTCGCCGGGCGCGGCACGGACGGGGAAGGCGGCCACGGCAGCGCTAGTTGTCCTGCGGATCACCCAGCTCGAAGGCCAGGTCGCGCCGGCGCTGGCGGCGCGCGTAGAGGTAGACGATGAGCAGGTAGATGAGCAGCGATCCCTGCGCCGCCATGTAGAAGGAGAACGGCCAGCCCAGGAAGGTGAAGCGCAGCGATCGGGCGAAGAAGACCAGGACGAAGGTGGTAGCGAACCAGACCGCGAGCAGCGCCAGCGTCAGCCGGCGCGTCTGGGACCAGTAAGCGGATGGCGGCGGGGCAATGGGCATGGATGGCGGTTGCGCCATTGGGTACGCCCACGCCCCGCTACAGCGTCACCTTGAGCTGCTCGAGGATGGCCGGGTTCTCCAGCGTCGAGGTGTCCTGGGCGATGGTCTCGCCCTTGGCCAGCGAGCGCAGCAGGCGGCGCATGATCTTGCCCGAGCGGGTCTTGGGAAGGTTGTCGCCGAAGCGGATGTCCTTGGGCTTGGCGATCGGGCCGATCTCCTTGGCGACCCAGTCGCGCAGGTCCTTGGCGATCTTCAGGCCTTCCTCGCCCTCGGGGCGGGTCCGCTTGAGCACGACAAAGGCGCAGATCGCTTCGCCGGTGAGATCGTCGGGGCGCCCCACCACGGCGGCCTCGGCCACCAGCGGATGCGACACCAGCGCCGATTCGATTTCCATGGTCCCCATCCGGTGGCCCGAGACGTTGAGCACGTCGTCGATCCGGCCCACGATGGTGAAGTAGCCGGTGTCCTTGTCGCGGATGGCGCCGTCGCCGGCCAGGTACAGGCGGCCGCCCAGCTCCGCCGGGTAATAGCTCTTGACGAAACGCTCGGGGTCGCCCCAGATGGTGCGGATCATCGAGGGCCAGGGGCGCTTGACCACCAGCAGGCCGCCCTGCCCGTTGGGCACGTCGTGTCCGGTTTCATCGACGATGGCCGCCTCGATGCCGGGCAGCGCCAGCGTGCACGACCCCGGCACCAGCGGCGTCGCGCCCGGCAGCGGCGTGATCATGTGGCCGCCGGTCTCGGTCTGCCAGAAGGTGTCGACGATCGGGCAGCGTTCCTTGCCCACGTGCTTGTAGTACCACATCCACGCCTCGGGATTGATCGGCTCGCCCACGGTGCCCAGGATGCGCAGGCTGCTCAGGTCGAACCGGTCCGGGTGGGTGCTCGTGTCGCCTTCGTTGGCCTTGATCAGCGCGCGGATGGCCGTGGGCGCGGTGTAGAAGATGCTGACCTTGTGGTCCTGGCACATGCGCCAGAAGCGGCCGGCATTGGGGAAGGTCGGCACGCCCTCGAAGATCACCTCGGTGGCGCCGGCGGCCAGCGGGCCGTAACACACGTACGAGTGTCCGGTCACCCAGCCAACGTCGGCGGTGCACCAGAATACGTCCTCCGGGCGGATGTCGAAGGTCCACTTCATCGTCAGCACGGCCCACAGCAGGTAGCCGCCGGTGGCGTGCTGCACGCCCTTGGGCTTGCCGGTGGACCCCGAGGTGTAGAGCACGAAGAGCGGATGCTCGGCCTCCACCCACTCGGGCTCGCAGGCCTGCGGCTGGCCCTTCATCACGTCGGCCAGCTTGTGGTCGCGCGGATGCCAGGCCACCTTGCCGTGCGTGCGCTCGTACACGATCACGTGGCGCACCGCCTCGCAGCCGCCCATCGCAAAGGCCTCGTCGATGGCGGGCTTGAGCGGCACGGCCTTGCCGCCGCGCATCTGCTCGTCGGCGCAGATCACCAGGCTTGCGCCGACGTCGACGATGCGCTCCTGCACGGACTTGGCCGAGAAGCCGCCGAACACCACCGAGTGGATCACGCCCAGGCGCGCGCAGGCCTGCATGGCCACGACGGCCTCGATGGACATCGGCAGGTAGATGATCGCCCGGTCGCCCTTCTTGTAGCCCAGCGCGCGCAGCCCGTTGGCCAGCTGGCACACCCGCGCGTGCAGATCCTGGTAGGTGATCCGCGTGACCGTGCCGTCGTCGGCCTCGAAGATGATGGCCACCTTGCCGGCGTTGCCGTTCTCCAGGTTGCGGTCCAGGCAGTTGTACGAGGCATTGAGCTTGCCGTCGGCAAACCAGCGGTAGAACGGCGCCTTCGATTCGTCGAGAACCTGCGTGAAGGGCTTGCGCCACAACAGGTTCTCCAGTGCCAGCCGGCGCCAGAAGGCATCGGGCTGCTGCTGCGCCTCGGCGCACAGCGCGCGGTAGGCGTCCATGCCGGAGATGGCGGCGCCCTTGGTGGCGCGCTCGCCCGGCGCGAATATGCGCTTCTCGAGAAGTACGGATTCGATGCTGGACATAGGCGGGTTCCCCTTGGGATACGGCTTCTTACTGCGCGCGCGGGCCAGTTGCACGGTAAGAATACCCGCTTACGGCCACCTTACGCATCGCGCGGGGTGGGCGCGTCTGGTTGACGCGCTCGCCGCGTTCGCACCCTCACCCCGACCCGCTCGCGGAGAAAAGGGAGCAACGCGATGCCCGAATCGTCAGTGGCGGCGGTCGTCGTGCTCGCCGCGGCCGCGGCCGCGGTCTTCGCGCCAGCCGCCTTCGTGCAGGCGCCAGCCCCGGTCCTCGTGCACCCACTGGTGCGGTTCATAGCGGTAGCCGGGGCGCGGCGCTTCCCAGCGGCCCGGCACCCAATCGTGGCGCCCGCCGGCCCAACCCCAATAGCCGCCGATCCACAGGTAGCCGGGTCCCGGGGCCACTCCCACCATCTCGACGCGCGGCTCCGGCGGCGGCACGGCCACATAGGCGTACGGGCCGGGGTTGTAGTACGAAGCCCCGCCATAGCCGTAGCCGTAGTCGGGACCGACCGGCGCCACGACGCAGGCGCCCAGGCCTGCGGTGACGAGGGCCACGGCGGCGAACCGCCCGGGGAGGCGGCGCACGGCGGCCGCATTGCGAATGAGGTTCATTGGTTTCTCCGGTTCGGTCGGCGATCCTGTCGAGGCCGCACCCGATTATGGGCGCCGCCCGGCGACGCGGTCAGTGGGGTGCCCTGTTTGGGGCGGCTGGGGCTCAATGGCGGTCGTAGCCGCGGTCACGGTCTTCCTCGCGGTCGCGGTACCTCTCGCGGGCCCGCTCGCGCTCGACCATCACGCTTTCCGTGATGCGGATGGCCTCGTCGATGCGCTCCACCGCGTGTCGTTGCAGGTCGCGCACCTGGTAGTTGTCCTCCGGCTCGGCCACGTCGTCGCGGGACTTGCGCAGCAGGCCCGACACGCGGCGCAGGCGGCCACGGGCGTCCGGGTACGCGTCTTCGCGCGGATGCTCGTACACGTCCTTGCCATCGTAGTAGGCGGCACGCTGCACCTGCTCGATGGCGCGGTCGATCTCGACGACGGCATGGCGCTCGCGCTCTTCCAGGGGTGCGCCATCGCGCGGGTGGGCCAGGAACCAGCGCGCGTCGCGCAGGTCGGTCAGCGCCTGCAGGTAGGCGGGGTGGTGCCCGGGCACCGGGGCCTGGGCGCCGGCGGCGCCGGCCAGCAGCGGCAGCGCCAGGCTGAGCAGAACGGCCGGGAGATTCACGCGCAGGGTCATGGGGTTCCTTCCTTCTTGTCGTCGTGGCACGGTGGGATCAGGCTACCGTATCAAACGCGGGCAAGGACCGGAAGGTGGACGATGCGTGTGTAAGGGACCGGATCAGGTTGTAAACAAACCTTTCCGGCTCGCGGACTTCTCCAGGGCGGGGTCGCCGGCCTCCTGGGCCTCATCCTGTCGGTCGTAGCGCTCCTTGAGCGCCTTGAGCGGCTGTCCCTGGGCCGCACGCGTCTGCACCTGGGCAGAGTCGGCCCATTCGGTCCGGAACAGCCGGTCCATGAAGGGTGTCAGCAGACCATAGTTGTTGATGTAGCGCGCGTGATGCATGGCGTGGTACGCCGACGTGGTGAAGATCTTGCCGAAGAAGGTATCGGCATGGCCGGGCGCGTTGTACTCGACGTTGGCGTGGCCGATGGTATTGGTGGAAAAGTACAGCAGGTAATAGGCCACGACGCCGTAAAGGGAAATGGGATGGATCCACGAGAGCGCGCTCAGGAAAGCCATGACCCCGACGGCGAAGAGGAACTCTTCCCACAACGAAAAGGAGATCGAGGTCCACGCATTGGTGATGCGCGAGCGGTGGTGCTCGCGGTGCGTGAAGTGGAACGCCTTCAGGTGCATCGCCCGGTGCAGGCCATAGTGATAGATCTCGGTCCACACGAAGGTGATGGCGAAGGTCGCGAGCACGCTGGCGGCGGTCTCTGGACCGATGCGCGCCGCCCCGGTCAGGATGCACAGCGCGATGATCGCCGGGTGCATCGGCGTGGTGTGCAGCGCGTTGCGGATCTCGCGCCGGCGCTGCTCCGGGAGCACCGGCACGTCGTACACGGGCTTGAAGTAGCCGCGGCGCACCGACCATTCCATGGCCAGCACGAACGGGTAGTTGATTACGCAGAGCAATAGCAGCAGGGCAATCTGGTCGACGGTCATGGCAGTTTCACGCGCGGTAGGCCGGGGACGGCGGCGCCGGCAGCGGGGCCGCCGGGCGCCACCGCGGCACACGCACGCTCAGCGACGGATCAATCCCCGATCGTAAACGCATGCGCCGCTTTTTGCAGGGCAGCAAGCTGGGGATTTCCACCGGGACGCTGGCCGCGTCGCCGATGAAGGCTGGCATTGATGCGGGTACCGTGGCATTGCCGCTCAATCGGACCGGAACCCGATCCGCGCATGCGTGCCGTCGCAAAACGGCTTGTTGGCGCTGCCGCCGCAGCGACATAGTGCCGCCTGGCTCACGCGGGTGACCATGCGGCCGGTGCCGCTGATCACCTCCAGGTTGCCGCGCACCTGCAGCGGCCCGTCCACCTGGGGGTCGATGGCCAGCGGGCCGTCGCGCCGCGCCAGCGTCTGGGCCTCGCCGGTGGCCGGCTCGCCGCTGGCGGCAAACCCGACCGCATGGTGCGAGCCGTCGCAATACGGCTTGTTCTTCGAGGCGCCGCAGCGGCACAGCGTGGCGCGCAAGCCGGCCGGCTTGCCCTCGAGGCTGATCGGCGCGTGCACGGCGTACGGACCGGCTTCACGCACCGCCAGCAGGTTTACCGGTGGCGGCAGTTCGTCGGGACGGCCGTCCTTGCGCGTGTACTGGATGGCGCCCGAGGGGCAGGCGTGGGCAATTGCCACCAGGGCTTCGGTGTCCATCGCGTCCGGGTGGATCCACGGTCCCTGCACGTTGGCCAGGAAGACCTGGGGCGCCCCGCTGACGCAGAAGCGCGCATGTATGCAGCGCCGGGACTCGAAGCGCAACTGCAGCGTGCGCCCGTCGACGATCTCCACGCCGTCGACGACCCGCACCGAAGGATTGTCCGCGGCCGTCGCCACGGCCGGCCCGGTGGCGGCGCCGGTCGCGGCGGCCACCGGGACCGGCGCCGCCGGTCCGGGGGTCGGGGCATCGAGCGCGAAGCCGCTGGCGGCGCGGCGCGCCAGCGTCTGGCACTGGCGCAGCGCTCGGTCGACCCGCGGGTCGCCGCCGCCCGCAGCGGCCTGCAGCGCCTGGCCAGAACGGTGCAATTCGTCGAGGCGCTCGACGAAGAAGCGGCCGGCGGCCGGGCCCACCGGCAATGGCGCGGCGTCGCGCAGCGCGACGAAGCTCACGCCGGCATTGCAGTCCGGATTCGACGGCCCGGCGGGCAGGCGCGCGGCGCGCTCGGCCAGCGGCGTCATCGCGCGCATCAGCCCCAGCGCCAGGTCGATCGCCAGCGACTTGTGCGGGTGCGGGCGCGGGGCCGCGTAGGCGTAGGCAACCAGCCGCAGCATCAGGCCGTAGGTCGCGTTGGCGACGTCCACCGTGGCAGCGGCGGTCTCGTCCTCGATCCACACGCGCCCGGCCGGGCGCACCGGCGAGCGCAGCACGGGGTTGGTGGCCGCGGGGTGGGCCGGGCGGAAGTCCGGATTGGCTGCCGTAAGGGCCGCCAGTTCGTGGCGGATGGCGGTGAAGGCCCGGAAGTGCGAACCCGCGGCGTCGGCCGGCGCACCTTCCCCCTGGACGACGATGGCGGCAAAGGCGGCCAGCGCGGTCCTGGAGCAGATTACCGGCTGCGCCCCGCCGAGGCCGATCTCGGCGGGCGACAGTTGCAGTGCCGGGTCGCCGCAAAAGGCCGCGCGCTCGCCCACGCGCGCGACGAAGCGGCGCAGGTTGTCCGAAAGCGTGGCGTAGAAGGCGCCGACCGTCGCGTAGTCCAGGCCCATCGGCGTGATGCGCGGACGCCGGGCACTGCGGGTGAAGGCGAACTCGGGCGCGAAGCCGGCGCCGTCGGGCTCGGTGGACCCCTCGGGGCGCTCCAGGTGCACGAAGTGCTGCAGCACCGCCGCACTGAACGGCGCCAGCCGCACCACCACGCCGGCGGGCAGGATGCCCGGATCGAGCGGAAAATTGCCGCGGCCGAAATGCGGCGTGCCACCCAGCGCCGAGGTGATGTTCCACACTGCGACCAGGTGGCCCATCTCGTCGACGGCCACGTCCAGGATCGTGCGGCGCCAGCGTTCCACGGCCGCGGCCTCGTCGGGGCGCAGGCCCTCGGCCGCGCCCTCGCGCAGGCTGAAAGCCGCGTACAGGTAGGTGCACATCAGGTTGTGCTCGAGTTCGGCCGCCTCGTACAGCGCGTGCAGCAGCGTCTCGCGCGTGACCTCGCCAGCATCGGCCGCCGGGGCGTGCGCCGGCGCTGCCGGATCGGTGCTTCTGCCTGGCGTCATTGCAAACTCCCGATCGGGCGTGCGCCCACCGGCGCCAGACTACCGCGATTGCCGGCGCGCCCGCGTCACCGGCCGTCGCAAAAATGCGTGCACGCGGCGCGGCGCCGCCGCGGGTGCAAAATACCGCCTGCGCCGGCCCTGCCGCCAGGGCCGCGTGGTCCGCCGCTGGCGGCGGACGCCGTCTGGCACCGCCACCCATCCCATCACGCGCAACGGGCAGAGCCATGCAGGAACTGATACGCCTGACCAACCAGTACGGCCTGCTGCTGATCTTTGCCGGCGTGCTGCTCGAGACCGTGGGCGTGCCCCTGCCGGCGATGCCGCTGCTCATCGTCGCCGGGGCGCTGGCCGTCGGGGGCACGCTGTCGATTCCAGCCATCGTCCTGGTAGCCCTGTTCGCGTCGCTGATCGGCGACCTCGCCTGGTACCTGGCCGGCCAGCGCTACGGCCACCATGTGCTCAAGACGCTGTGCCGGATCTCGCTGTCGCCCGACTCGTGCGTGCGCCAGACCGAGGCCCTGTACGGCCGCTGGGGGGCGCGCCTGCTGCTGGTCGCCAAGTTCGTTCCCGGCCTGTCCACGGTGGCGCCGCCGCTGGCCGGTGCCATGCGCCTGCCGCTCGGCGGTTTTCTGGCCTACGGCGGCGGCGGGGCGCTGATCTGGATCGGCGTTTCGCTGGGCGCGGGCGCGCTGTTCCACGCGCAGATCGCCCTGGCCGGCGCCTACCTGGAGCGCTTCGGGGCGATGGCGCTGTATGCGCTGGCCGCGGCCTTCGGCCTGTTCCTGCTGTTCAAGTGGTGGGAGCGCCGGCGTTTTTACCGGGCATTGCGCATGGCGCGCATCTCGGTGGACGAACTGCGCCGGCTGGTGCAGGGTCCGGTCAAGCCGGTGATCCTGGACGTGCGCTCGGCCGCGGCCCGCAGGGTCGACCCGCGCCGCATACCGGGCGCACGCGCGATCGACCTGGAAGACGCCCAGCAGCACCTGCAGGGCGTGCCCCGCGGCAACGAGATCGTCGTCTACTGCTCCTGCCCCAGCGAAGCGTCGGCCGCACGGGTGGCGCGCCTGCTGATGGACCACGGCTACCAGCATGTGCGTCCGCTGGCGGGCGGCCTGGATGCGTGGGCGGATGCCGGCCACGAGGTGGAAGAAGAGCCGCGGGTGGAGGCGCTGGGCGTCGAGGAGGGCGACACCGATCCCGGCGCGCCCGCGCCCGGTCCGCTCAAGGCCGACGCGCAGGCCGCGCGCCCATGACCGCCAGCGCGCCCGACGTCGGGCCGGATCCCGCGGAACCCGATACCACCGATCCCGCAGCGGCGGGCGGCGCGGACCCGCCGCGGATCGAGCGCCGGGCGGGCACTGACGGCGCCGCGCGCATCGTGCTCACCGGCAGCTGGGTGCTGCGGGCCTTGCTGCCGCGCGCCGTGGCGCTGCGGCGCCAGATGCTGGGCTACGTGCGCGAAGGCAATGCGGTGTGGGACCTGCGCGGCGTGCTCGCGCTGGACGATGCCGGGGCGCTGCTGCTGTGGCGCAGCTGGGGCCGCCGGCGCCCGCCGCTGCAGCTGCGCCCCGAGCAGGAATCGGCCTTCGCGCACCTGTCGCCGGTGCCGCTGCCGGCCCCGGCGCCGCCGCCGCGCGATCCGCTGGCCGTGGTGGCGGCGCTGGGCCGGCTGCTGCTGGCGCTGCGCGAGCACGTCATCCAGGTCGTGCTGCTGTCGGGCCATCTCGTGCTCGACGTGCTGCCGGTGCTGCGCCAGCCCGGCCGGATTCCCTGGCGCGAGATCTCCGCCAACATCCACCGCACGGGCGCCCAGGCGCTGCCCATCGTTGCACTGGTGGGTTTTCTGGTGGGCGTGGTGCTGTCGTACCTCTCGGCCAAGCAACTGGCCGCCTATGGCGCCAATATCTTCATCATCAACATACTGGGCGTGGGCATCGTGCGCGAGCTCGGCCCGATGCTGGCGGCCATTCTCGTGGCCGGACGCTCGGGCTCGTCGATGACCGCGCAGCTGGGCGTGATGCGCGTCACCGAGGAACTCGACGCGCTGTCGGTGATGGGCATCTCGCAGACGCTGCGGCTGGTGCTGCCCAAGGTGCTGGCCCTGGCCGTCACCCTGCCGCTGCTCGTGCTGTGGTGCGATGCCATCGCCCTGGTGGGCGGCATGCTGGCGGCCGACTGGGAGCTGGGCATCAGCTACCGGCAGTTCCTGCATACGCTGCCGGCCACGCTGCCGCCGTCCAACCTGTGGCTGGGCGTGGGCAAGGGCATGCTCTTCGGCATCCTCATCGCGGTGATCGCCTGCCATTACGGCCTGCGCATCAAGCCCAATACCGAAAGCCTGGCCACCGGCACCACCGACTCGGTAGTGACCTCGATCACGGTGGTGATCCTGGTGGACGCGGCCATCGCCGTGCTGTTCTCGCCGGTGGGCCTGTGAGCAGCGCCCCGACCGCGCCGCCCCTGCCGCCGGCGGACGCGCCGGCGGTCCCCGGCTGCCTGATCGAGGTCGAGGACGTATGGACGCAGCTGGGCGAGCGGATCATCCACCGCGGCATCGACCTGTGCGTGCGTCCCAACGAGGTCCTGGCGTTGATCGGCGAGTCGGGCAGCGGCAAGACCACGCTGATGCGCCTGATGCTGGGCCTGGGCGCGCCGGCCCGCGGCCGCATCCGGGTGTTCGGCACGCCGCTGCAGGGCTGCGACCAGGAGCGCATGCAGCGCACCCGCCGGCGCTGGGGCGTGCTGTTCCAGGAGGGCGCGCTGTTCTCGGCGCTGAGCGTGTACGACAACATCGCGCTGCCGCTGCGCGAGCTGCGCGCGCTGCCCGAGGACGTGGTGCGCGAGCTCGTGATGATGAAGCTGGCCCTGGTGGAGATCGACGAGGACAGCGCCGGCAAGCTGCCCGCGCAGCTTTCCGGCGGCATGGTCAAGCGCGTGGCGCTGGCGCGCGCGCTGGCGCTCGATCCGGAACTGCTGTTCCTGGACGAGCCCACGGCGGGCCTCGACCCGGAGCGCAGCGCGGGCTTCGTGCAGCTCATCGAGCGCCTGCGCCAGGAGCTGCACCTTACCGTCGTCATGGTGACGCACGACGTCAATACGCTGATCGCGCTGGCCGACCGCGTCGCGGTGCTGGCCGACCAGCGCCTGATCACCGTGGCGCCGCTGTGGGAGGTGGTGCAACTGCCCCACCCGTTCGTGCACAGCTTCTTCCTGGGCCACGCGCAGCGCTGCGCGCAGTCCAGCGTCGACGATGTCCGCCGCGCGCTCGGGCAGACGCGGCGCGCCGGCGGGCGCAAGGGCGTGCGCCGGACCGCCAGCGTCGAGAACCCCTGAGGAGACCAGCGCATGGAAAGCCGGGCAAACGTGATAGCGGCAGGATTGTTCGTGATCGCGCTGACGATCGGCCTGATCGTCGCGGCGCTGTGGCTCACGCGCGACCGCATCGACACCGTGCGCTACCTGGTGGTGGCGCGGGTGCCGGTGTCGGGGCTGCACGTCAAGGCCGCGGTGCGCCTGCGCGGCGTCGACGTGGGCCGCGTCGACGCCATCGGCTTCGACCCGCAGGACCGGCGCACGGTGCTCGTGACCATCGCCGTGGACCGGGCGGCCGCGCTCACGCAGGGCACCTACGGGCAGCTGGCCTTCCAGGGCGTGACCGGCCTCTCCTTTATTTCACTGGACGACGACGGCAGCCATCCGCAGCTGCTGGCCACCTCCGATGCCGCGCCGGGGCGCATCGAACTGCGGCCCTCGCTGATCGACGGCCTTACCGATTCGGGCCGCGACCTGCTGCACGACGCGGCCCAGGTGGCGCGCCGGCTCAACGCGGCGCTGAGCGACGACAATCTCGCGCACCTGGGCGGCACGCTGCGCAGCGCCGACGCCGCGGCGCGCCAGATGGCGCAACTGGCGCAGGACCTGCAGCCGGCCGCGCGTGGCCTGCAGGCGCTGCAGACCGATGCGCGCGTGGCCCTGCAGCACCTGGACCAGGTGCTGGTAGACGTGCACGGCGTTTCCGGCCAGCTGGGCCAGCACCTGGGGGCGCTCGACCAGGTCGGCCAGGGTGCGCAGGCATTGGGCCAGGCCAGCGTAGCGCTGCAGTCCGCGGTGGTCGACGATGCCCTGCCCCACCTGACCCGCACGCTCGACGAGCTCAGCGCCTCGGCCCGCAGCCTCGAGCGCCTGCTGGGCCAGTTGCAGCAGCGGCCGCAGAGCCTGGTATTTGGCCGGCCGCCCGAGACGCCCGGGCCGGGCGAGCCCGGCTTCGTGCCGCCCGCCGTCGTGACCGGGAGCCGCTGATGCTGCCTGAATTTGTCCACGACAAACCGCGAACCGGCGGACGCCGTCCGGGGGCCTGCGTCCTGATACCCGCGCTGGCAGCGCTGCTGCTCGCCGCCTGCGCTGCTGCGCCGCCGCCACCCACGCGCCACGATTTCGGCCTGCCGCTGGAAAAACCGCTGGCCGGCCGGGCCCTGCCGGACCTTGTCCCTGGCGACGTTGCCGTTACTGCCCCTGCCTGGCTCGACAGCCCCGCCTTGCTGTATCGGCTGGCCTTTGCCGACCCGGCCCAGCTGCAGTCCTATACCCGCAGCGCATGGGTCGCGCCGCCGGCAGCGCTGCTCGAGCTGCGCCTGCGCGAGGCAATGGCAGCACGCACGCCAGCGGCGGCGGCCGACCGGCCGCTGGCTGCCGGCAGCGTGCGGCTGCTGGTGGAACTTGAAGAGTTCAGCCAGGTCTATGACGACGCGACGTCCAGCCATGCGCAGCTGCAGGCGCACGTGCGGGTGTTCGCCGCGCCGGCACGGCGCGGCGCGGGCACCGTGCTGGCGCAGCGCAGCTTTGCGATCGCGCAGCCGGCCGTCACGCCCGATGCCGCCGGCGGCCTGCAGGCGCTGCGCGCCGCCGCGGACCGGTTCGTCGACCAGGCGCTTGACTGGGCGGCTACGCTGCCGCCGGCGACCGCCGCGGCACCATAACGCGAATAGCGGTGCCCGCGCCCGGCAGTTCGGGGGATCGCGCGCCGCTGCGTCGTTCGGATGACGTGCGGGATCGCCATGGCCCGCGCGCGGCATCGCCGCGGGGCATTATTGCGGTGGCGGCGCGCGTTTTTTTCAAATCTTGACCGTGGTCAACGGCAGTTCGATCGCGCTTCGTCCATCATCGAAAGATGTTCACCCGCTCGCCGCGACATCCCGTGGTGCAGGTGCATCCTCCGGGCACGGCGCAAGCACGCTGAGGGCCCATTGCCCCAAAAAAGGAGAACCATGTCTTCCGTCCTGGAAAACCGGTCGGCCACCACGACAGCCGACGACACGCTCAAGCAGAAAAGCCGTGACGCCAACGTCATCTCGGGCGGACACCTCGTCGCCCGCGCCCTGAAGAACGAGGGCGTCGACACCATCTTCACGCTGTGCGGCGGGCACATCATCGACATCTACGACGGCTGCGTCGACGAAGGCATCCGCATCATCGACGTGCGCCACGAGCAGGTCGCCGCGCACGCCGCCGACGGCTATGCGCGCCAGACCGGCAAGCTGGGCGTGTGCGTCACCACCGCCGGCCCGGGCTGCACCAACGCCGTCACCGGCGTGGCCACCGCCTTCCGCTCGGAGACCCCGATGCTGCACATCGGCGGCCAGGGCGGCATGACCCAGCACATGATGGGTTCGCTGCAGGACCTGCCCCACGTCGACATGATGAAGCCCATCACCAAGTTCGCCGCCGGCGTGCGCTCCACCGAGCGCGCCGCCGACATGGTGTCGATGGCCATCCGCGAAGCCTTCAACGGCGCCCCCGGCCCCTCCTACCTGGAGATTCCGCGCGACGTGCTCGACCGCGAGATCGACGTCAAGACCGCCGTCATCCCCGAGGCCGGCCGCTACCGCGCGTCGACCCGCCAGTTGGGCGATCCGGCCGACATCGAGAAGCTGGCCGACCTGCTCGTCAACGCCGAGCGCCCGGCCATCCTCTACGGCCAGCAGGTCTGGACCGCACGCGGCCACGAAGAGGCCGTCGCGCTGCTGCGCGGCCTGGACATCCCGGGCTACTTCAACGGCGCCAGCCGCGGCCTGCTGCCCCCGAACGATCCGCACCATTTCGACCGCACCCGCTCGCAGGCCTTCGCCAAGGCCGACGTGATCGTCATCGTCGGCACGCCGTTCGACTTCCGCATGGGCTACGGCAAGCGCATCAGCAAGAACCTCAAGCTGGTGCAGATCGACATGAACTACGCGACCGTCGCCAAGAACCGCGACATCGACCTGGGGCTTGCCGGCCATCCGGGCGCGATCCTGGGCGCGGTGCTGCAGGCCGCCACCGGCCGCATCAAGAACGACAAGCGCCAGGCGCGCAAGGCGTGGATGCGCGAGCTGCAGGAGGCCGAGACGGTGGCCACCGAGAAGCTCATGCCGCTGTTCAAGTCCAACAACGCGCTGATCCACCCGTACCGCGTCGCCTACGAGATCAACGAGTTCCTGGCCGACAACACCGTGTACATCGGCGACGGCGGCGACGTCGTCACCATCTCCGCGCAGGCCGTGCGGCCGCGCCGGCCGGGCCAGTGGATGGATCCGGGTGCGCTCGGTTCGCTGGGCGTGGGCACGGGCTTTGCCATCGCCGCGGGCCTGGCCAATCCCGAGAAGGAAGTCCTCTGCTTCTACGGCGACGGCGCCTTCAGCATGACCGCCTTCGACATGGAGACGGCCAACCGCTTCAAGGTCCCGTACATCGCGGTGGTCGGCAACAACTCGGCGATGAACCAGATCCGCTACGGCCAGCTCGCCAAGTACGGCCAGGAGCGCGGCAACGTGGGCAACCTGCTGGGCGACGTGCCCTACGGCAAGTTCGCCGAGATGCTGGGCGGCTACGGCGAGGAGGTGCGCGACCCCGCCAAGATCGCCGGCGCCCTGCTGCGCGCCCGCGAGGCGGTGCACAAGACCGGCAAGTCGGCGGTCATCAACATCTGGGTCGATCCGGCGGTCTACGCCCCCGGGACGATGGCCCAGACGATGTACAAGTAGGCGCTCGATCCGTCGACCCGCCCCGACAAAAACCTATTTCGTCAGACCGAGAGACAAGAGGATTCAAGGCACCATGGATAAACCGCTTAGTGGCATTCGCATCATCGACTT
>JBBISD010000061.1:0-15657 GCA_037441485.1 Burkholderiales bacterium
CGGCGGGCGCCGGCTCGCTGGCGGCCGTCGTCAACGCGGCGCTCGGGTCGCAGGGTCGCTTCGACACGATGAAGACGTTTTTCGCGGGCGTCGGCAGCGGCGACCAGGCTGGCATCTGGGAGGACGTGCCCCAGGCCCGGCCCCAATTCCGCGAGATGCACCGGCGCCACCTGGAAAAGCAGGCGAAGCGCCGCAAGGCCGAGGAGATGATCTGATGCTGGTGCTGGACCACGACCGCGCCGGCGGCTACTGGGGGGCCGTCTACGCCTTCACGTCGATCAAGGGCCTGCAGGTGGTGATCGACGGCCCGGTGGGCTGCGAGAACCTGCCGGTGACCTCGGTGCTGCACTACACCGACGCGCTGCCTCCGCACGAGCTGCCGATCGTCGTCACCGGCCTGTCGGAGGACGAGCTGGGGCAGAAGGGCACCGAACAGGCGATGCGGCGCGCGCACCGCACGCTCGACCCCGAATTGCCGGCGGTGGTGGTGACCGGATCGATCGCGGAGATGATCGGTGGCGGCGTGGCCCCGGAGGGCAGCGGACTCAAGCGCTTCCTGCCGCGCACCATCGACGAGGACCAGTGGCAGTGCGCCAACCGGGCGATGCTCTGGCTGTGGTCCGAGTACGGCCTGCGCCAGGTGCCGGCGTGCAAGCCGCGGGCGCCGGGCCAGAAGCCGCGGGTGAACATCCTGGGCCCGATGTACGGCTACTTCAACACCTGGTCGGACCTGGCGGAAATACGCCGCCTGGTGGAGGGCATCGGCGCCGAGGTGAACCTGGTGTTTCCGCTGGGCACCCACCTGCAGGACGTCGAGCGCCTGGTCGACGCCGAGGTCAACGTCGTGATGTACCGCGAGTACGGCCGCCTGCTGGCCGAAGCGCTCGACCGCCCCTACCTGCAGGCGCCGATCGGGCTCGATTCGACCACCCGCTTCCTGCGTTCGCTCGGAGAACTGCTGGGGCTCGATCCGGAGCCGTTCATCACCCGCGAGAAGCATTCGACCATCAAGCCCATCTGGGACCTGTGGCGCTCGGTGACGCAGGATTTCTTCGGCACGGCCAGCTTCGGCATCCATGCCAGCGAGACCCACGCGCGCGGCATCCGGCATTTCCTGCAGGACGAGCTCGGCCTGCCGTGCAATTTTCATTTCGAACGCCGCGCCGGGGTCAAGCCGGACAACGAGGCGGTGCGCAAGGCGATCCGCGAGCGCACGCCGTTGGTGCTGTTCGGCAGCTACAACGAGCGCATGTACCTGTCGGAGATCGGCGGACGGGCGATGTACATACCCGCCTCGTTCCCGGGCGCCATCATCCGGCGCCACACCGGCACGCCCTTCATGGGCTACGCGGGGGCTACCTTCCTCGTGCAGGAAGTCTGCAACGCGATGTTCGATGCGCTGTTCCACATCATCCCGCTGGCCACCGACCTGGACAAAGTCGACGCGACCCCGGCGCGCGGCCAGCAGGAGTTGCCGTGGGATGCCGCGGCCAAGCGCGAACTCGACGCGCTGCTCGAGACCTATCCGGTGCTGCTGCGCATCTCCGCGGCCAAGCAGCTGCGCGACACGGCCGATCGCGCGGCCCGGGCCGCCGGCGCCGCCGCGGTGACGATCGAGCACCTCGGACGGCGCGCGGCGCCCGTGCCCGCCGGTCAACGCGATCCGCAGCCGGCCTGAGACGACTGCGCCATGGCAGATCGAATCGAATTGACCGGCCTGTCGCGCCTTCGGGCGGGCAGCCGGTCGGTGCGGCCTTGCGGCCGAATCTGTACCCCGCCGCGGGGTTTGCGCGGCACCTGCCGAAAGGCCCTGAAGGAGGAAACCCACCATGTCTGAACGAAACGGCTCGCTCTCGGGCCTGACGGAGCGGGAAGCACAGGAGTTCCACAAGCTGTTCATGTCCAGTTTCATCGGTTTCACGGTCATTGCCATCATCGCGCACGCTTTGGTCTGGAGTTGGCGTCCCTGGTTTTGATGCGGCGCCAAGGAGATACCCATGATGATTCCCGGATCGGCTCTGCTGGATGCGACGCGCCATGAACGGTCGTTCTCGTTCACGGCAATGTTCGTGGCGTGCTTTGCCATTTTTCTTGCCCTGGCCGTGGTTGGCATGCTCACCCGCCTTGACTGGCGTTCGTGGTTGCCAGGGGCCGAACGGCAAGGTTCGCTGGTCGGATCGGTGACGTCGGCGGTCTTCAGCTTCATGTCTTACTTTCCCTAGGAGGTGTTCCAAATGTGGCGTATCTGGATGCTCTTTGACCCACGCCGGGCGCTGATCGCCCTGGCCGTGTTCCTGGCCGTACTGGCCCTGCTGATCCACTTCATCCTGCTCAGCAGCAACCGGTTCAACTGGATCGACGGGCCGCACGGCAGCGCCAAGTCGGTGCAGCTGCAGGCGGCCCCGGTGCCGCCGGCGATGAAATAGCGCGGTGTTCGGGAACAGCGGGCACGGCTGGGGCAGCGCTCCGACCGGCCCGCGCCCTGGGCACGGTGGGCAAGGTCTATAGGGGGAGCAGCGATGTCGATGCTGAGCTTTGAGAGGAAATACCGCGTGCGCGGTGGCACCCTGGTGGGCGGCGACCTGTTCGATTTCTGGGTCGGACCGTTCTTCGTCGGGTTCTTCGGTGTCACCACGATCTTCTTTGCGGTCCTGGGCACGCTGCTGATCCTGTACGGCGCCTCGCTGGGGCCGACGTGGAATCCATGGCGCATCAGCATCGCGCCGCCGGACCTGAGCTACGGGCTGGCGCTGGCGCCGCTCCAGGAGGGGGGGCTGTGGCAGCTGATCACGGTGTGCGCGCTGGGCGCGTTCATCTCGTGGGCGCTGCGCGAGGTCGAGATCGCCCGCAAGCTGGGCATGGGCCTGCACGTGCCCTTCGCCTTCAGCTTCGCGATCCTGGCCTACACCACACTCGAGGTCTTCCGGCCGCTGCTGCTGGGCGCCTGGGGACACGGCTTTCCCTACGGCATCTTCAGCCACCTCGACTGGGTGTCGAACACCGGCTACCAGTACCTGCACTTTCACTACAACCCGGCGCACATGATCGCCGTGTCGCTGTTCTTCACCACGACTTTCGCGCTGGCGCTGCACGGCTCGCTGATCCTCTCGGCGGCCAATCCGATGCCCGGCACCGCTGTGCTGTCGCCCGAGCACGAGAACGCCTACTTCCGCGACTTCATCGGCTATTCGATCGGCACGCTGGGGATCCACCGCCTCGGACTGTTCCTGGCGCTGTCGGCGGTCTTCTTCGCCGCGGTCTGCATCATCATCAGCGGCCCGCTGTGGACGCGCAGCTGGCCCGAATACTGGTACTGGTGGCTCGACCTGCCCATCTGGCGCTAGCCGAACAGGAGAACTGGCGATGGCAACGTATCTCAATCTGTTCACGCAGGTCCAGGTTCGCGGTCCCTTCCACATGGGCCCTCCGCTGGAGCCGGGCGGCCCGTGGGTGCGCAAGGGCCGGCCGCGGTTCATCACGCTGCTGGGCCGTTTCGGCGATGCCCAGATCGGTCCGTTCTACCTGGGCTTCCTGGGCCTGGCCTCGATCATCTGCGGCTTCACGGCCTTCGAGATCATCGGCCTGAACATGTGGGCCTCGGTGGGCTGGAACCCGATCCAGTTCGTGCGGCAGCTGCCGTGGCTGGCGCTGGAGCCGCCGTCGCCGTCGTGCAAGCTGCACATACCGTGTCCCCTCAACGAGGGCGGCTGGTGGCAGATGGCCGGTTTCTTCCTGACGACCTCGCTGTTCCTCTGGTGGCTGCGCACCTACCGGCGCGCGCGGGCGCTGAAGATGGGCACCCACGTTGCCTGGGCATTCGCGGCGGCGATCTGGCTGTACATCGTGCTGGGCTTCATCCGCCCGGTGCTGGTGGGCAGCTGGAGCGAGGCGGTGCCGTTCGGCATCTTTCCGCACCTGGACTGGGTGGCCTCGTTCTCGCTGCGCTACGGCAACCTGTTCTACAACCCGTTCCATGCGCTGTCCATCGCCTTCCTGTACGGCTCGGTCCTGCTGTTTGCGATGCACGCGGCGACCATCCTGGCGGTAAGCCGCTACGGCGGCGAGCGCGAGATCGAGCAGATCACCGACCGTGGCACCGCCGTGGAGCGGGCTGCGCTCTTCTGGCGCTGGACCATGGGCTTCAATGCCACGATGGAATCGATCCACCGCTGGGCCTGGTGGTTTGCCGTGCTGTGCCCGCTGGTCGGGGGCATCGGCATCCTGCTGACCGGCACCGTGGTCGACAACTGGTACCTGTGGGCGGTCAAGCACGGCTACGCGCCGGGCTACCCGCCGATCGATCCGCCGGTGATCGATCCGGCCACCCTTCCGGGAGCGGGCCAATGAGCGCCCGTTGCCGGGTTTGCCCGGTCGCCGGCCGCGGCGGATTTGCGCAGCAGTGGAGGTGAGGCCATGAACCCGAAAACCATCAGCCGCCTGTGCGTACTACTCGGTCTGGGCGCCCTGCTGGGCGCCTGCGACCGCCCCCCGATCGACTCCATCCAGCGCGGCTTCCGCGGCGATGGCCAGGTGCAGATGTACAACCCGCGCGTGTACGCCGCCACCTTCGCCGAGCAGGAGATCCCCGACGCGCTGCCGCCGGCCGATGCCGACGGCCCGCGGGCCAAGGACGTGTACGAGAACGTCCAGGTGCTCGGCGACCTGAGCGCCACCCAGATGATCCGGGTGATGATCTCGATGGCAGGCTGGGTCACCGGGGGCGAGGGCTGCAACTACTGCCACGTGCTGGAGAATCCGGCGCTCGATACCAAGTATCCGAAGGTCGTCGCGCGCCGCATGCTGCAGATGGTGCGCTACATCAACTCGCACTGGAAGCCCCACGTCGCGGAGACGGGTGTCACCTGCTATACGTGCCACCGCGGCAATCCGGTGCCCAAGAACCTCTGGTTCCAGAGTCCGATCTCGGCGCCCGCCGACAGCGCCGGCTTCGGCGGCTGGCACATCCAGCAGAATTCCACCTCGCCGCTCTACGCCGCGGACAAGCCGATCCTGCCCGCCGGGGCGATGGGTGCCCTGCCGGTCGACCCGTTCACGCTGTACCTCAAGGGTTCGGAAAACATCCGCGTGCAGGCGCTCGATGCGCTGCCGCGCAACGGCCTGGGCAAGTCGATCCAGCAGACGGAATGGACCTACTCGCTGATGACGGTCATGGCCAAGTCGTTGGGCGTGAACTGCAATTACTGCCACAACACCCAGTCGTTCCAGTCCTGGAAGGAAAGCAGCCCGCCCCGCGCCACCGCCTGGTACGGCATCCGCATGGTGCGGGCGCTGAACAACAACTTCGAGAACTCGATCGAATCGACGCTGCCGCCCAACCGCCACGGTCCGATGGGCGACGGCCCGAAGATCTATTGCGCGACGTGCCACAACGGCGTGTTCAAGCCGCTGTATGGCATTTCGATGCTCAAGGATTTCCCGGAACTCAAGGGCGATCCGGACCAGATGCAGGACTACCTGACGTGGAAGACGCCCCGGCCGGACCCGGCACCGGCCGTCCCGCCCACGGCGTCGGCCCGGTAGTCCACGACGGTTTTCCCGCTCCTTCCGGGAGCGGGCTGGGGTGAGCGTCGGCGCAAGGCCTCAACGCCCACCCCCCACCCCTCTCCCGCACGCGGGCGAGGGGAATTTTTTTCTCCAGCGTCCCGCGCTACTTCGCGACCGGTGCCGGCGCCGCGGGTGGCGCAGGCGGTGGCAGGTCCGAGTTCCAGATGTCCCGGATATACAGCCACCGGCCGTTCTGCTTGCGCGATACGGACAGGAAGTTGCCGCTGTCGATCACCTTGCCCTTGACGGTGACCTGGTACGTGCCCGATTCCCAGCCCAGGTCTCCGGCGATGCCGGCGTCGGTCTTCGCGTCGACGACAAAGCCGATGCCGGCGGCCACGGAGGTCGCAATGTCCTGCGCGAAGTAGGCCAGGATCGCCGCCTTGCCGCGGGCCGCCGGGACCCCCGGCGCCTGCACCACGGCGTCGTCCGCATATTGCGCGACGACGCCCTTGACGTCGCCGCTGTTGTAGGCCTTCACGAATGCGGGCGTCTGCGCCCGCAGGGCCGCTTCATCGGCGCTCGATGCGCTGGCCGGCGCCATGGCCGCCATGGCGGCGAGCGCGACGACGCCGCCGGCGCGCGGCCAGAACCTGTCCTTGGTACGAATCATGATCCCGCTCCTTGTGGGGGGCGGCGCGGACGCGCCGCCGTCGCGGCCGTATGGTACGCGCGCGGCCCGGTGCAGGAGGTTCAGGGGGCGGCCGGAACGGTCCGCGCGACCTCCGGGTCGGCGCGCCGGCGGGTGGCGGCACCGGTATCGCCCGGCGGCGGCGCGCTGGCGTTGCGCCGCGTCGCCCAGGTCCACAGGGCATCGGGGCGGATGGGCAGGACGAGGACGATATGCTCGACGATTGCCAGCGCCAGCAGCGCGGCCAGCAGCAGGCCGGTGATGGCTTCCTGGGGCGTCGCCACGGTCGAGATCGCATGGCGGATCAGCGCGCCGTCGGCCAGCGCCGCGGCGGCGATCGACAGGGGCAGCAGGGCATTGGCCCGGCGCTTGCCAAAATAGCTGCCCAGGTGCACCAGGCGCTGCGGCAGCAGTTCCACGGCAGTGTTGCGCACCCCCAGGAAGAGATTGAGTTTGGCGCTTTCGCGCATCACCCAGAGCAGGGTGTAGGTGCACGCAGCGGCCGGATTGGGCTGGTTCCAGCAGATCGCCGCCACCGCCAGTCCGCACAGCAGCAGGGCCAGCTCGTGGTACAGCAGCGCCATCACCGCATGCCCGAAATGGCGCCAGCCGCGGCAGTCCGGGACGCACGGCTGCTGGCGCGGGCCGGTCACCAGGCCCGTGAGGAAGCTCAGTTCCAGCGCCCCCCACAGGCCGATGCTGCTGGCGAACCCCAGGTAGGCGGCGCCGGGCCCGGTGCCCACGCTGGACTGGAGCACGCCGCCGATGGACAGCGCGCCGGTTGCCAGGATGAGCGCCAGTGCGGCGACAGCGCGGCCGCGCACTGCCCGTTCGGCAATGAAGACCAGCCCGGTGCCGATCCACCAGGCAAAGACCGCGAAGCCGATCGGCGCCAGCGCCGCGTTCACGCGTGCCGCTCCGGGTGCGCGCTCACCAGGCCGGCGCGAGACGGACCTGGTCCGGCGCGGCGTTGGGCTGGGTCGGCAGCAGGTACAGGCGCACGAAGGTGGCCGCGGCGGCCACCGTCAGCCCGGCGCGCCGCACGCGCGACCACAGCCCGCCCTGGCGCGCCAGCGCGCGCTGGCGGCCGGCGATGCGGAACAGCCGGTCGAGTCCGGCGCGGAAGGCCGGGTGGTCCAGGTCCAGCGTCATCGGAAACACCTGCCGGGTGATCTCCGACGTGATGTTGAGCACCCGCATGTCGTAGTCGGTCGGATCGAAGCCCATCGCCTCGTGCAGCTCGGGGCGCATGTGGTCGCGCACGTACATCGTGGCGAAGACCGCCAGCAGAAAGAAGCGGATCCACAGCTTGTTGAGGCCGCCGAGCAGCTTCGGATCGCTGCGCATCATGATGGCGAAGGCCTCGCCGTGGCGGAATTCGTCGTTGCACCAGGACTCGAACCAGCGGAAGATCGGATGAAAGCAGCGCTCGGGGTGGCGCTGCAGCTGGCGGAAGATCGTGATGTAGCGCGCGTAGCCGATCTTCTCCGACAGGTAGGTCGCGTAGTAGATGTACTTGGGCTTGAAGAAGGTGTAGTCCTTGGTGCGCTTGAGGTTGCCCAGGTCGATGCCCAGGTCGAAGTCGCGCAGGCAGCGGTTGATGAAGTTCGCATGGCGCGATTCGTCGCGCGCCATGTACCCCATCAGCGCCTTCATGTCGGGATTCTGCACGTTCTGCTTGATGTCGTTGTACAGCACGCAGCCGGAGAACTCGGCCGTGACCGAGCTGATCAGGAAATGCAGGAACTCGCGCCGCAGGCCCTCGGGCAGCGCCTGCACCTCGGCCTTGAACTGCTCGTCGCGCTCGAAATGGCTGCGGTTGGTGTCGCGCTCGAACTCGGCGAACAGCGCGTCCCACTCCTCGCGCAGCGGCGCGAAGTCGAAGCGGTCCAGGGCCGCGAAATCGGTACGGTAGAAGCGCGGGCTCAGCAGCGAGGCATCGTGCGCCAGCCGGTCCGCGTCCTGTGCCGAGGCGATGGTTTCGGTCGTGTCCATGAGGGGTCTCCAGCGTTAGCGCGTCGGGACGGGCATTGCCACGGGCGAGGACAGCTGCGCCGTCAGCTGCGGCGTCGGCGCGACCGGCTCGGCCGGCAGCAGGCGCGCGAAGGCGCCCGAATTCGAGGGTCCGAAGGCCTGCAGCTCGATCGTCCGGTGGATGGCCGGATCGAACAGCGTCAGGCGGCCGTCGGTATGCAGCGCGAGGTGGAACGGCAGCTCGGCGCCCAGGCCATTGCGCCGGCGCTCGCGCGCCAGGCCGCGCAGCGTGGCGCGGATGAAGCCGTCGGCGCCGGGCCGCAGCTCGTCGATCTTGCGGCCGCTGCCGGCATCGATCACGTCGATGCCGCCGGCACCGATGCCGACCCCGCTGCCCACGTGCTCGACGAAGCGCAGGTCGCGCTCGAGGCGCGTGGGCGAATCGGGGGCCGGGCCGGCTCCCAGGCCCAGCAGGCGCGCGCCGGCGGTGGCCACCAGCGCGAACACCGCCAGCGCCGCCGCAGCCCGCAGCGGCAGGTGCGGAAACGGCACGTCGGCGAAGGGTTCACTCATGATTCACCTCGACAGGCAAGGGCCGGCTCAGGCCGCGGCTTCCAGCGGCGCGTGCCGATGCACCGCCGCAGGCAGCGCGCCGGGGTGGCTGCCGGGCGGCACGTCCACCGCCACGGCGGCGGACCCGGCCGCGTCCTGGAGCGCGGCCTGCAACGCATCGGTCAGGATCCGGGCGACGCGGGCCGCGTCGGGCACGCTGCGCAGCATCGGCTCGGGCCGCTTCAGGCGCCAGGGACGCGCGTGCGGCCACAGGTGCAGGTAGGCCAGGTGGGGTCCGGGCTCCAGCGCCAGCGGCAGGTCGCCGCTGCCGTCGGTATGCAGCGCGAGCCGGGCCGCCTCGATGCGCCGCAGCGGCAGGTTGATGGTGAGGGGCAGGGCGATGCCGATGCGCAGGAAGACCCGCCGCGTCGTGATCGCGTAGATCGTCGTGCGGCTGCTCAGCCATGCCAGCAGCGCCAGCAGGCTGCAGGCCACGGCGCCCATGCCCAGCGGCAGCAGGCCGCCGGCCAGCGTGCGGCCGTCCAGCGCGTCGGTGACGGTGGCGACGGACGCCAGCAGCACGAAGTACAGCCCCACCTCGCGCACGTGGAAAGCGCGGCGCGCCAGCGAGCGCCAGGCCGGCCGGCCCTGCCAGAGCACGTGCTCGGCAGCGGGCAGGTCCTCGTGGATGCCCTGGATGCGTTCGAAGCGGGCCACTTTCACAGGAAGGGCTCCCGCCGGTCGGCGGTGGCATACAGGGTGCCGCCACCGTAGTACGCGCAGATGCGATCCTCCTCGAGCAGCGTAACGCTCTCCGGGCTGCGGGTCGGCGGTACCTGGGCGAACTGGCCGCCCAGGATGGAGTCGACCTGGACCTTGTGGCCCTTGACGTTGGCGAAGGTCGTGGGCAGCAGCACGCGCCGCGCGCCGGCGTCCGTTCCGGTGGCCACCTCCAGGTAGCGCATAACGCCCTCGGAGCGGTCGATCCACAGGTCGACGACGGTTCCGCCCTGGGCGCCGTCGGCGCCGAGCACCGGCTTGCCGCGCGGATCGTGCGAACCCTTGACGACGAAGAAGTCGGTGGCGACCCGCATCGGCACGATCTTCAGGTCGCCGTCGTAGGTCAGGTCGGGGTGGTCGCTGCGCATCGCGTAGGAGCCGGGACCGACGCCGTCGAGCATCGGATTGCCGGTCGGCTCCAGCGGCGCCCCGGGGAACCTGCCGGTCGGTTCGGCCGCGACCGGGCGGGTGTCGCGCTGGTCATTGGGCGCGGAGAAGGTCCCGCCGTGCGGCAGCGTATACGTCTTGGGTGTCGGCATCGGCGGAAAGCCGACGACCTTCACGCGGCCGCCGGAACGGTCGGTGCGGTCGGAGTCCAGCGGATAGCCTTCGCGCTTGTTCTCGCGGTGCAGATAGAAGATCAGCCCGGCGAAGAACATCCAGAACATGTACAAGACCACCTGGGCCACGTCCAAGTAGCCGCCGATATTCCCGCTGCCGTCCATCGTCATCTCCTCACGAAAGTGTCGACCAGCCCGGGGTCGCGGCCAGTCCAGGCGTTTCCTGCGATCGTCCCTGCGGCGCCGCCAGGCGCGAGGCCAGCGGACCGATGGCGATCAGGGTGGCAAACAGCAAGCCGATTTCCAGGTGGTACACGAACTGGTAGCCGGCGGCCGGGCCGTCGAGCGCCGCGCCCAGAGCCCCCTGTGCCGCCAGCGTTCCGAAGGCATCGCGCAGCGCACCGCCCAGGGCGATGCCGATGCCGGCGGCGGTCGCCTGCACCGCGCCCCAGGCGCCGATGGTCATGCCGCTCAGGCCGTCGGCGTCGATCTCCATCGTCGCCGTCAGCGTGCCCATGGCGAACAGCCCGCCGCCGAGCCCGACCAGGGCCACGCCGGTGGCGAAGATCGGCAGCGAGGTGAACGGTGCGGCGAAGATGACCCCCAGGAAGCCGACGATGCCGACCAGCGCGCCGTAGCCCGCCAAACGGCATGCGTTGACCCGGCGCGCCAGCGAGTACGCGGCCAGCGCCAGTCCGCCGAAGGCGCCGGCGGCCAGCACGGCGGTCAGGCCCGAGGTGGTTCCCACGGCCAGCTTAAGCACCTGGCCGCCGTAGGGTTCGAGGATGACGTCCTGCATGCTGAACCCGGCCGCGCCCAGCATGACGGCCACCAGCAGGCGAATCGAGCGGCCGCGCGACGCGAAGTTCAGCCAGGCATCGTGAAAGTGCGTGTCCGGCACGTCGCTCGCGGCGTCGCCGTGGCGCCGCGCCTCCTGCTTCCACAGCGCGACCACGTTCAGCGCAAACGTCGCCAGCGCGGCGCCCTGCACGACCTGGATCAGGCGCAGCGTGTTGAAGCTGGACAGCAGCACGGAGAACACGCCGCTGGCGCCGATCATGCCCAGCAGCAGCATCACGTACAGCAGGGCGACCACCCGCGGCCGCGAGGCCGGCGGCGCCAGGTCGGCGGCCAGCGCCAGTCCGGCGGTCTGCGTGGTCTGGATGCCCGCGCCGACCAGCAGGAAGGCCAGTGCCGCGCCGGCATGGCCGACCCAGATGGGGCCGCGCCCCTGGCCCGAGAGCAGGATCAGCGCGAACGGCATGATCGCCAGGCCGCCGAACTGCATCATCGTGCCCATCCAGATGAACGGCACGCGCCGCCAGCCCAGCGGCGAACGGTGGGTGTCGGAGCGAAATCCGATCAGCGCCCGAAACGGCGCTGCCAGCAGCGGGAGCGCCAGCATCAGCGCCACCAGCCAGGACGCGACGCCCAGCTCGACGATCATCACGCGATTGAGCGTGCCGATGAGCAGCGCCGCCGCCATGCCGACCGACACCTGGAACAGCGACAGCCGCAGCAGGCGCGGCAGCGGCAGTTCTGCCGTGGCGGCGTCGGCGAACGGCAGGAAACGCGGTGCCAGGTGCGTCCACGCGCGGCCCCAGTTCTGGGGCCGCGTCCAGCCGCCGCGGCGGATGTCCGCGAGGATCCCGGAAAGCTCAGTAGTCACGCCGCAGCTCCAGCGCCTGCGAAATGTAGAAACCGCGGTTCACGCGCCGGGTGCGCACGGTGTGCCAGGCGGCCAGCTCCGGCGTCTGCAGCAGCTGCCGGGTGATGCGATGCACGGCCACGGGCTCGATCGCCGGCGAGCGGTCGGACCGCGGGAACAGCTTGCCCACGGCGTGCATGGTGGCGAGCAGGGCGGTGCGCGGCGCGAACGTGAAGACGATGGACTCGCCGGTTCGTGCGGCCAGCAGGCCCAGCACGCGCGTGACGTCGCCGATCGCGTAATGGATCAGTGAATCCATGCCGACGATGTGATCGAAATTGCCCAGGGCCGGGTCGAGCATGTCGCCCACCTCGAAGCGGATCGCCGCCGGGTCCACGTCCGCCGGCAGCCGCTCGCGCGCCAGCCCGACCAGGGTGGGCGACAGGTCGATCGCCACCACGCGGGCTCCGCGCCGGGCCAGCTCGACCGCCAGCAGTCCGGTGCCGCAGCCCGCATCGAGTACGCGCCGGCCGCGCAGGTCCTGGGGCAGCCACGAGAGCAGGGTGTCGCGCATCTCGGTGCGGCCCGCGCGCACCGTCGCGCGGATGCCGCTCACCGGCGCGTCGGTCGTCAGCCGCGCCCAGGCGTCGGCCGCGGTGCGGTCGAAATACGATTCGATCACCGCGCGGCGGCGCTGGTAGGAGGCCGGATTGGCCAGCACGCCGCTCATTCGAACCCCAGCAGGTCGAATATGTCGCGGTCGCGCATGGGCGCGACCTCGACCGGATCGGTGCCCTGCCACAGCGCCTCGGCCAGCCGCATGTATTCCTGCTGCACCGCGAGCATCTCGCTGGTTTCCTCCATCTCGAACAGCGTGGCCTTCTTCAGGCGGCTGCGGCGGATCGCGTCGAGCACCGGAAAGCGCGCCATCGTCGTGAGCCCGACCGCCTTGTTGTACGCGTCGATCTGGTCGGTCGCGTCGCTGCGGTTGGCGATCACGCCGCCGATGCGCACCTTGTAGTTCTTCGACTTGGCCTGGATCGCCCCAAGGATGCGGTTCATCGCGAAGATCGAGTCGAAGTCGTTGGCCGTCACGATCAGCGCGCGGTCGGCGTGCTGCAGCGGCGCGGCGAAGCCGCCGCACACGACGTCGCCGAGCACGTCGAAGATCACCACGTCGGTGTCGTCGAGCAGCCGGTGTTCCTTGAGCAGCTTGACCGTCTGCCCGACCACGTAGCCGCCGCAGCCGGTGCCGGCCGGCGGCCCGCCGGCCTCCACGCACATCACGCCGTTGTAGCCGGGGAACACGAAGTCCTCGGGGCGCAGCTCCTCCGGATGGAAGTCCACGGTCTCCAGGATGTCGATCACCGTCGGCACGAGGCGCTTGGTCAGCGTGAAGGTCGAATCGTGCTTGGGGTCGCAGCCGATCTGCAGCACGCGCTTGCCCAGCCGGGAGAAGGCCACCGACAGGTTCGACGAGGTCGTGCTCTTGCCGATGCCGCCCTTGCCGTAGACCGCGAAGACCTTGGCGGTGCCGATGCTCACGCCCGGATCGAGCGCCACCTGCAGGCTGCCCTCGCCATCGGGCCGCTTGGGCAGGCTGCGCCGGAGCTCGGCGATCGGTACGGAGGCAATTTCGTTCATGCGGCGATCCCCAGGTCGTTGCTCTCGAGGCGGTCCCCGAGAGCCTTGCACGCCCGCTGCGACGTCGGCATCGTCGCCTCAGCGGCCAAAGTGGGCCTTGGCCTCGTACAGCGTCTCGACGGTGATCGCCGACACGCCGCGCTCGGCGGCAAAGCGTTCGGTATTGCGGCGCGCCTTGCCGCGCACGAAAAACGGAATCTTGCGCAGCTCCTGCTCGCCGTCGACGGTCCAGGCGGGCGACGCGACGGCGGGCGCTTCGCCGGTCACCGTCGCATTCCCCGTCGCCCCCACCCGCCCCGTCGCCGAAAGATGCGACGCCGGCGCCGCGTCGTTGAACTCGAAATCGTGCCGGAACATCTGCAGCAGGTGCTCTTCCAGGCCCATCATCAGCGGATGCACCCAGGAATCGAACAGCACGTTGGCACCCTCGAAGCCCATCACCGGGCTGTAGCGCGCGGGCACGTCCTGCACGTGCAGCGGCGCGGAGATCACCGCGCAGGCGATGCCCAGGCGCTTGGCGATGTGGCGTTCCATCTGCGTGCCCAGCATCAGTTCGGGCGCGGCCGCCGCGGCGGCCTGCTCGACCTCGAGGTAGTCGTCGGTGATCAGCGCCTCGAGACCGTGCTCGGCGGCCGCCTCGCGCACCTCGCGCGCGCGCTCGCGGCTGTAGGTGCCCAGGCCGACCACCTCGAAGCCCATGGTTTCGCGCGCGACGCGCGCGGCGGCCAGCGCATGCGTGGCGTCGGCGAAGATGAATACCCGCTTGCCCGTCAGGTAGGTGGAGTCGACCGACCGCGCATACCAGGGCGCGCGCGACTGCGAGGACGACAGCCGGGCGATGCCCGGCTGCTCGCCGCCGAGCACCGGCCGCGGGTCGACGCCGGCCAGCTGCGCGACCTCGGCGACGAACGCGCGCGTCGCGGCGAGCCCGATGGGCACGACCGCCGTCGACGGCATGCCGAAGTTGCGCTGCAGCCACTGGGCCGTCGGCCGCGAGATCTCCGGATACAGGTCGATGTTGAAGCTGGCATCGGGCAGGCGGCGGATATCGTCGACGCTGGCGCCCAGCGGCACGACGGCGTTGACCTCGATGCCCAGCTGCTCGAGCAGCCGATCGACTTCCACGACGTCGTCGCGGCAGCGAAAGCCCAGCGCGGTGGGGCCCAGGATATTGGCCAGCGGGCGGCGGCGGGCCGGCGGCGGCTGTGGGCTGGCGCGGTCGGCGAGCACGGCGCGCACCATCTGGTAGAGCGTCTCGGAAGCGCCCCAGTTCTCCTTCTTGGAGTACGACGGCAGTTCCAGCGCCACCACCGGCACGGGCAGGCCCAGCGTGCGCGCCAGGGTGCCGGGCTGGTCCTGCAGCAGTTCGGCGGTGCAGGATTCGCCCACCAGCATCAGGCTGGGCGTGAAGCGGGCATAGGCGTCGCCGATCGCCTTGCGGGCCAGCGCCGCGGTCTCGCCGCCCAGGTCGCGCGCCTGGAAGGTCGTGTAGCTCACCGGCGGCCGGTGGTCGAAGCGCTCGATCATCGTGAAGAGCAGGTCGGCGTAGGTGTCGCCCTGGGGCGCATGCAGCACATAGTGGACATCGCGCATCGACGCGGCAATGCGCATGGCGCCGACATGCGGCGGTCCCTCGTAGGTCCAGATCGTCAGTTGCACGGCGTGCGGCTCCGGATGCGCGTCACACGGTGAGTTGCGCGCGGCGCCGCAACGGCCGGGCGCAGACGTCGGCCAGGTCGCCGGCCTGGTCGTACCCCTGGATCGGCGTGAACACGAGCTCGATCGACCACTTGGTGGCGAAGCCGTCGGCCTCGAGCGGATTGGCCAGGCCCAGGCCGCAGATCGTGAGGTCGGGCCGGGCGACGCGCAGCCGGTCGAGCTGGCGCTCCACGTCCTGGCCCTCGGACAGCGTCACCGTCGCGGGCAGCAGCGCCAGTTCGGGCTCCATCATCAGCCGGTCGAGGTAGGGCGTGCCGACCTCCAGCAGCTCCATGCCCATCTCGCGGTGCAGGAAGCGCGCGATCGGAACCTCGAGTTGCGAATCGGGCAGGACGAAGAGCCGCTTGCCGGCGAGCCATTGGCGGTGGCGCGCCAGGCTGCGCGCGGCGCGCTCGGCCGGCGCGGCCAGCACCGCGTCGCACTGGCGCGCGGGCACGCCCCAGGCAGTGGCTGCCGCGCGCAACCACGCGCTGGTGCCGTCGGCGCCGATCGGGTAGGGCGCCGGCAGGACGCGCGCGCCGCGCGCCACCCGCGCGCGCGCGGTCGAGCCGTTGAAGGGCTGCGCCAGCAGCAGGTCGGTGCCG
>JBBISD010000062.1:0-14688 GCA_037441485.1 Burkholderiales bacterium
GGGAACACCGCCTTGCGCACGCGCCCGGCGCTCTTGAGGATGCTGGAGGTCATGGAGGACTCGGCTGGGGGAAAGTAAGGACCGGACCGGGGCCGGCGATCAGAGCGTGTCCTTGTCCAGGCGCTGCTGGAGGAGCTTCTTGCCCACCTCCACGCCCCACTGATCGAACGCGTTGATGTTCCAGACGACGCTCTGCACGAAGGTGCGGTGCTCGTACAGCGCCAGCAGCGCGCCGACCGCCCGCGCCTCGAGCGCCGGCAGGCTGATGACATTGGTGGGCCGTCCCCCCGGGGCAATGGCGTAGGACGCGGTCGAGCGCTGCGGCCCCAGGATGCTGTCGCCCCAGGCCAGCGCGTCGGCCTGGGCCAGCGCCGCGGCGTGCAGCAGGCGGTAGCGGCGTTCGTCGCTCTGGGCGTGCTGGGCCACCACCAGGAAGTCGGCCGGCGACCAGTGGGTGCCCTGGTGCATGAACTGAAAGACGCTGTGCTGCGCCGTGGTGCCCACCTCGCCCCACACGACGGGGCTGGTATCGATGGTCAGCGGCCGCCCGTCCAGGTCGACGCGCTTGCCCAGGCTTTCCATCTCCAGCTGCTGCAGGTAGGGCGGCAGGTTGCGCAGGCGCTGCGCGTACGGGAACACCGCACGGGCGCGCGAGCCCCAGAAGTTGACGTACCAGACGCCCAGCAGGCCCAGGATCACCGGCAGGTTCTGCTCCAGCGGCGCGCTGGCGAAGTGCCGGTCCATGTCGGCGGCACCGGCGCGCAGCTCGAGAAACGCCTTGTGCCCGTGGGCGATGGCGATCGGCAGGCCGCAGGACGACCACAGCGAGTAGCGCCCGCCCACCCAGTCGTGGAAGGTGAAGATGCGCTTGGGGTGCACGCCGGCGGCCGCTGCCCTGTCGGGCTGGGCGGTGACGGCGATCAGGTGATGCGCGGCGTCCAGCCGCTGCGGCCCGGAATCCTGCAACCACTGGCGCGCCACGCGCAGGTTCTCCAGGGTCTCCATCGTCGTGAAGCTCTTGGAGATGGCCGCCACCAGCGTGGTTTCCGGCTGCGCCCCGGCAAGGGCCTGGTCCAGTTCGACCGGGTCGATGTTGCTAACGAATCGCAATTGCACCGGGCCGGTGCCGGGGCCCAGGGCCTCGGTGACCAGGCGCGGGCCCAGGTCCGAGCCGCCGATGCCCATGCAGATCACGGTTTCGATGGTGCGCCCGGTCGCGCCCTGGATGCGGCCGGCGCGCAGCGCCTCGGCAAAGCCCAGGAAGCGCATCTGCTCCTCGTCGAGCGTGCGCGACAGCGAGGGGTCGTCCGGGTTGCTGCGCAGCGCGGTGTGCCAGGCCGGCCGGTGTTCGGAGGTGTTCACCGCCTCGCCGCCGAGCAGGGCGGCGCGCATCTTCTCGACGTCGCGCACGCGCGCCAGCGCCATCAGCGCGGCGAAGGTGGGCTCGTCGATCCAGTTGCGCGACAGGTCCGCGTGGATGGAGGCGGCGCTGAACGTCCAGCGCTGCCGGCGGTTGGGGTCGGCCTTGAACAGGCTGGCCAGCGTGCGCGCATCGAAGCTGCGGCGCGCATCCTCGAGGGCCAGCCATTCGGGCAGTTCGTTGGGAATGAAATCCATCGCTTCCGGAGCCATGTGCGGTAACCAAGCACCCGGCGCTGATGACCGTGTATTCTTGGACTGACCTGATTCTAGTTGCTAAATCCCTCCCCTCGTGCGGCGCCTCCGGGCGTCCCGGAATCCGGAACTGCCGTGTCGACCCTCGCTTCCCCGCCGCCTCCGCCCGCCGCCGGTGCCATCGATCCGGGGCTGTTCAAGGCGTACGACATCCGCGGCGTGGTCGAGCGCAACCTCACCGGCGCGGCCGCCCGGGCCATCGGCGCGGCGCTGGGCTCCGAGGCGCTGGAGCGCGGCGTGCGCGAGATCGCCGTCGGGCGCGATGGCCGCCTGTCGGGCCCCTGGCTGCGCGACGCCCTGGTCGAGGGCATCCGCAGCACCGGGGTCGGCGTGGCCGACATCGGCCAGGCGGCCACGCCGATGCTGTACTTTGCCACCTACCACCTGCAAAATGGCTCGGGGGTGGAGATCACCGGCAGCCACAATCCGCCCGAATACAACGGCCTGAAGATCGTGCTGGCCGGCGAGACGCTGTACGGCGATGGGCTGCAGGGCTTGTACCAGCGCATCGTCGCCGGGCGCCTCGTGGCCGCCGCGGCGCCGGGCCCGCTGCGCAGCGTCGACGTGCGCCAGGCCTACCTGGACCGCATCGTCGGCGGCGTGACGCTGGCGCGGCCGCTGCGCATCGTCATCGACTGCGGCAACGGCGTCGCGGGGGCGGTGGCCGGCGACCTGTACCGCGCACTGGGCTGCCAGGTGACCGAGCTGTTCTGCGAGGTCGACGGCCATTTCCCCAACCACCATCCCGATCCGGCCCATCCGCAGAACCTGCAGGACCTCATCGCCGCGGTGCGCGCCGGCGGCGCCGACCTGGGCCTGGCCTTCGATGGCGACGGCGACCGGCTGGGCGTGGTGACCCGCAACGGCCATATCATCTATCCGGACCGCCAGATCATGCTGTTTGCGCGCGCCGTGCTGGCCGACCATCCGGGCGCCGAAATCGTTTTCGACGTCAAGTGCACGCGCCACCTGGCGCCGTGGATACGCCGCTTCGGCGGCCGCCCGACCATGTGGCGCACCGGGCACTCGCTCATCAAGGCGCGGCTGCGCGCGAGCGGCGCCGCCTTTGCCGGCGAGATGAGCGGCCACATCTTCTTCAACGACCGCTGGTACGGCTTCGACGACGGCCTGTACGCCGGCGCGCGCCTGCTCGAGATCCTCAGCCGCAGCCCCGATCCGTCGGCCGAACTCGAGTCGCTGCCCGACGCCACCAGCACCCCCGAACTGCAGATGGCCACCGCCGAGGGCCAGAACGTGCGCGTGGTGGAGGCGCTGCGGGCGCTGGCCCTCGACGGCCCCGGGGCCCGCGCCAGCTTTCCGGGCGCGCGCGAGTTCATCACCATCGACGGGCTGCGGGTCGAATATGCCGACGGCTTCGGCCTGGCGCGCCCGTCCAATACCACCCCGGTGGTGGTGCTGCGCTTCGAGGCCGACGACACCGCGGCGCTGGCGCGCATCCAGGCCGAATTCCGCCACGCCATCCGGGCGGTCGCGCCGGCCCTGGCGTTGCCGTTCTAGGACGCGGCGACCGTGCCGGGCGGCCTCAGCGATCACGACGTCTACCTGCTGCGCGAGGGCTCGCACGTGCGCCTGTACGACCGGCTGGGCGCGCACCTGCAGCAGCACGACGGCGTGGCCGGCGCGCACTTTGCCGTGTGGGCGCCCAATGCGCGCGCGGTGCACGTGATGGGCGAGTGGAACGGCTGGAACCCGCAGCCCGATGCGCTGGTGCCGCGCCACGACGGCTCGGGCGTCTGGGAGGGCTTCGTCGCCGGGGTGCGCCACGGCCACGCGTACAAGTACCGCATCGTCGGCGCCGACGGCGCCGAACACACCAAGGCGGACCCCTTCGCGCGCTACAGCGAGACCCCGCCGGCCACCGGCTCGCGGGTGTGGGACATCGGCTATGACTGGAACGACCGCGGCTGGATGCACGAGCGGGCGCGCCACAACGCGCTGTCGGCGCCCATGTCCATTTATGAGGTGCACCTGGGGTCGTGGCGGCGCGTGCCCGAGCAGGGCAACCGCTCGATGACCTACCGCGAGCTGGCGCAGCCGCTGGCCCAGTACGTGGTGCAGATGGGCTTTACGCACGTGGAGCTGCTGCCCATCACCGAGCACCCGTTCTACGGCTCGTGGGGCTACCAGACCACCGGCTACTTCGCGCCCACGGCGCGCTACGGCACGCCCCAGGACCTGATGTACCTCATCGACGTGCTGCACCAGCACGGCATCGGCGTGATCCTCGACTGGGTGCCGTCGCATTTTCCGGGCGACGCGCACGGCCTGATCAACTTCGACGGCACGCACCTGTACGAGCATGCCGACCCGCGCCAGGGTTTCCACCCGCAGTGGACCAGCCACATCTTCAACTACGGCCGCAACGAGGTGCGCGCGTTCCTGCTGTCGAGCGCGCTGTTCTGGCTCGACCGCTACCACATCGACGGCCTGCGGGTCGACGCGGTGGCCTCGATGCTGTACCTCGACTACGGGCGCGAGGCCGGCGACTGGATCCCCAACCGCTACGGCGGCAAGGAGAACCTGGAGGCCATCGGCTTCCTGCGCATGCTCAACGAGGCCGTGTACCGCGACCACCCCGACACCCAGTGCTTCGCCGAGGAGTCCACCTCCTGGCCGATGGTGTCGCGCCCGGTCTACCTGGGCGGCCTGGGCTTCGGCCTCAAGTGGAACATGGGCTGGATGCACGACACGCTCGATTTCCTGCACCTGGATCCGGTGCACCGGCGCTACCACCACGACCGCATCACCTTCTCGATCTGGTACGCCTTCGCCGAGAACTTCGTGCTGCCGCTGTCGCACGACGAGGTCGTGCACGGCAAGGGGTCGCTGCTGGGCAAGATGCCCGGCGACGACTGGCAGCGCTTTGCCAACCTGCGCCTGCTGCTGGGCTACCAGTGGGGCCACCCCGGCAAGAAGCTGCTGTTCATGGGCGGCGAGTTCGGCCAGCCCGGCGAATGGGCGCACGAGCAGAGCCTGTCCTGGCACGTGCTGGCCGGGGCCGCGCACGCCGGCGTGCAGCGCTGGGTGACCGACTGCAACCGCCTGCTGCGCACCGAGCCGGCGCTGCACGCGGTCGACTTCGACGCGGCCGGCTTCCAGTGGATCGAATGCCAGGACGCCGATACCGGCGTGCTCGCCTTCCTGCGCCGCGGCCAAAACGGCGCGGCGCCGGTGCTCGTGGCGTGCAACCTCACGCCGGTACCGCGCCTGCGCTACCGCCTGGGCGTGCCGGCCGCCGGCTGGTGGCGCGAACTGGCCAACAGCGATGCGCAGATCTACGGCGGCAGCGGCCTGGGCAACCTGGGCGGCGTGCAGGCGTCCACCGCCGGGGCGCACGGCCAGAGCCATTCGATCGAATGCACGATACCGCCTCTGGCAGTGGTGTTTTTTCGGCATGACGGTGGCCAATGATCGCGGCCGCAAATAATCCAAACCCGCCAGCAAGGAGATCTCCATGACCGCAACATCCCAGCGTCTGGCCATCCTCGTCGGCGGCGGGCCAGCGCCCGGCATCAACAGCGTGATCGCCGCCGCCACGCTGTATGCGCTGGGCGAAGGCGTCGAGGTGCTGGGCCTGCCGCACGGCTACTCGCAGATCATGCAGGGCAAGCTCGACGGCGTGCGCCGCCTGCAGGCCATCGACGTGCGCGACATCCATCTGCAGGGTGGCGCCATCCTGGGCACGGCGCGGGCCAATCCGACCAGGCAGACGGCCCACCTGGACAACGTGGTGCGCGCGCTGCGCGAACTGGGCGCCACGCAGCTGGTCACCATCGGCGGCGACGACACGGCCTTCTCGGCGATGAAGCTGGCCGAGCGCGCCGGCGCGCAGCTGCGCGTGGCCCACGTGCCCAAGACCATCGACAACGACCTGGCCCTGCCCGAGCACATCGACACCTTCGGCTTCCAGACGGCTCGGCATGTCGGCGTCGGCCTGGTGAAGAACCTGCTGCTCGACGCCCGCGCCTCGGCGCGCTGGTACTTCGTGGTGGCCATGGGACGCAAGGCCGGCTCGCTGGCGCTGGGCATATCCAAGGCGGCCGGGGCGCACATCGCGGTCATTCCGGAGGAGTTCCCGCCCGGCACGGTGGCGCTGGACCGCATTGCCGACGTGCTGGTGGGCGCCATCGTCAAGCGCCGCGCCGAGGGCGCCAGGGACGGCGTGGCGGTGCTCGCCGAGGGCCTGGCCGAAATCATCCCCGAGGGCGAGCTGCACCGCCTGGGGCCGGTGGAGCGCGACGAACACGGCCACATCCGCCTGGCCGAGATCGACCTGGGCAAGGGTGTGCGCAAGATCGTCGAAGAGCGCCTGCGCGCCATGGGCATCGGCGCCTCCATCGTGTCCAAGGACATCGGCTACGAGCTGCGCTGCGCCGACCCCATCCCGTTCGACATCGAGTACACGCGCGACCTGGGCGCCTGCGCGGCACGCTTCCTGATCGAGGGCGGCTCGGGCGCCATGGTCTCGATCCAGGAGGGGCGCTTCGTGCCCATACCGTTTGCCGAGCTGCTCGATCCGGTCACCGGGCGCACGCGCGTGCGCACGGTCAACACCGCGTCGCTGCGCTATGCGGTGGCGCGCCGCTTCATGACGCGCCTGACGCGCACGGACCTGGCCGACGCGGTTGCACTCGCCTCGCTGGCGCAGGCCGCCGGCATGGAGCCCGAGGAATTTCGCCGGCGCTTTGCCCATGTCGTGGCCGATGAGCCGCCGGGCTGGCCGAAGACCGATTCGTAAACCCAATTTCCGCCTCTCCCGGGTGAAGAGGAAGTGATCGACAAGGCCGTGCCCCGATGACCGATAGCCCCGACACCGCCGTCACCGTCGAACAGGCCGCACTGCGCCGCCTGGCGCGGTATCACGGCGTGGCCACGGAGTACCACGACATCTGGGGCAACCGGCGCGAGGTGCCCGACTACGGCCTGCGGGCCCTGCTGCGGGCGATGGACGTCGAGGCCGGCGACCGCGCCCAGCTCGAAGCCTCGCTGGCGTCCACGGAAAGTGCGCTGCTGGCCCCGGAGCTGCTCAGCGCGCTGCCGCCGGTGGCCATCTACTGGCAGGACGCCGCGCCGTGGGCGCTGCCGCTGAAGGCGGCGGTGCGCGACGGCGCGCTGGAGTGGAGCATCACCGAAGAGGGCGGCGCCCGCCACGCGGGCACGGTGCGTGATTTCCACATCCTCCTGCCCGCAGCCCTGCCGCTGGGCTACCACCGCCTCGACCTGCGGCTGTTGGGCGAGGCCGGCGAGCACCGCCTGCTGGCCTCGTCGCTGGTCATCATCGCGCCGCGCCGCTGCTACCTGCCGCCGGTGCTGGAGGAGGGCAAGCGCGTCTGGGGCCCGGCGGTGCAGCTCTACGCGCTGCGCTCCGAGCGCAACTGGGGCATCGGCGATTTCACCGACCTGGCCGCCCTGGTGCGCCTGTGCGGCGCGCACGGCGCGTCGCTGGTGGGCCTGAACCCGCTGCACGCGCTGTATCCGCACAACCCGGCGCACGCCAGCCCCTACGCACCGTCGTCGCGGCGTTTCCTGGACATCCTGTATATCGACGTCGAGGCCGTGCCCGAATTCCACGACTGCGCCGACGCGCGGGCCGCGGTCATCGCGCCGGAGTTCCAGCGCCGCCTGCGCGCGCTGCGGGCCGCCGACCTCGTCGACTACGTCGGCGTGTCCGCCGCCAAGCTGCCGCTGCTCGAGCGCCTGTACGCGCATTTTTGCCAGGTGCGGCGCGACAATCCCGCGGGCCCGCGGGCGCGCGCCCTGCGCGAATTCCAGTCCGCCGGCGGCCTGGCGCTGCGCCAGCACGCGCTCTTCGAGACGCTGCAGGAACGCTTCCACGGCGACGACGCCGGCGTCTGGGGCTGGCCCCAGTGGGCCTATGCCTACCGCGACCCCAACTCGCCCGAGGTGGCGGCCTTCGCGCGCGAGCACGACGCGCGCATCGAGTTCTACGAATACCTGCAATGGCAGGCCGAGGTGCAGCTGGCGGCTGCCGGCAGCGCGGCGCTCGAGGCGCGCCTGGCCGTCGGCCTGTACCAGGACCTGGCCGTGTCGGTCGACCGCGGCGGCGCCGAGGCCTGGGCGGCGCAGGATGTCTACGCCCACAGCGCCAGCGCCGGCTGCCCGCCCGACGACTTCAACCTGCGCGGCCAGGACTGGGGCCTGCTGCCGATGCTCCCCGAACGGCTGCGGGCACGCGCGTACGCACCGTTCATCGCCGTGCTGCGGGCCAATATGCGCTACGCCGGCGCGCTGCGCATCGACCACGTGATGGGGCTGGCGCGCCTGTTCTGGGTGCCGCGCGGCGACCTGCCGGAGGCCGGCTCGTATGTCACGTATCCGTTCGAGCACCTGCTGGCCATCGTCACGCTCGAGAGCGAGCGCAACCGCTGCATGGTGATCGGCGAGGACCTGGGCACCGTGCCCGACGAGGTGCGCCACGCGATGGACCGCAGCGGCATGATGTCCTACCGCGTGCTGATCTTCTCGCGCCGGCACGACGGCGAGTTCCAGGCCCCGGCCGAGTTCCCGCTCAACGCGCTGGTGACGTCCACCACGCACGACCTGGCCACGCTGGTCGGCTACTGGGAGAGCCGCGACATCGACCTGCGCCACCGCCTTGCGCTGTATCCGAACGACACGGTGTACGTGCAGCAGGTGGAAGAGCGCAAGCGCGATTGCGCGCGCCTGCTGCTGGCGCTGCAGCGCGAAAACCTGCTGCCGCCCGAACTGGGCCCCGATCCGCGCTGGCCGCTGCCGATGACGCCGGCGCTGATCCTGGCCGTCCAGGAATACCTGGCGCGCACGCCCTCGCGCGTGCTGGCCGTGCAGCTCGAGGACATCTTCGGCTGCCGCGAGCAGGTCAATCTTCCGGGAACCGTCGAACAGTACGACAATTGGCGCCGCAAGCTGCCGCTGGACCTCGAACAGTGGGAGCAGGACGGGCGCTTCGCGGACATGGCGCGGCGGCTGGGTGGAACGCGGCGGGTTTGAATTTCCCCGGGCCCCCACCCCGGCCCGCGCCCTCCGGCAGAGTGCCGGGGTGAGGGCTCAACCATCACGCAACGCGTCGCAAACGGAGTACCCGCAATGATTCGCACAACCGCCGCCATCGCGGCCTCGCTGGGCCTGCTCGCCGCCTGCGCCTCGAATCCGCCGCCGCCGCAGGCCGCCGTCCACCAGGCGCTGCAGCAGGTCGAGGCCGCCTCGATGCTCGCGCACATCCAGACGCTGTCCTCCGACGACTTCGAAGGCCGCTCGGTGGGTACCCGCGGCGGGGAGGTGACGGTCGACTACCTGACCGCCGAATTCCGCCGCATGGGCCTTGCGCCGGGCAATCCGGACGGCAGCTACGTGCAGCGCGTGCCCCTGACCGGCCATACCTCGACGGCGCGCGCCACGGCCAGCGTCGCTGGCCGGCAGTTCGAGCTGCGCGTGCCGCAGGACCTGGTCGCCTGGTCGTATCGGCGCGAATCGTCGGTGCAGGTGCAGCAGTCCGAACTGGTGTTTGCCGGCTATGGGGTCAAGGCGCCCGAATACGGCTGGGATGACTTCAAGGACGTCGACCTGCGCGGCAAGACCCTGCTGGTGCTGATCAACGATCCGCAGATCCCCGACCCGCTGCACCCGGAGCAACTGGACGACACCCAGTTCAAGGGCAAGGCGATGACCTACTACGGGCGCTGGACGTACAAGTACGAGGAAGCGGCGGCGCGCGGCGCCGCGGCGGTGCTGATCATCCACGAGACCGCCACGGCGGCCTATCCCTACCAGGTGGTGGTCAATTCCAACAATGGCGAGAACTTCGAGATCCACACCGGCCAGCCCAACGCGCATTTCCCGGCGGTGCCCGCCTGGATCCATCGCGATGCCGCGCGCGCGCTGCTGGCCGCGGCGGGCTGGGACCTGGACGCGCTCAAGCAGGCGGCGCTGCGGCGCGATTTTCGCCCGGTGCCGCTCAAGGCGACGATCGACGTGGCGGTTGCCAAGCAGTGGCGCGACCTGGATTCGGCCAACGTGATCGCCCGCATCGAGGGTTCGGACCCCGGGCTCAGGGACCAGTACGTGATCTACACCGCGCACTGGGATCACTTCGGCTGGGACCCGTCATTGCCGGGCACGAAGCACGACCAGATCTACCACGGTGCGTCGGACAATGCCTCGGGCGTCGCGGCGCTGCTCGAACTGGCCAGGGCGTTCAAGGCGCTGCCGCAGGCGCCGCGCCGCACCGTGCTGTTCATGGCCACCACGGCCGAGGAGCGCGGCCTGCTGGGCGCGCAGTATTACGCCGAGCATCCGCTGTATCCATTGCGGGACACGCTGGCCGACATCAACATGGACGGCATGAACGCCTGGGGGCCGACGCGGGACATCGAGGTCATCGGCTGGGGACAGTCGGACCTGGACGAGCGCCTGGTGCGCGCCGCGCAGGGCCAGGGCCGGGTGGTCAATCCCGACCGCAATCCGGAGCTGGGCTATTTCTACCGCGCGGACCACCTGGAGTTCGCCCGCGTCGGCGTGCCGGCGCTGTACACCAAGCGCGGCCTCGACTACCTGGACAAGCCGCCCGGTTTCGGCGCCGCCAGCCTTGCCGACTACACCGCCAACGACTATCACAAGGTCACCGACGTGGTGAAGCCCGGGTGGGACCTGTCGGGCGCCGTGCAGGACGTGCAGCTGCTGTTCCTGGTCGGGTACGACGTGGCCCAGGGCAGTGCCTTCCCCCAGTGGAAGCCGGGCTCGGAATTCAAGGCGCGGCGCGATGCGATGGAGTCGGCGGGTCGTTGACACAAGCTCCCCCGCCCCCCCGCAACGGCGTAGCATTGACCGCATCATCGCCCCCCGGGGGTGCCCACCATGCGATTGCCGATCCTGCCACTGGCTGCCGTACTGGCGCTGGGCGCCTGCGCCGCGCCGACCGCCATTTCGGTCGCGTCCCCGCAGCCGCTCTTTCACGACGAGCGCTTTGCGCCGGCGCATGACCCCGACCTGGACGCGGACATCTTCGCGCTCAGCGATGGCATGCGCGACTACCTGCGCGATGCCGGCGCCGAACTGCGCCGCGGCCTGCCGCGCAGCCTGATCCAGGCGCTGTACCAGCACCAGCGCCTGCAGCTCGACTACGACGGGGCGCGCACGCGCAACGCCGCCGAGGCGTTCGCCGTGCGCCGCGGCAACTGCCTGTCGCTGGTGATCATGACGGCCGCGCTCGCCCGCGCGCTCGACCTGCCGGTCGTCTACCAGGCCGTCGACACCGAGGCCTCCTGGAATCGCCGCGACGACCTGCTGTTCGTCAGCCATCACGTCAATCTGCGCCTGGCGCGCCGCTTCATCGACCGCGTGCCGGGGTTCGATCCGGACAAGGCGCTGGTCGTCGATTTCCTGCCGCCGGCGCAGGCCGACGTCCTGGATGCCCACGAGATCCCCGAATCGACCATCGTGGCGATGTATCGCAACAACCGCGCCGCCGAGTCGCTGGCCAGCGGCGACATCGACGCAGCGTACTGGTGGGCGCGCCGCGCGGTGCAGGGGGCGCCGGCGCTGGCCGGGCCCTACAACACGCTGGGCGTGGTGTACCTGCGCCACGGCGACCTGGCTGCAGCGCGCCAGGTGCTGACCACCGTGCTGGAGCGCAACCCCGAGGACCGCCAGGGGCTGAGCAACCTGGCCATCGTCTACGACCGGCTCGGGCTGCCGGGCCCGGCGGCGGACCTGCGCCGGCAGCTGGCGCGCGTGGAGCCGGACGCGCCGTATCGCCATTTCTTCGCCGGCAAGGCGGCCATGGCGCGCGGCGACTATGCCGGTGCCCGCGCGTCCTTCGAACAGGAAGTGAGCCGCGCGCCGTACTGCAGCGAATTCCATTTCTGGCTGGGCCTGGCCGACCTGAAGCTGGGCATGCTGCCGCAGGCGCGCGAGGAGATCACGCTGGCGATGGAAAACAGCACGACCGATGGCGACTACGCGGTGTATGCGGGCAAGCTGGCGCACCTGCAGCGGGTTGCCCGTGCGGCGGGCGGGTGACGGTCTTCACCGTCGGCTTGCCGCAGAGGGCCGGGGTGCGCGCCCGATACCCCCGCCTCAAGTGCCTTCCGGCGTAACCATGCCCCGCCGCATCGTCCCGCCGATCTCCGCGTTGCCGGCGTCCGGCCGGGCGCCGGTGCTGAACGCGGTGGACAGGTTCTCGGGCACCGGTTCGCCCAGCAGGCGGTACAGGTTGCTCAGCTTGGCGCGGAACAAAGCCTCAAAGGCGGCGACCGACGGGCCGGGGTTGTCCTCGCCGGGCCACCAGAACCAGTCGGAGGCCTCGCAGTCGGCCAGCTGCGCCAGTGCGCGGGCCCGCCGGTCGGCGTCCAGCGATTTGCCGGCCAGCACGCGGTCGTAGGTGGCCTTGGCGGCGCACAGCAGGTCCCACGCGCGGTTCTTGTCGCGGGCGCCGATCCACGTCGCCAGGTTGCCGTAGACCCAGCTGCCGGCGGCCAGTACCGGCAGGTCGCCGGCGGCCACCGGATTGCCGCCGGGGCCCGGCGGCGCAGCGAGCGCCGCGACCGCCTGGCTGCCCGTGACCGTGCGGATCGCCGGGTTGACCGTCAGGCTGCGATACAGGTCGCTGAGGAAGAAGTAGCCGTTGTACGGGTAGTACTCCCAGGCGTTCTCGCCGTCGAGGATCACGCTCACCAGCGGCCGCTGCCCGCCGGTTGCGCGGCCGGCGATCGACTCGAGTTCATGCGTGAAATTGCTGGCGGCATCGCGCCCGTGCCACTTGGAATAGACGAAGCCGATGAGGTCGGAGAGCCGGTCGTCGCGAAAGAAGAACACCACGCCGGGTGCCACGGCGCCGGCGCGGTAGGGGCGGTGCATCTCGGCGATGCCGTTTTCCGTGTCGCGCGCCGGCTCGCCGCCGGCCCGCAGGCTGTTGGCCAGCACGCCCTGGCTGCTGGCCGTCCACGTGATGCCGCGCGATGCCAGCAGGCCGGCGAAGCGGCTGGACAGTGCGCCCTCGGCCGGCCACAGGCCCGGGGGCCGGGCGCCGAAGCGCCGCGCGTGGCTGGCCAGCGCCGAATCCAGATGTGCGCACACCCGCGCCTCGCCGCCCGGATAGCCGGCGGACTCGGGCAGGGGCGCCTCGGGCAGCGTGTCGTGGGCGGCGTGGAAGTCCAGCAGCAGCGGCGACAGCGGATGACAGTGCGGCGTGGTGGTGAGCTCGATCTGGCCGCGTTCGGCCAGTGCGCGGTAGCGCGGCACGACCTGCGCGATCTGGCCGGCGATCACCGCCAGCAGTTCGGCGCGGTCCTGCTCGGTGAACCGCGTGCCCTTGATCATCAGTTGCGCAATGGCTTCGGAGTCGCGCCGCACCGACTCGCCGGTCCAGGAGAGGTGATACCAGGTGACCAGGTCGTAGATGTACCGGTCCGACAGGTAGATGAGGCTGTCCTTGCCGTGCGCCTCGGTCGCGGTGAACAGGTCGAACAGCCGCTTGTAGGGCGGGAACGGCGCGATCAGGCGGTGGTGGTTGGCGCGGAAGCACTGGTCGAAGGCCTGGCGCCGCTCGGTCTCGGTGAGCGGCGTGTCCTCGCGGCGCGCCAGCAGCCGCAGCAGCGGGTCGCGCAGCGGGCCGCGCGCGAACTGCTCGACGTAGTCCTCGAGCTGGTCGAGCAGCACCGGCACGAAATTGACCACGGCGCGCATGTCCGGATGCTGCTCCAGGTGCCACGCCATGTCGGAGTAGTCCTTGAGCGCATGCAGGTAGACCCAGGGCATGGCGAACTCGCCCGTGGCCTGGTCGCGATAGTCGGGCTGATGCATGTGCCACATCAGCAGCAGATCCACTCCCGGCGGGTGGCCGGCGGTGTCGTTCATCGGGTTGCCATTTCCTGGTTGCCGCGCCGCGCGCCGATCGGGCCGGCGCGGCCGATCACGGCAGCGCGCCGGTCGTCGGGTACTGCTTCGCCAGCGCCTCGAGCATCTCGGGCACGACCAGGGTGATGCCCTTGTCGCTGACGTCGAAATGCTTGCGGTCCTCGTCCGGATCGACCCCGATGCGGATGCCCGGCGGCAGGCGGCAGTTCTTTTCTACCACAGCCCGGCGGATCACCGCATTGCGGCCGACATCGACGTTGGGCAGGACCACCGAGTCCTCGATCTGGGCGAAGCTGTGCACGTGCACGCTGGAGAACAGCAGCGAGCGGCGCACCGTGGCGCCGCTGATCACGCAGCCGCCCGAGACCAGCGAATCGAGCGCCGTGCCGCGGCGCCCGGCATCGTCGAACACGAACTTGGCCGGCGGCAGCTGCTGCTGGTAGGTCCAGATCGGCCAGTGCTTGTCGTACAGGTTCAGGTCGGGCACGACCTTGGTGAGTTCCATGTTGGCTTCCCAGTAGGCGTCGAGCGTGCCCACGTCGCGCCAGTAGGGGCGGCCGTCGGTCATGTTGACGCAGCTGCGCGAGAACGGGTGCGCCGCCAGCCGGTAGCCGCGCTGCAGGATGTGCGGGATGATGTCCTTGCCGAAGTCGTGCGTCGAGCGCGCATCGGCGCTGTCGCGCGCCAGCTGTTCGTACAGGAACGCGGCATTGAACACGTAGATGCCCATGCTGACCAGCGCGGTATCGCTGCGGCCCGGCATCGGCGTCGGATCTGCGGGTTTCTCCTCGAACGCGCGCACCTGCAGCTGCTCGTCCACGGCCATCACGCCGAAGCCGCGCGCCTCGTCCAGCGGCACCTCCATGCACGAGATCGTCATGTCCGCGCCGCTGGCCGCGTGGTCGTGCAGCATGCGGCCGTAGTCCATCTTGTAGATGTGGTCGCCGGCCAGCACCAGGATCAGCTCGGGGGCGTGCTTGCGCAGCAGGTAGATGTTCTGGTAGATCGCGTCGGCGGTGCCCTTGTACCAGTCGGCGCTGACGTTCTGCTGGGCCGGCAGCAGCTCGACGAACTCCTGGAAGCGGCCGTCCAGGAACGACCAGCCGCGCTGCACGTGGCGGATCAGGCTCTGCGCCTTGT
>JBBISD010000063.1:0-14329 GCA_037441485.1 Burkholderiales bacterium
ACGATGCCGTCAAGGCCGACTACGACGCCAACAAGGACCTGTACCGCACGCCGGAGCTGGCCAAGGCCCAGTACCTGGTGCTGCGCATGGGCGACCTGGCGGCCCGCGCCACGGTCACCGAGGCGGCAATGCGCGACTACTACGCGGCCAATACGTCGCGCTGGGCCGGGGTCGAGCAGCGCCGCGCCAGCCACATTCTCATCACCGCCGGCAAGGACGGTTCCGCCCCCGACAAGGCCGCCGCGAGGGTCATGGTCGACGCCCTGCTCCAGCAGGTGCGGGCGCATCCGGCCGACTTCGCGCGGCTGGCGCGCGAGAAATCCAAGGACCCGGGCTCGGCGGCCGGCGGCGGCGACCTGGGCTGGTTCGGCCGTGGTGCCATGGTCAAGCCCTTCGAGGACGCGGCATTCGCACTCAAGGAAGGCCAGATCAGCGACGTCGTCGAGTCCGACTTCGGCTTCCACATCATCGAGGTTACCGGCACCAAGGGCGCGGGAACCAAGCCGTTCGAGGAGGTGCGCAGCACCATCGAGGCCGAGATGCGCAAGCAGGCCGGGCAGAAGCGCTACGCCGAACTGGCCGACCAGTTCACCAACATGGTGTTCGAGCAGCCCGACAGCCTGGCGGCTGCCGCGGCCAAGTTCGACCTGCCGTTGCAGACGGTCGACCGCCTCACGCGCCAGGGCGTGGCAGGCCAGCCCGACAAGGCCGGCGTCTTCACGCCGGCCGTGCTCGACGCGGCGTTTGCGCCCGATGCGCTGGAGCGCCACCACAACACCAAGGCGATCGATGTCGGCAACAACACGCTGGTTTCGGTGCATGTAACCGAATACGCGCCGTCGACGATCCGGCCGCTGGACGAGATGCGCGCGGCCATCGTGGCCAAGCTGCAGCGCCAGGCCGCAGCCCGGCTGGCCCACGAGGCCGGCGAGGCGCGCCTCGCGCAGCTGCGCCAGAACGCCGACGACGCCGGCTTCGAGGCGGCGCACGATGTCGGCCGGCGCGATACCGCCGCGCTGCCGTCGGCGGCCCTTGCCGCCGTCATGGCGGCGCCGGCCGATCACCTGCCCGTGTATCTGGGCTTCGACCAGCCCGACGGCGGCTATGGCATTGTGCATGTGCTGGGGGCGACGCACGTCGACCCGGGCAGCGAGTCCGATCGCGTCGCCCAGGAGAAATCCTGGCTCGAGCGCATCGCCAGCGGCGACCAGGCGAGCTACGTCCAGGCGCTGCGCGACCGCTTCGATGCGCGCGTCACGCGCGCCGACCTGGGCAGCGCGGCCAAGGCCGCCGGCGGCAAGCCCAAGGGCTGAGCGCGCGCCGCGTTCAGCGCGCCGCGCGCCCGGTCGCGAGCAGCGGCTGCAGGTGCGGCCACACGTTGTCGAGCATGCGCCCCTGGGCCAGCGCCAGCGGGTGGATACGATCGGCCTGGAACAGGTCGAGGCGATCGGCAAAGCCATCGAACAGGAAGGGCGCCAGCGCCACGCGGTTGCGGCGCGCCAGCGCGCCGTACACCGCGTGGAAACGCTCGGCGTAATCCTCGCCGTAGTTGGGTGGCATGCGGATGCCCACCAGCAGCACGCGGCTGCCGGCCGCCTGGCAGGCGGCGATCATGGCCTGCAGGTTGTCGCGCATCGCCTCCACGCGCAGCCCGCGCAGGCCGTCATTGGCGCCCAGTTCGATGATCACCACGGCGGGTCGGTGGCGCTTGAGCAACTCGGGCAGGCGCGTGCGCCCGCCGCTCGTGGTGTCGCCGCTGATGCTGGCATTGACGACGCTATACTGGGGCGCACGCCCGGCGATCCGCGCTGCCAGCAGGCGCACCCAGCCGCTGTCGCGGGGCAGGCCGTATTCGGCCGACAGGCTGTCGCCCACCACCAGCAGCACCTTGCCGGGCGCCGTGGCGGCCGCATCGGTGCCGGTGGCCGCGGTCGCCACTGCCAGGCCCAGCGCGGCGGCCAGCACGCCGCCGAGCAGCGCACCGAACACGCGCCGGCGGTACGGCGCGGCGCCCCGGGAACCGTGGCCGCGCGGCGCGCTCCAATCACCATTCAGACGATGGCGAGAATATCCATGCTTCCGGCAACACCCCATGCGGCGGATTCCCTGATAGAAGCGCCGCCCGTGGCGGCGGTGCAGGGCGCCGGCGCCCGCGCAGCGACGCCACCGGCGGTCCCGGTCGTGCAGGCATGCAAGCTGGGCAAGCGCGTGCACGACAGCAGCGGCGAACTCGTGATCCTCGATGATATCAACGTGTCGGTCGCCGCCGGCGAAACGCTCGCCGTGCTGGGCGCGTCGGGTTCGGGCAAGTCGACATTGCTGGGATTGCTGGCCGGGCTGGACGTGCCATCGTCGGGCTCGGTGCAGCTGTTCGGGACGGACCTGTCCGCACTCGACGAGGACGGGCGCGCGCGCCTGCGGGCGCGCCGCGTCGGCTTCGTCTTCCAGTCCTTCCACCTGCTGCCGCACCTGAGCGCCCTGGAGAACGTGCTGCTGCCGCTGGAGCTCGGCGATCCGGGCGGCGGCGCCGCGCCGCACCGCGCGGCGGCCGGCGAACTGCTGGGACGGGTCGGCCTGTCCGGCCGCCTGAACCACTATCCGACGACGCTCTCCGGCGGCGAACAGCAGCGCGTTGCGCTGGCGCGCGCATTCGTGACGCGGCCGGCGCTGCTGCTCGCCGACGAACCTACCGGCAGCCTCGACGCGGCGACCGGCGAGACGATCGCCGACCTGCTGTTTGCGCTCAATCGCGAGGCCGGCTCGACGCTGATCCTCGTCACGCACGACGCCGGCCTGGCGGGCCGCTGCGCGCGGCACATCACGCTGGCGGCCGGGCGACTCATCGATTCGCCGGCCTAAGCGCCGTCGATCCGTCGCGCAGCTGGGCCAGCGCCCGTGCCGCCAGGACGGGCAGGTCGGACGCCACGAGGCCGATGTCGCCCCCGTGCAGGTCGGCGGCGCGCCCGTGCAGCCACACCGCGCCGCAGGCCGCCGTCAGCGCGTCGGCGCCCTGCGCCAGCAGCGCCGCCAGCATCCCGGCCAGGACGTCGCCGGTGCCGGCGCTGGCAAGCGCGGGCCCGCCGGTGCCATTGATGACGTAGTCGCCGGCCGGGTCCGCGATCACCGTGCCGGCACCCTTGAGCACCGCCACACAGCGTCCGTCCGCGGCCAGGCGCCGTGCGCAGGCCACGCGGTCGCGCTGTACCGTGTCCGTCGTGACGCCCAGCAGGCGCGCCGCCTCGCCGGGGTGCGGGGTGAGCACGCGCACGCCGTGACCCGCCGGCAATGCGGCCCGCAGCCCGGCGTCGGCCGCCAGGCCGTTGAGCGCGTCGGCGTCGAGCACGACGGGCCCGGTATGCACGAGTGCGGCGCGCAGTACGGCGTGCGCGGCCGCGTCCGTGCCCATGCCGCAGCCGGCGAGCAGCACGTCGCCGGCCGACGCAATGCGCCCCGCGCGCAGCATCAGTTCGGGCTGCGCCGGGTCCCACGCCAGGTCGGGTGCGCCCAGCACGTCGACGAAGACCTTGCCGGCGCCCAGGCGCAAGGCCGCACGGCCGGCCAGCAGCGCAGCGCCTACCATGCCGCGCGCGCCGCCGACGACGCTGACGGTCCCGAAGCTGCCCTTGTTGGCATCGCGCGGCCGCGGCCCGCACAGCGCCGCGAAGCAGTCGGGTCCGTTGAGGCGGCCGGCGACCGGATCGGCCGCTGCATGCACGCCGGGATCCAGCGGCGCCACGTGGATCCGGCCGGCCGCCACCAGCCCCTCCCGCAGGTGCAAGCCCGGCTTGTCGCCGATGAAGGTCACGGTGTCGAGCGCCGCCGCGCCGGCGATGCCGCCCATCCACATGCCGGTGTCGGCATCGAGTCCGCTGGGCACGTCCAGCGCCACCAGCGGCAGGCGGTGCTCCTGCGTCCAGCGCAGTGCTGCCAGCAGCGGGCCGTCCAGGCCCCGCGTGGCGCCGATGCCCAGCAGCGCATCGACCACCAGGTGCGGCGGCTCCGTGCCCGGCAATTGCGCCAGCAGCGCTCCCCCGGCGGCCTGCCAGCGCGTGCGCGCCGCCAGCGCGTCCGCGCTGCCGCTGGCCAGCGGGGCCCAGCAGCGGCACGCATAACCCAGCGCGGCGAGTTCCAGGGCGGTGGCAAAGCCGTCGCCGCCGTTGTCGCCGGGTCCGCACAGCAGGAGCACGCTGCCGCCCGGATGGCCGGCGTCGCGCAGCCGGTCATCAACGATGCGCGCGGCGGCCTCGCCGGCCCGGCGCATCAGCGTGCCGGGTGCCAGGTGTGCGCGGGCCCGGCGTTCGAGCGCGCGGATTTCCTCCAGCCGGTAGAGCACTTGCATAGTCATCGCCCCGGAAAAGACGAATTCTGATCTTCTCACCCGGCACTTCCGGCGACCCAGGCCCGAACAGCCCCCCTAGACTTGCATCAAAGGCATGGGGATTCGTGCCTGCCGGACTCCTTATGAATGCGCCCGAAAAATTGACTGCCAACGCTGCGGAAATGCTGGGTTCGGTCTGGATCTGCTACGCGCCGCTGATCGACAAGAAGCGCAAGGCGATCGGCACGCGCCTGACGATGCTGTCGGCCAATTCGGCCGAGCGTCCCCCGGTCGGCAGTCTGCTCGAAGCCCTGAACGCCGTCTGGCCCGAATCCACATCGCCGGTGCTGGTAGCGCCGCTGGACGCCGATTTCAACGAATCCGCGCTGGCCTGGGACGCGCCGCGCAATGCGCTGCTCGAGATCCCGACCAACGCGCTGCTCGATCCCAAGACCCAGAGCATTGCACAGGAACTCTTCCGCGATGGCAAGCGCCTGGTGCTGCGCGGCCGTCCGGACGTGCCGCTGCCGCCGGCGCTGCTGTCCTGCTTCGAATACGCCGTGATCCACGTCAGCGACGACCGGCGCCGCTGGGGCGCGCAGCCGCCCAACGGCGTGCTGCGCCGCATTCCGTTCATCGTGACGGGCGTCCAGAGCGTTGCCGACGCGATCGAGGTCTTCGATCGGGACGCGGCCGCCTGCGTCGGCTGGCCGCTGGACGACCAGTCGACCAACAAGGCGCGGCCGCTGCAGCCCGGCCAGGCGGTGGTGCTCGAGCTGCTGCGCCTGGTGCGCGACGATGCCGACCTGGACAAGGTCGACGCGACGCTGCGCCGCGACCCGGCGCTGGCCTTCAAGCTGCTGCGCCTGGTCAACTCGGCGGCCTTCAACCTGCCGGTCCAGATCACGTCGTTCCAGCATGCGGTGATGATGCTCGGATACAAGAAGCTGATCCGCTGGCTGTCGCTGCTGCTGGCCACCGCCTCGAAGGATTCGAACACCTTCCCGCTGATGCACGCGTCGATCCGGCGCGGCATCTTCCTGGAGACCATCGGCGCCAATGCGAGCCAGGGCGAGATGCGCGACGAACTGTTCATCACCGGCGCGTTCTCGCTGCTCGACCGCATCACCGGCGCGCCGTTCCCGCACCTGTTCGAACTCATTTCGCTGTCCGAATCGATCGTCGATGCCATCCTCAACCGGGCAGGTCCCTACGGTGCCTACCTGACGCTGATCGAGGCCATCGAGCGCAGCGATCCGATCGCCATCCGCCGCCAGGCCGAGGCGCTGGCGATCCCGATAGCCACGTGCAACGAAGCGCTGCTCAAGTCTCTGGCTGCTGCCCAGTTGCTTGACGGCGAGATCTAGCGAAATCACCATCACCCCGGCCCTCTCCCGCAGGCCGGAGAGGGGGAACGGCGAACGTTGCCCGCGGGCGGGCGCGGGGGCGTTTCGCGCGTTGCCGCGGGCGGTCGCTGGGCCGGGGGCGACGGATGCCGCACGGTATACTTCTCGTTCCCCAGCCACTCCGGCCGGGGCTGCGCCACGCGCAGACGCCACCTCCCCGCCGCAATGACCGCCTCCGACTCCTGCCTCGTGCTCGATGGCCCGGCCGCGAGTTCGCCTTTTCGCAGCGCCCGCCTGCTGGCCCGGCTGCAGGCGGTCGATCCCGCGGTCCGGTCGCTGGAGGCGCGCTTCCGGCACTTCGTCCGCCTGAGCGCCCCCCTCGACGCCGATGCGCAGGCGCGCCTGCGGCGGGTGCTCGACTACGGCGAGGCTGCCGGGGCGACGGATGCGGGGGCGCCGGGCAATTGCCCGCTGCTGGTCGTGCCGCGCCTGGGCACGACCTCGCCTTGGTCGAGCAAGGCCACGGAGATCGCCCGCAACTGCGCGCTGCCGCAGGTCGACAAGATCGAACGCGGCACGCTGTACACGCTGCGCCGGCACGGCGCCGGCGCGCCGGCGCGCGAGCTGCTCGACCGGCTGGCGGCTGCGCTGCACGATCGCATGACGGAGACGGTGCTCGACGGCACTGCCGATCCGCTGCGCTCGGCCCGCGACATCTTCACGGCGGCCGATGCCGGTCAGTACGGCGTCGTGCGGGCCGTCGACCTGCTCGGCCGCGGCCGCGCGGCGCTTGTCGAGGCCAATGCGCAGCTGGGCCTGGCGCTGTCGGCCGACGAGATCGACTACCTCGACGCGGCCTTCGTGGCGATGGAACGCAACCCGACCGACGTCGAACTGATGATGTTCGCGCAGGCCAATTCGGAACACTGCCGCCACAAGATATTCAATGCCAGCTGGACCATCGACGGCGCTCGGCCCGCCGCCAGCCTGTTCGACATGATCAAGGCGACCCACGCCGCCGCGCCGCAGGGCACGATCGTCGCCTATCGCGACAATGCGGCCGTGATCGCCGGCCGCCCGGCCCAGGTCTTCGCGGCCTACGACGCCGACGCTCCCGACGCGACCGGAACCGCGCCGGCGGCCTACGGCCGCCGTGCGCAGACCCTGCACATGGTCTTCAAGGTCGAGACGCACAACCACCCCACGGCGATCGCGCCTTTTCCGGGAGCCGCCACCGGCGCGGGCGGCGAAATCCGCGACGAGGGCGCCACCGGCCGCGGCGCCCGGCCCAAGGCCGGCCTGTGCGGCTTCAGCGTCTCGCACCTGCGGCTGCCCGACGCGCGCCGCCCCTGGGAAAGCGACCGCGACACGACTGCGGCGGCGCCCGCCGGCGCCGAGACCGCCGACTACGGGTTTCCGGCGCGCATCGCCGACGCACTGACCATCATGATCGATGGCCCGATCGGCGCCGCGGCCTTCAACAACGAGTTCGGCCGGCCCAACCTGGCCGGCTATTTCCGCAGCTACGAGCAGAACGTCGGCGGCGAGCACCTGGGCTACCACAAGCCCATCATGCTGGCCGGCGGCGTCGGCAACGTGCGCGCCGACCAGGCGCTCAAGGGCGGCCTGCCGGCCGGCGCGCTGCTGGTGCACCTGGGCGGTCCGGGCATGCGCATCGGCCTGGGCGGCGGAGCGGCCTCGAGCCTGGGTGCCGGCGCCAACACCGAGCAGCTCGATTTCGATTCGGTCCAGCGCGGCAATGCCGAGATCCAGCGCCGTGCCCAGGAGGTGGTCGACGCGTGCGCCCGCCTGGGTACGCAAAATCCGGTGCTGTCGATCCACGATGTCGGCGCCGGCGGCCTGTCCAACGCCTTCCCCGAACTGGCCGAGGGCGCCGCGCGCGGCGCACGCATCGACCTGGACCGCATACCGATCGCCGACCGCGCCATGAGCGCGCTCGAGATCTGGTGCAATGAATCGCAGGAGCGCTACGCGCTGGCCGTGGCGCCGGAACGCTGGCCGCTGCTCGAGCAGATCTGCCGGCGCGAGCGCTGTCCGGCCGCCGTGATCGGACACATCACCGACGACGGCCGGCTGCGGCTGGCCGGCAGCGGCGCGGTGCCGGCCGTCGACATGCCGATGAACGTACTGTTCGGCAAGCCGCCGCGCATGCACCGCGACGTCACTGCCCGCGTGCGCACGCTGCCGGCCTTCGACGCCACTGACGTCGACATCGGCGCCGCCGCGCTGGCGGTGCTGCGCCATCCGGCGGTGGCCGGCAAATCCTTCCTGATCACCATCGGCGACCGCACGGTCGGCGGCCTGACGTGCCGCGACCAGATGGTCGGACCCTGGCAGGTTCCGGTTGCCGACTGCGCGGTGACCCTGCTCGATTACGACGGCTACGCCGGCGAGGCCTTCGCCGTGGGTGAACGCGCGCCGGTGGCGGTGATCGATGCGGCGCGCGCCTCGCGCCTGGCGATCGCCGAGGCGCTGCTCAACCTGGCGGCCGCCGACGTCGACTGGTCGCAGGTGAAGCTGTCGGCCAACTGGATGGCCGCCTGCGGCGTCGCCGGCGAGGACGCGGCGCTGTATGGCGCGGTCGAGGCAGCCAGCCGCCTGTGCATCGCGCTGGGCGTGGCCATCCCGGTGGGCAAGGATTCGCTGTCGATGCGCACCGCGTGGCGCGAGGGCGCGACCGACAAGCAGGTGAGCGCGCCGGTATCGCTGGTGGTCAGCGCCGCCGGCGTCGTCGAGGACGTGCGGCGCAGCCTCACGCCGCAGCTGCGCACCCACCAGGGCGCCACGGAACTGGTGCTCATCGACCTGTCGGGCGGGCGCCAGCGCCTGGGCGGGTCGATCCTCGCCCAGGTCTGCGGCCAGGTCGGCAACGACGCCCCCGATGTCGACGATGCCGCGACGCTGCTGGCGGCGCTGCGCGCCGTGCGCACGCTGGCGACGCGCGGCCTGGCGCTGGCCTATCACGACCGCTCCGATGGCGGCCTCTGGGCGGCCGCCTGCGAGATGGCCTTTGCCGGACGCTGCGGCCTGAGCCTGAACATCGACGTGCTGGCGATGGATCCGCACGGTGGCGATACCGGCGACTTCAAGATCCGGCCCGAGCAGGGCGCCGTGCGCCGTCACGACATGGCAGTGCGCGCGCTGTTCAGCGAGGAGCCCGGCTGCCTGGTGCAGATCCGCACCGCCGACCGCGGCGCGGTGATGACGCTGCTGCGCGAGTCCGGCCTGGGTGCGTTCAGCCATGTGCTGGGCGGTGTGCGCGCGCCCGCCGCCGATGCACCGGCGGACGGCGGTGCGCTGACCGTCGAGGTGGTGCACGACGCACGCGCCCTTGTCGCGCTGCCGCTGCACGAGCTGCAGCGCGCCTGGAACGAGGTGTCCTGGTCGATCGCGCGGCTGCGCGACAATCCGGCCGGCGCCGACGCCGAGTTCGGCCGCAGTGCCGGCGAGCCGCTGCCGCGCCTGTCGCTGGCGCTGACCTTCGATCCGCGCGAAGACATCGCGGCGCCCTGGATCGCCACCGGCGTGCGCCCGCGCGTGGCCGTGCTGCGCGAGCAGGGCGTCAACAGCCAGTACGAGATGGCGTCGGCCTTCGACCGCGCCGGATTCACCGCGGTCGACGTGCACATGACCGACCTCATCGACGGGCGGATCGCGCTGGACGGCTTCCAGGGGCTGGCGGCCGGGGGCGGCTTCTCCTACGGCGACGTGCTGGGCGGCGGCGGCGGCTGGGCCAAGACCATCCAGTTCAACCCCGCGCTGGCGGATCAGTTCGCGGCGTTCTTCGCGCGCGGCGACAGCTTCGCGCTGGGCGTGTGCAACGGCTGCCAGATGATGAGCCAGCTGCACACCATGATTCCCGGCGCGCAGCACTGGCCGCGCTTCGAACGCAATGCCTCCGAGCAGTTCGAGGCGCGCCTGGTGATGGTCGAGGTTGCGGCCTCGCCGTCGATCTTCCTCGCCGGCATGGCTGGCAGCCGCATGCCGGTGGCCAATGCCCATGGCGAGGGCCGCGCGGTGTTCCGCGGGGCGGCGTTACCCGGCGCGGCCGCCATTGCGCTGCGCTACGTCGATGCGAGCGGCGTGGCCACCGAGCGCTACCCCGAGAATCCCAACGGCTCGCCCGGCGGCATCTGCGGCCTGACCACGGCCGACGGGCGCTTCACCATCGTGATGCCCCACCCCGAGCGCGTGCGGCGCACGGTGCAGATGTCCTGGCAGCCGCCGGGGCTGGGCGAGGATTCCCCCTGGATGCGCATGTTCCGCAATGCGCGCCGCTGGGTGGCATGATGACCGACCGCATCATCCCCATCCTGGATACGCGCGCGCGGCGCCAGGCCGCCGTGGTGCCGGCCGACCTCGATGCGGCGGCGGCCACGCCGCTCGACCGCCGCCAGCGGCCGCTGCGCGACCTGCGCATCTCGGTCACCGACCGCTGCAACTTCCGTTGCGTGTACTGCATGCCCAAGGAGCTGTTCGACGACGAGCACCGCTACGTGCCGCACCGGGAACTGCTGAGCTTCGAGGAGATTACCCGCCTGGCACGCATCTTCGTGCAGCGCGGCGTGCGCAAGATCCGCCTCACCGGCGGCGAGCCGCTGCTGCGCCGCGACCTCGAGTCGCTGGTGCGCATGCTCGCCGCGCTGGGGCGCGAACAGGACGTGCCGCTGGACCTGGCCGTCACCACCAACGGCTCGCTGCTGCGCCGCAAGGCCACCGCGCTGGCCGGGGCGGGATTGCGCCGCTTGACGGTGTCGCTGGACGCGCTGGACGACGCCGTGTTCCGGCGCATGAATGACGTCGATTTTCCGGTGGCCAGCGTGCTCGACGGTATTGCCGCCGCCGCGGAGGCCGGTTTCGGCCCGGTCAAGATCAACATGGTGGTCAAGCGGGGCCTCAACGATGACCAGGTGCTGCCGATGGCGCGGCGCTTTCGCGACCTGGGACACATCGTGCGCTTCATCGAGTTCATGGACGTGGGCAATTCCAACGGCTGGCGCCTCGACGACGTGGTGTTCAGCCAGGAGATCCTCGAACGCATCGACGCGTGGCAGCCGCTCGAGGCCGTCGACGCCAGCGCGCCGGGCGCCGTCGCCCAGCGCTGGCGCTATCGCGATGGCAGCGGCGAGATCGGCACCATATCGAGCATCAGCCGCGCCTTCTGCGGCGACTGCACGCGCGCGCGCCTGTCCACGGAGGGATCGCTGTACCTGTGCCTGTTCGGCCACCAGGGCCATGACCTGCGTGCGCTGCTGCGGGCCGGTGCCGACGATCGGCAGATCGGCGCGGCCATCGGCGCCATCTGGGGCGCGCGCGACGACCGTTACTCGGAAGTGCGCAGCGCGCACACGCCAGCGGCTGACGGTGCCCGCATCGAAATGTCCTATATTGGCGGCTAGCGTCGTGCGCGCCGTGGACGTCGGCGGTGTGATCCTCGCGGGCGGGCGCGGCCAGCGGATGGGCGGCGCGGACAAGGGCTGGGTACCCTGGCAGGGCAGACCGCTGATCGAGCACGCCATCGGGCGCCTTGCGCCGCAGGTCGACGGCCTGACCATCGTGGCCAACCGTCACCTCGATCGCTATCGTGCGCTGGGCCATGCGGTCGTCGCCGACCCGGTGGCGTCCTACGGGGAATACAGCGGGCCGCTGGCGGGCATGCTGGCCGGCTTGCGCCAGTGTCCGCGCGCCTGGGCGGCGATCGTTCCGTGCGACGCTCCGCTGCTGCCCGCCGACCTCGTGCGGACATTGCTGGCGGCGGGCGCCGGCCGGCCGGCGCTGGCCTGCGTGCAGGGGCGCCGCCAGCCGGTGATCTGCGTATTGCCGGTGGCCGCGGCTGGCGCGCTGGCCGCGGCACTCGATGCCGGCGAGCGCCGGCCCGACGATTTTCTGCAGCAGCTCGGCGCAGTCGAAGTGCCGTTTGCCGACGCGCCGGCATTCTGCAATATCAACACGGCGCCGGCCACGCCATGACGCTGCCATCGAATGCGGGCGAACGGACCCTGGACGAGGCGTTCGCGGCACTGTGCGCGCAACTGACCCCGGTAACCGCGGTCGAGGAGGTGGCGTTGGCCGATGGCCGCGGACGTGTTCTGGCGCGGCCGCTGGTGTCGGCGCTGGACCTGCCGGCGCAGGACATCTCCGCGATGGACGGCTACGCCCTGCGGGCCGCCGACCTGGGCCGGGGTTCCCGGGTGCTGCCGTTGGGCGGCCGCATCCTGGCCGGCCATCCGCTGGCGGGTGCGCTCGCGCCGGGGCAGTGCGCGCGCATCATGACGGGCGCGCCGCTGCCGGACGGCGCCGATGCCGTCGTCGTGATGGAAGTGGCCGAATCCGTCGATCCGCTCCATGTGCTGCTGCCCGGTCCGGTTGCTGCCGGTGCCAACGTGCGCTGCCGCGGCGAGCACGTCGCGCGCGGCCAGACCGTGCTGGCGGCGGGCCGGCGGCTGCGCAACAGCGACGTGGCGCTGGCGGCGGCGCTGGGCTGCAGCACGCTGCCGGTACATCGCCGGTTGCGCGTGGGCATCCTGTCCACCGGCGACGAACTGCGCGATGCGCCGGCGCCGCTGCCGGCGGGCACGGCGTACGACAGCAACCGTCCGATGCTGCAGGGCGCGGCGCTCGCACTGGCGATGCAGGCCGTCGACCTGGGCATCTGTCCGGACGTGCCGGCGGCGCTCGAGCAGCGCCTGGAGCGGGCCTTCGACGAGGAGCTCGACGCGGTGCTCGTTTCCGGAGGCGCGGCGCTGGGCGATGCCGACGTGGTGCGCGCGCTGGGCGCGGTCGAGTTCCTGCCGCTGAACCTGCGGCCGGGCCGCGGCATCGCGGTGGCATGGCTGCGGCGCGGGGCGCGGCGCCTGCTGGTGCTGGGACTGCCCGGCAACGCCGTCGCGGCCTACGTGCTGGCACACCTGCTGGCGCTGCCGCTGCTGGCGCGCCTGGGCGGCGCCGCGGTGCGGCCGCCGCAGCCGGTGCTGCTGCCGCTGGCGTGCGCGGTGCAGACGCGCGCCGGACGCATCGACTACCGCCGGGCGCGGCTGCTGCGCGATGGTGCCGGCGGCTGCACGGTCGAGCCGCTGGCCGACCAGGGCTCGGCGATGATCCGCTCGGTCAGCGCGGCCGATGCCCTGCTGGCCCTGGGTCCGGCAGGCCGGTATGACGCCGGCGCGCCCGTGCCCACCTACTTGCTTTACGGGTTCGAGTCCCCAGATCAGGAATAGTCCGCGGCGTCAGGACGGCGCGGTCGGGCAGACGGACGCAGCCCGGCGGTTGCGGCCCCGCGCAACGTAAACGGAGCCTCCGACATGATCCAGATCCGCCGCAGCGCTGCACGAGGCCACGCCGACCACGGCTGGCTGCGTTCCTTCCATTCGTTTTCCTTCGCCGACTATTACGACCCGGAGCACGTCTCCTTCGGGCCGCTGCGCGTCATCAACGAGGACCGCGTCAAGCCCGGCACCGGCTTCGGCACCCATGGCCACCGGGACATGGAGATCCTCAGCTACGTGCTCGAGGGTGCGCTCGCCCACAAGGACTCGATGGGCACGGGTTCGACGATCCGTCCCGGCGACGTGCAGCGCATGAGCGCCGGACGCGGCGTCACCCACAGCGAGTTCAATGCCTCGGCGACGCAGGACGTGCACTTCCTGCAGATCTGGATCGTGCCGCAGGCGGCGGCCCTGGGTTCGGCGCCCGGCTACGAGCAAAAGTATTTTGCCGCGGCGCAAAAGCGCGGGCGCCTGCGCCTTATCGCCTCGCCCGACGGCGCCGACGGTTCGGTGGGCCTGCAGCAGGATGCGCGCCTCTACGCTGGCCTGTTCGATGGTGCCGAGCAATTGCGCCAGGCCTGGGACCCGCGGCGGCGCCTGTATGCGCATCTGGCGCGCGGCACGGCCACGATAAACGGCCACGCGCTCGATGCGGGCGATGCGTTGATGGCAACCGACGCGGCGGAATTGACGATCTCGGGCGCGACGGACGCCGAGGTGCTGGTGTTCGATCTGCCCGCCTGAGCGTGCGAGCCACGGCTGCCGTGCGCACGGCAGCGGTGGCTCGCACGCTCAGGGACTGGAGGGCGGCCGAACGACGGACGGCGCGATGCGCCTACGGATTGCGCGTCTGCACCTGCACCAGCGGCGCTTCCTCGACCGGCGGCGCCTTGGGGCGCTCGCGTCCCAGGCGGCGCGCGCTGGCCTCGGCGGCAATGCGCGCCTGCACGGCAGCGAGCTTCTCGGGGTCGGTCTGCGCCAGTTCGATGCCGGCGGCATCGAGTACCGGCGCCAGTTCCGCGAGGTCCATCGGTGCCGGAGCAACTTCCGCCGCGTAGGCGGCGTGATCGGGATTGACGGCGCGCGGTGCTTCGCGCACCGGCGCGGCGGCAGCCATCGGCATTGCCGGCGCCACTGGCATCACCGCTGTCGCTGGCGCCGCGGGTGCCGCGGCTGCCGGGGACGGCGCGGCCGCGGCCAGGTGCTCGGCTGGCGCCGTGGCGGCGCCGGACAGCACGCTGTCGTCGTTCTCCCATGCCGCCGGCGGCAGCGGGGCGATCGTCGCGACCGGCCTGTCGGCCGCCGGCGCCGGGCTGCCCGCGTGCTCCGCACCCTCGAATGGCGCGTCGCCGTCGCCGTCTTCCTCGTCAGCAACCGGT
>JBBISD010000064.1:0-14327 GCA_037441485.1 Burkholderiales bacterium
GCCCGGCGGCGGCGGCACGCCGATCGCCGCCGGCCTGCAGCTGGCGGCCACGGTGGCCGATGCGGTGCGCCGCCGCGGCGACCTGCCCCTGCTGGTGCTGCTGACCGACGGCAAGGCCAACGTCGCGCTCGATGGCGCCGGCGGCCGCGAGCGGGCCGGCAGCGATGCGCTGGCCATGGGCCGGCGCCTGCGCTTGAGCGGCCTGCGGGCACTGCTGGTCGACTTCTCCCCGCGGGTGCAGGACGAGGCCCGTGTGCTGGCGCAGGAGCTCGGCGCCCGCTACCTGCCGCTGCCGCGGGCGGACGCCGCCGGCGTGGCCGATGCGGTTCGTGCCGCGCGCCGCGAGGGCGGCGCATTCGCCGCTCCGTCTTAGCGGCTTTGTGTAATTAAAGCATGACACGATAAGTGTAATGAAATATTGACAATTTGACGTGAATGATTCATCGTTGGTCCATGTGCATGGCGCGCGTCCACGGGAGGCTGCGGTGAAGAGCGGGCGGCGGTGGTTCGGAGGATTCAGCGCGGCGGCCGCACCGGCCCGCGCGTGCCGTCCGGGACGATGCCGATATCGGGCGAACGCGCCACGGCCATGACCGCATCGGCCGCCATCGGCGCTCCCCGGACCGGCAGCATTGACGACGGCGACGGCAGTGGTCCGGGCCTGGGCGCCGGACATTTCTGCCAGAGCGGCACCATCCGCTGGCACTTCCACCGCAGCAGTCGTGCGATGCGCGCCGCGCCGCGCCTGCTGCTGCTGCATGGTACGGGGTCGGCCGGCGGATCCTGGCGCCGGCTGACGGCGTCGCTCGGCGCGACCTTCGACATCCTGGCACCGGACCTGCCCGGTCATGGCCACACCGGCGAATTGCCGCCGGGCCGGTGCGGCCCCGCCGATTACGCCGCTGCGGTGCACGGCCTGGTGGCCGACCTCGGCGCCTGGCCCGATCTCATCGTCGGCCATTCGGCCGGCGCCGCGATCGCCGCCGGCATGGCGCTGGACACCAATGCCGATCGCGTGGCCGTGCTCAGCATCAACGGGGCGCTGCGGCCGCTGCACGGCTGGACCGCCGCCGCCTTCGTGCCGCTGGCGAAGGTGCTGGGCATCCATCCGCTGGCAACCGGGCTGGTCGCGTCGCTGGTGCGCGCCGACGCCCGTGCCGTGCGCCGGCTGCTCGATGCCACCGGATCGCGCATCGACGCCGGCATGGTCGGCTACTACGAGCAGCTGCTGCGCGTCCCGGGGCATGTTGCCGGCACGCTGCGCATGCTGGCGCGCTGGGACCTGCGCCCGCTGCTGCCGCAGCTGCACCGCCTCGGGCCGCGGCTCACGCTGGTCGCTGGCGGCCGCGACCGGACCATCGCGCCACAGGACGCCGAATGGGTCCAGCAACGCGTTCCGGGCAGCATGAAGATCGGCCTGGCGGCGCTCGGACACCTGGCGCACGAAGAGGCTCCGGCAAGCATCGCGCGCATCGTCGTCGCGGCCGCGCGCGCCCGCGGCCTGCTTCAGGACGCGCCGCTCGCGGCGGAGCCCGACCGGTGAACCGCAAGCTGCTGCGCTCGATCGACGAGCCCGCCGACCTGCGGCGGCTGGCACCGGGCCAGCTGCCCGAGCTGGCCGCCCAGCTGCGCGGCTTCCTGCTCGAATCGGTGAGCCGCACCGGCGGTCACCTGGCCTCCAACCTGGGAACGGTCGAGCTGAGCATCGCGCTGCATTACGTGTTCGATACGCCGCACGACCGCATTGTCTGGGACGTGGGCCACCAGGCGTACCCGCACAAGATCCTGACCGGGCGGCGCCGGGCCATGGCGACCCTGCGCCAGTTCGGCGGCATGTCGGGGTTCCCGCGCCGCGACGAGTCGCCGTTCGACACGTTTGGAACGGCCCACGCCAGCACCTCGATCAGCGCCGCGCTGGGCATGGCCGTCGGCGCGCGCAAGGCCGGCAAGCGCCGCCACGTAGTCGCGGTGATCGGCGACGGTGCGCTGTCGGCCGGCATGGCCTACGAAGCGCTGAACAACGCCGCCCACGCCGGTGTCGACCTGCTGGTAATCCTCAACGACAACGGCATGTCGATCTCGCCGGCGGTCGGTGCCGTGCATCGGCACCTCGGACGGCTGCGGGCGCCGCGGCCGCCGCGCGCGGCGCGCCGCGGACTGCGCCAGGCGCTCGGCCGCACGATGGGGCAGGCGGTGGAACGTTCGCTGGCGCGCGTGCCGCCGCTGCGGCGCCTGGTGGAGTCGCGCCGCGCCGCCAGGGCGGCGCCGCCAACCCTGTTCAGGCACCTGGGATTCCACTACAGCGGCCCGGTCGACGGCCACGACTTCGACGCCCTGCTGGCCGCCCTGCGCGTCGCGGGCGAGCGCCCGGGGCCGCAGCTGCTGCACGTGCGCACGGTCAAGGGACGCGGCTACGCCCGCGCGGAGAACGATCCGGTGCAGTACCACGGCGTCGGCCGGTTCGATCCTGCGCAGGGCATCGTCGCCGCGCCGGCCCGGCACACCACGTTCACCCAGGTTTTCGGCGAGTGGCTGTGCGACGTCGCCGCCTGCGACGAACGCGTCGTGGCGATCACGCCGGCGATGCGCGAGGGCTCGGGCCTGGTCGAGTTCGCCCAGCGCCATCCGGGGCGCTACTACGACGTCGGCATCGCCGAGCAGCACGCGCTCACCTTCGCCGCCGGACTGGCCTGCGAGGGCCGCAAGCCGGTCGTGGCGGTCTATTCGACGTTCCTGCAGCGCGCGTACGACCAGCTGATCCACGACATCCAGCTGCAGAACCTGCCGGTGCTGCTGGCCATCGATCGCGGCGGCCTGGCGGGGGCCGACGGACCCACGCACCACGGCGCCTTCGACCTGAGCTACCTGCGCTGCGTGCCCAACATCACGGTCATGGTGCCGTCCGACGAGAACGAGTGCCGCCGCATGCTGTACACCGGCATCATGCTCAACGCGCCGGCGGCGGTGCGGTATCCGCGCGGCGCCGGCGCGGGCGCTACCGTGGAGAAGCCGATGCACACGCTGCGCGTGGGCAAGGCGCAGATGCGCCGCGAGGGACGGGGCGTCGCCATCCTGGCCTTCGGCCCGCTGCTGCACGAGGCACTGGCCGCCGCCGAGCGGCTCGATGCGACGGTGGTCGACATGCGCTTCGTCAAGCCGCTGGACGAGACGCTGATCCTGCACATGGCGCGCAGCCACGAACTGCTGGTGACCATCGAGGACAACGCCGTGCGCGGCGGCGCCGGCAGCGCCGTGGCCGAGGTCATCGCCGAGGCCGACCTGGCCGTGCGCATGCTGCACATGGGCCTGCCCGACCGCTTCATCGAGCACGGCGAGCAGGCACAGCTGTATGCGGCGCTGGGCCTGAGCCGCGACGGCATCATCGCCGCGGTCAACAAGCGCGACCGCCCGATCGCCCTGCGCGCGGCGCCGGCCGACTACCTGCCCGAACCCCTGGCACTGCACTGAGGCCTGCCGGTTTGTTCGATTCCGAATTCCAGCCCGCTGCCGTGCGCCCGCCCGTCGACGATGGGCGGGCGCACGCGGTCGTCATTGGCAGCGGCTTCGGCGGCCTGGCCGCCGCCGTGCGCCTGGGCGCGCGCGGCTACCGCGTGACCGTGCTCGAGCGCCTGGCGGTGCCGGGCGGCCGAGCCCGGGTGCTGCACCGCGAGGGCCATACGTTCGACGCCGGGCCGACGATCATCACCGCACCCTTCCTGTTCGAGGAACTGTGGGCGCTGTGCGGGCGCCGCTTTGCCGACAGCATCGAGCTGCGCCCGCTGGCGCCGTTCTACCGGGTGCGTTTCGACGATGGCCAGGTGTTCGACTGCAGCGGCGACCCCGACGACATGCGGGCCCGCGTGGCGGCCCTGGCGCCCGACGACGTCGGCGGCTACGAGCGCTTCATGCGGCTTGCCGAGCGCATCTGCGCGCTGGGTTTCGAGCAACTGGGCCACCGGCCGTTCAGCCGCTTCTCCGACATGCTGCGCGTGGCGCCGCAGATGGTGCTGCTGGGCAGCCACCGCTCGGTATACGGCCTGGTGAGCCGCTACGTGCGCCATCCGCGGCTGCGCTTCCTGCTGAGCTTTCATCCGCTGTTCGTCGGCGGCAATCCGTTCACCGTGACCTCGATCTACAGCCTGATCGCCTTCCTGGAGCGGCGCTGGGGCGTGCATTTCGCCATGGGCGGCACCGGCCGGCTGGTCAGCGGACTGGTTGAGCTCATCGAGGGACAGGGCAACCGGCTGTGCCTGGGGGCCGAGGTCGCGGCCATCACGGTCGAGCGCGGCGTCGCCACCGGCGTGCGCCTGGCCAGCGGCGCCGCGCTGCGTGCCGATATCGTCGTCTCCGGCGCCGACGCCGGCTGGACCTACCGCCACCTGCTGCCGGCGCCCGCGCCGGCGCGGCGCCGCTGGAGCGCGCGGCGCGCCGAGCGGGCGCGCTATTCGATGGGGCTGTTCGTCTGGTACTTCGGCACGCGCCGCCGCTACCCGGAGGTGCAGCACCACACGATCCTGGTCGGGCCGCGCTATCGCGAACTGCTCGAGGACATCTTCGAGCGCAAGGTGCTGGCCGATGACTTCAGCCTGTACCTGCACCGCCCGACGGCCACGGATCCATCGCTCGCGCCGCCCGGCTGCGAGACCTTCTACGTGCTGTCGCCCGTGCCCAATCTGGACGGCAATGTCGACTGGGCGGCGATGGCCGAGCCGTACCGGCAGCGCATCGAGCGTTACCTGGAACAGACGCTGCTGCCCGGCCTGTCGCAGCAGATCACGGTCTCCGAGGTGGTCACGCCGGTGGATTTCCGCGACGACCTGCTTTCGCTCAAGGGCGCGGGATTCAGCCTGGAGCCGGCGCTGACGCAGAGCGCCTGGTTTCGTCCCCATAACCGCAGCGAAGACATCGCCGGCCTCTACCTGGTTGGTGCCGGAACACATCCGGGGCCGGGCGTTCCCGGCGTGCTGTCGTCGGCGCGGGTACTCGACCTGGTGGTTCCCGATGCAAAGACTATCCGCCCGCGCGCCTGAATCCGACCGCAGCGAACAGGACCTGGCGGAGTGCCAGCGGCTGCTGGTCGACGGCTCGCGCAGCTTCCTGGCCGCCTCGCGCATCCTGCCGCGGGACGTCGCGCGTTCGGCCAGCGCGCTGTACGCGTTCTGCCGACTGGCCGATGACCGGGTCGACGGCAGCGGCGCAGCGCACGCGGCGGCCGGCGGCCCCGGGTGCGGACCGCGCGGCGCGCTGGCCGAGCTGCACGACCGCCTCGACGGCATCTACGCCGGCGTGCCGCAGCCGTTTGCCGCCGACCGGGCGTTCGCGGCGGTGGTGGTGCGCCATCACATCCCGCGCGCCTGGCCGCGGGCGCTGCTCGAAGGGTTCGCGTGGGACGCCGCCGGCCGGCAGTACGAGGACCTGGCGCAGTTGCGGGCCTATGCGGCGCGCGTGGCCGGTTCCGTCGGCGCGATGATGGCGCGCGTGATGGGCGTGCATACGCGCGCCATCGTGGCGCGGGCCTGCGAGCTGGGCGTGGCCATGCAGCTCACCAACATCGCCCGCGACGTCGGCGAGGACGCCCGGCTGGGGCGCCTGTACCTGCCGCGCGGCTGGATGCGCGAGGCCGGCATCGACCCGGACGCCTGGCTGGCGCGGCCCGCGTTCACGCCGGCGCTTGGCGCCGTCGTGCAACGGGTGCTCGATGCCGCCTGGCACAGCTACCAGGGCGGGGCCACGGGCATCGCGCACCTGCCGCTGGCCTGCCGTCCGGGGATACGCGCGGCCGCGATGCTGTACGCCGACATCGGCCGCAGCGTGCGGCGGCGCGCCGGCGATTCCATTTCGGCGCGCGCCATCGTGGCGCCCGCGCGCAAGGCGCAGCTGGTGGCCTGGGCGGCACTGGCCAGCCTGTCGTCATCGGCGTCGACCTGGACGCCGGCCCCGCCGGAAATCGACTTCCTGCTCGATGCGGCCGGACTGGCGCCGGCGCCGGCAGGGGCGCCGGCGACGACCTTCGATTCGGTGCTGCAGATCTTCGAGCGCCTGGAACGCCGCGACCGCGAGTGCGGCGCCGGCTTCGCCGCCGCCGGCGCGCCGCGCGCCCGGGCCTGAGCCGCGCGCACCGGCCCGCCGGCACCCGTCCGTACCTACCGGTCAGTCATGTTCGATGCGGTGCAGCGGCGGCGCCGTGAAGACGTTTCGCGGCATGCGAAACGGCAGCATCGCCTGCACCCACGGCGCGGCGAAGCGATCGAGCGACAGCGTTTCGTGCATCGCCAGCACGGGGTCGCCCCGCAGCCGCAGGCCCAGCAGCGAGCGCGCATAGAACGGCCCGCCCTCGAGGCCCTTGACGACCGTCGGCGTGCTGCCCGGGTCGACGGCCACCGAGCGCCGCAGTCCCCAGCGGGTACGGGGCAGTGCCGTGTGCGGCTGCGGCGGCCCGGATTGCAGGGTGCCGCGGCGGTCGATGTGCAGCGCCAGCGAACGCGCCGGGCCGGCCAGCGGCTGCGCATCGTAGGTGACTGCGGTCACGTCCCCGGGCAGGTGCGCGCGTGTCCATTGCCAGTACGAGAAGGCCTGCTCCATCGGCCCATTGCCGAAATTGGCATCGAGGTAGCCGGTGCCGCGCCAGCGCAGCGCCGGACTCTCGAGCACGACCTCGACGTCCGCGCAGGGCAGCATCGGGCCCCACCGGTGGGCGCCGTCCGAGTCCAGCGCGAAATCGGTGTCGAACGCCACGCGCGGATGTACCAGTACCCGGCCGCGGATCCGCCGCGGCAGCGGCACCGTCAGCTCGTCGATGTCGATGCGCAGGCCGCTGCCGTCCCATTGCAGGGCGCTTGGGCCGATCACGAGTTCGGTTGCCGAGCGGCTGACGCTGGCGCGCGGGCGTTCGGTCATCGTCCAGCAGTTCCCCTGCGGCAGGTAGAGTCCGACGTTGAGCGCGCAGTGGTTGAGCGGGTCGGCCGGGCCGCGCTGGCGGGCAAAGGCGTAATACGGCGAGAACACGCTGCCGATGAAGCCGATGATCGCCAGCCCGCAGCGCCCGTCCTCGTCGAGCGCGTCCAGGTACCACCACGCGTAGCCGCCGGGCGGCACCGCACGGTCGAATTCGGGTGCGGCGCTCATCGGCGTCTCCTCAGCATGCTGCCATCACGCATTGGGCCGCCAGCCGGCCCGAAAGCGCGGCCATCGGCACGCCGGGGCCGGGGTGCACGCTGCCGCCCGCCAGGAACAGGCCCGGGACCGCGCCGGCGGCGCGGGGGCGCTGGAAGGACGCGCGCCAGCCGTGCGAGGCGCTGCCGTACAGCGCACCGCCGCTGCCCGGATACAGGCGCTCGAATCCGGCCGGCGTCGTCTGGTGCACGCTGGCCGAGGTCGGGTCGACGTGCAGGCCGAAGCGTTCGAGCAGGCCAAAGATGCGCTGCGGTTCGGCGTGCGCGTAGGGCAGGGCGCTGTAGCGGTCGCCATCGGCGGGCGCGTTGACCAGGCACAGCAGGCGCTCGCGGCCGCGCACGGCGGCATCGGCGGGCGCGGCACCGCGGTCCTGGGCGCATACGTAGATGGTCGGGTCGGCCGGCAGCTTGCCCGCGCCGAAGATCGCCGCGAACTCGGCCCGGTAATCGTCGGAGAAGAAGACATTGTGGCGTAGCAGCGCAAAGCCCGACGTCGGCGCATCCAGCAGCCAGGTGATGGCCGACAGCGACCGGGCGAGGCCCCCGGCGCCGGCGGCGGCGCGCGCCGCCGCCGCGCCGAAGCGGCCCAGCGCCACCGCGGCAGCGTCGGCATTGACGATGACTGCGCCGGCGGCCAGCACCGCGCCGTCGGCCAGCGTCACGGCGCGCACGCCATGCGCGTCGGTGTCGATGCGCTGCGCGGCATTGCCGTAGGCAAAGCGCGCGCCGCGCTCGCGCGCCGCGCCTTCGAGCGCCTCGGCCAGTGCGTACATGCCGGGCTCGACCAGCCACACGCCGTCCTGCTCGACGTGCGCCACCAGCATCAGCGTGGCTGGCGCGACGTACGGCGACGAGCCGCAATACGTCGCGTAGCGGCCGAAGAGCTGCTGCAGGCGCGGATCCGTGAAGTGGCGCCCGAGCGCGCGCCACAGCGTCTCGAACGGCCGGATCGCGAACAGGTCCGTGGGTCGGCGCGCGCCGATGCGCCCCACAAGTCCCGGCATCGACGGGCGCTGCGCCCGGATGAAGTCGCGTTCCAGCGCGCGATAGGTGGCGCGCGCCGCATCGCAGAACTGCACAAAGCGCCGGCCCTCGTCCGGTCCGGCGAACCGCGCGATGGCATCGGCGCTGTGCGCGGCATCGGCGTGCAGGTCCAGCACCGCGCCGTCGCTCCAGGCGTGCCGCGCCAGGATCTCGGCCGGACGCGTCGCCACGTGATCGGCGAAGGACAGGCCGGCGTCGCTGAAGAGCTCCTCGAATACCCAGCGCATGGTGAGCACCGTCGGGCCGGCGTCGAACGGCTGCGCGCCCAGCATCGCGCGGCGCATCTTGCCACCCGGGCGGTCGGCCGCTTCGACGACCTGCACCGGCAGCCCGCGCGCCGCCAGGTCCAGCGCGGCGGCCAGCCCGGCGACGCCCGCCCCGATGACGACGACAGGCCGCTCTTCAGATATCGCGAGGCGATGCATCGATCGGCATTCCGCAGGAGCGTCCCGGAGTTTCGTCAGTTTAGCTTGACATTTTATGTTGTACTGACAAAATTACACAAGGTAAAGCAGGACCGATCCCGCAGACGTAGGCGCGGCAACCGCGCGGAGGACGAGCGATGGACATGGCATCCCGGATTGAGGACGCACTGGTTGCCGCCGTGGCGACCAGCGACAGCATCGCCGGCGGACCGCCCCGCCTGGCCCAGGCGATCCGCTACGCCATCTTTCCGCCGGGCGCGCGGGTTCGCCCGCGGCTGTGCCTGACCGTGGCCATGGCGCTGGGCGACGACGACCCGGCGGCGGCCAACGCGGCGGCCGCTGCACTTGAGATGCTGCACTGCGCATCCCTCGTGCATGACGATCTCCCGTGTTTCGACGATGCCGCCCTGCGGCGCAACAAGCCCTCGCTGCACCGCGCCTTCGGCGAGCGCGAGGCGGTGCTTACCGGCGACGCGCTGATCGCCATGGGTTTTGACGTCATCGCCCGCAGCGCCAGCCGCCATCCATCGCGCACGATTGCGCTGCTGCGCTGCCTGGCCGATTCGCTGGCGCCGCCCTACGGCATCATCGCCGGACAGGCCTGGGAGTGCGAACCGGCCGCCGAGCTGTCGGCCTACCAGCGCGCCAAGACCGGCTCGCTGTTCGTGTCCGCGACCATGGCCGGGGCGATTGCAGCCGGCGGCGATCCGCTGGCGTGGCGCACGCTCGGCGCCAAGCTCGGCGAGGCCTACCAGATCGCCGACGACATCCGCGACGTGGTGGCCCGCCAGGACGAGATCGGCAAGCCCGTGGGCCGCGACGCGGCCCTGGGTCGGCCCAACGCGGTGGTGGCGCTGGGCATGGCGCGGGCCGTGGCGATCTTCGAAGCCCTGGTCAGCCAGGCGCTCGATTCGATCCCCGCCTGCCCCGGCCGCCTGCGCCTGCAGCAGCTCATCCGTGACGAGGCCCTGCGGCTGGTGCCCGAGGAATATCTCGAGCGGGCGGCGTGAAACGGGCCCTGGCCGCCACGGCCGCGGGACCGTGCGTGCCCGATGGCACGCCGCCGGCGGCACCGCGCGCCGGCCGCGACACCGTGATCGACGCGCTGCGCCGCCGGCGCGACCGCCTGCTGGCAGACCCGCGCTTCCAGCGCCTGGCCGCGGCCTTCGTGCTGACCCGGCCGATCGCGCGCGCCCGCTCGCGTGCCTTGTTCGACCTGTGCGCGGGCTTCGTCTACTCGCAGGTGCTGTACGCCTGCGTCCAGCTGGGACTGTTGCGCAGCCTGCTCGAGGCGCCGCAGACGCCGGAGGAACTCGCGCCCGCACTCGGCGTGCCGCTGCCGCGCCTCGAGCGCCTGCTGGCGGCCGCCGCCGCGCTCGACCTCGTGCAGCGCCGCGGCGCCGGTCGCGTCGGCCTCGGCGTGCTCGGTGCCGCGCTGCTGGGCAACCCGGGGGTCGAGGCCATGATCCGCCACCACGGCCTGCTGTATGCCGACCTGGCCGACCCGGTGGCATTGCTGCGCGACGCGACGCCACGGGCCAGCCTGGCGTCGTTCTGGGGTTATGCCGGTGCCACGCAGCCGGCGGCGCTGCCGCGCGCCGCCGTGGCCGCCTATAGCGGCCTGATGTCGGACTCCCAGCAGTTCATCGCCGACCTGGTGCTGGCCGCCTATCCGTTCGAGCGCCATCGCCGCCTGCTGGACGTCGGCGGCGGCGAAGGCAGCTTCGCGCTGAGCGCCGCCCGCAAGGCGCCGCGGCTGCAGGTCGGGATCTTCGACCTCCCCGAGGTGGCCGGCCAGGCGCGTGGCCGCTTCCTGGCCGCCGGCCTGGCGGCCCGCGCCACCGTGGCGACCGGCGACTTCTTCCGCGACGCGCTGCCGGCGGGCGCCGACCTGGTGACCTTGGTGCGCGTCGTGCACGACCACGACGACGACAAGGTGCGCGTACTGCTGGCGGCAGTGCGCCGCGCGATCGCGGCCGACGGTGTGCTGCTGATCGCCGAGCCGATGGCCGGCGCGCCGGGCGCCGGCCCCATGGCCGACGGCTACTTCGGCATCTACCTGCTGGCGATGGGCAGCGGCCGCGCGCGCAGCGTCGCCGAGCTTGCCGGACTATTGCGCGCTACGGGATTCACCGCCGTGCGGCGGCATCGCACGCACAACCCCTTGCTCGCCAGCGTGATCACGGCGCGGCCGTGTGTTAATTAAACTTGACAACGTATCAAGTACGAGTAGATTGACACTCATGGTTTCCACTTCATTGGCAGAAGCACCGGTCGCCCCGGCCACGCCGGTCAGGAAGAAGGCGCTGGCGGTGGTGCTCGAGCGACCCGAGCACCTGTCGCTGGCGACGCTGGAGATCGACGAGCCGGGTCCGGCCGACGTGGTCATCGCCACCGAATGGAGCGCCATCAGCACCGGCACCGAGCGGCTTCTGTACGAAGGCCGCATGCCGCCGTTTCCCGGCATGGGTTATCCGCTGGTGCCCGGCTACGAGGCCGTGGGGCGCATCGTCGCCGTCGGGCCGGATGCGGGCGGCGGACTCGTGGTAGGCCAGCGGGTGTTCGTCGGCGGCGCCCGCTGCTACGGTCCGGTGCGCGGCCTGTTCGGCGGCGCCGCGGCGCGGCTCGTCGTGCCCGGCGTGCGGGCCATCGCGGTGCCCGAGGACCTGGGCGATCGCGGCGTGCTGCTGGCGCTGGCGGCGACCGCCTACCACGCCCTGAAGCTGCCGGGAGCGCAGCGCACCGAGTTGATCGTCGGCCACGGCGTGCTGGGCCGGCTGCTGGCGCGCATCGCCGTAGCGCTGGACAGCCGCCATCCGGTGGTCGTCTGGGAGAGCAACCCCCAGCGTGCGGGCGGCGCCGCCGGCTATCGCGTCACCGACGCGCGGGACGATCCGCGCCGCGACTATCGCGCCATCCTGGACGCCAGCGGCGACCCCTCGCTGCTCGACCAGCTGATCGCGCGCCTGGCGCCCGGCGGGGAGGTCGTGCTGGCCGGGTTCTACAGCGAGCCGCTGCACTTTGCCTTCGCCCCGGCCTTCATGCGCGAGATCCGCCTGCTGGTGGCCGCCGAATGGCGGCCCGACGACCTGAAGGCCGTGATGGCGCTGATCGCCGACGGCCGGCTGTCGCTCGACGGGCTCATCACGCATCGCCACCCCGCCACCGAGGCGCCCGCGGCCTACCGGACAGCCTTCGGCGACCCGGCCTGCCTGAAGATGGTTTTGGATTGGAGGTCGCTCGCATGAACGAAATGTCGCTTCCCCTGGATCAGCTCAAGCGCTCGCTGCGCGCCGAGGCGGCCATCGAACCCGATCCGGTCCTGCCGTCGGCGGCCAGCAAGCAGACGCAGATCATCGCCATCTACGGCAAGGGCGGCATCGGCAAGAGCTTCGCCCTGGCCAACCTGTCGTACATGATGGCCCAGCTGGGCAAGCGCGTGCTGCTGATCGGCTGCGATCCCAAGAGCGACACCACCTCGCTGCTGTTCGGCGGGCGCGCCTGCCCGACGATCCTCGAGACCTCGTCGCGCAAGAAGCTCGCCGGCGAGCCGGTGTCGATCTCGGACGTGTGCTTCAAGCGCGACGGCGTGTTCGCCATGGAACTGGGCGGCCCCGAGGTAGGTCGCGGCTGCGGCGGGCGCGGCATCATCCACGGCTTCGAGACGCTCGAGAAGCTGGGCTTCCACGACTGGGGCTTCGACTTCGTGCTGCTCGACTTCCTGGGCGACGTGGTGTGCGGCGGCTTCGGCCTGCCGATCGCGCGCGACATGTGCCAGAAGGTGATGGTCGTCGGCAGCAACGACCTGCAGTCGCTGTACGTCGCCAACAATGTCTGCTCGGCGGTGGAGTATTTCCGCCGCCTGGGCGGCAACGTCGGCGTTGCCGGCCTGATCATCAACAAGGACGACGGCACCGGTGAGGCGCGCGCCTTCGCCGAGGCTGCCGGCATTCCGGTGCTGGCGTCGATTCCCGCCGACGAGGACATCCGCCGCAAGAGCGCCAGCTACGAGATCGTCGGCCGGCCCGGCGGCCAGTGGGCACCGCTGTTCGAGGCGCTGGCCATCCAGGTGGCCGAGGCGCCGCCGCTGCGCCCCCGGCCGCTGTCGCAGGATGCGCTGCTCGGGCTGTTCTCCGGGGACGCGGTGGGCCGGGGCGTGACGCTCGATCCGGCCAGCGACCAGGACATGCGCGGGCGCGCCGCCGTGGAGAAGAAATCCCTCGAAGTGGTCTATGACGCGGTCTGAGGTCGCGATGGCGCCTGCCGTGCAGGTACGTCCTCCCCTGGCCGGATCCGGCGATGCCGCCGCGTCCGGCGCCGCAGCGCACCGCGTGATCCCGCTGGTCAGCGCCGCGCCGGCCGATGCGGCCGCCGCCGCCCATTGCAGCGGCGACAGGCGCGCGGTGCGCGCAGCCGCCACGGCGGCCGGCCAGGGCGCCATTCTCGAGCGCTACGCCGCCGACTACCCGGTCGGTCCGCACGACCAGCCGCAGAGCATGTGCCCGGCCTTCGGCTCTTTGCGCGTGGGCCTGCGGATGCGCCGCACCGCCACGATCCTGTCGGGCTCGGCCTGCTGCGTCTACGGCCTGACCTTCACCTCGCACTTCTACGGCGCGCGCCGCAGCGTCGGCTACGTGCCGTTCAACTCCGAGACCCTGGTCACCGGCAAGCTGTTCGAGGACATCCGCGAGGCAGTGCACCAGACCGCCGACCCGCAGCAGTACGACGCCATCATCGTCACCAACCTGTGCGTTCCCTCGGCCTCGGGCGTGCCGCTGCGCCTGCTGCCGCGGCAGATCAACGGCGTGCGCATCGTCGGCATCGACGTGCCGGGCTTCGGCGTGCCGACCCATGCCGAAGCCAAGGACGTGCTGTCCGGGGCGATGCTCGCCTACGCGCGCAACGAGGTCGAGGCCGGTCCGGTGCCGGCGCCGCGCAGCGGACCCAAGAAGCGGCCCGCTGTGGCCCTGGTCGGCGAAGTCTTTCCGGCCGATCCGGTGGGCATCGGCGCATTGCTGCAACCGCTGGGCATCGACGTCGGCCCGGTCGTGCCGGTGCGCGAATGGCGCGAGCTGTACGGCGCGCTCGACTGCGAGGTGGTCGCGGCCATCCACCCGTTCTATACCGCGGTGCTGCGCGAATTCGATCTTGCCGGACGGCGCATCGTCGGCTCCGCGCCGGTCGGCGTCGAGGGCACGGCGGCGTGGCTCGACGCCATCGGCGCGGCCTTCGGCGTGCCGGCCGCGCGCGTGGCCGAGGCCAAGAACCGCTTCCTGCCGTCGATCCGCGACGCGCTGGCCAGCGCGCCGATCCGCGGCCGCATCACGCTGTCGGGCTACGAAGGCTCCGAGCTGCTGGTGGGGCGCCTGCTGGTGGAGAGCGGCGCCGACCTGCGCTACGTGGGCACCGCCTGCCCGCGCACGCCCTGGTCGCAGGCCGACTGCGAATGGCTCGAGGCGCGCGGCGTGCGCGTGCAGTACCGCGCCTCGCTCGAGCAGGACCTGGCTGCCCTGGCCGAGTTCGAACCCGACCTCGCGATCGGCACGACGCCGGTGGTGCAGGCGGCCAAGCAGCAGGCACTGCCGGCACTGTATTTCACCAACCTGATTTCGGCGCGACCGTTGATGGGCCCGGCGGGCGCCGGCTCGCTGGCGGCCGTCGTCAACGCGGCGCTCGGGTCGCAGGG
>JBBISD010000065.1:0-13773 GCA_037441485.1 Burkholderiales bacterium
TGGCGGTGCACCGCCAGAGCCAGGCCAACAACGGCCAGATCGTCGTGGCCCGCCTGGGCGACGACGTCACCGTCAAGCGGCTCAAGGTGCGCGGCACGCGGGTCGAACTGATCGCCGAGAACCCCGACTACAACCCCATCCTGGTCGACACCCGCCGCGAGCCCCTCGTCATCGAGGGCATCGCGGTCGGCGTCATCCGCGCCGCCGTCTAGCAGCCGGCGCCTGCCGGCCAACCACCACGCCGGCCGGTTGGCCGCCCCCGTTTTGAAAGGCATACGGTCATGGATACCGCTTCCCTGCGCGCCGCCACCACCCTGGTGCCCCAGTTGCGGGCCGCCAGTGCTGCCCATTTCTCCCAGGTCTGGCGCGGCGACGAATGGATCCAGGCCGAGGCGCCTGCCAGCGGCACCACCACCGGCTTCGCCCTGCTCGACCAGGAGATTCCCGGCCAGGGGTGGCCGCACGGGCAACTGATCGAAATCCTGCTCGAACAGCCGGGTATCGGCGAGCTGGGCCTGCTGCTGCCGGCGCTGGCCGCCGTGACGCGCGCCGGCCGCAGCTGTGTCTGGGTGCTGCCCTGCCAGGCCCCGGCCGGCACCGATCCGGCCGGAGCGGGCAGGCAGGCCCTGCCCTACGCGCCGGCGCTCAGCGAAGCCGGCCTCGACCTGGCCCGGCACATCTTCGTCAAACCGCTGACCGCACGCGAGAGCGGCTGGGCACTGGAGCAATCGCTGCGCACCGCCCACCTGGGCGCCCTGCTGGGCTGGATGCCCGAGAACAACAGCGCCGATGCCGATTTCCGCGCGCTGCGGCGGCTGCACCTGCTGGCGCAGCGCCACCAGTCGCTGGTGTTCATCCTGCGGTCGGCGCACCACGCCCGCTCGCCCTCGCCCGCCAGCCTGCGCCTGCAACTGCAGCACGATGGCCAGCAATTGCGGGTGCAGGTGCTCAAGCGCCGCGGCCGCCCGCTGCTCGAACCGGTGCGGCTGCAGATCCACCCGGCGCGCTGGAACCGCACGCCCACCGAACCGGCCACGGCCGCAGCGGCACCCGCCGCGGCACCGGCCGGCACTGCGGCCTCGCTGCTGCAGCGGGTGCAGGCGCTGGCCCCGCGCAGCGCCTGGCCGCTGGCCGCCCTTCCCGGCCATACCGCCACCGCCTGAGCCGTATCGACCGGGCCCGCAGCGCCCGTGCGCGGCCGCGCCGCCGCATTGCGGCGCCGGGCACTCTTTGGCAACATGGCGCCGCCGCACCCGCCCCGTTACCCCTCTCGCACCACGCCGCGGCCGTGACCATTACCCTGACGGAACCTGCACGTGCAGGTTGCCGCATTTTTTCCGGACGGACGCATTGAACCACCCACCTGAACTGCACTGCCTGAACACCGCCGCGCGCGCTGCCGGCGCCGCGCTGCCGCTGCTGTTTGCCGCCCTGGGGCTGGCGTACCAGCCCGCCGCCGCCGCAACCGAATGCCCGTACCTGCGGCCGCCGCACCTGACCGAGGCCCAGGTGCAGCAAACCGTGCTGGCGCAGATCGAAGCGGCCACCGGACGGCCGGCCGACAAGATCGACCCGGCCCGCACCTTCCAGGAGCTCGACGGCACCGACAACGCGCCGATCAAGTTCGTCAATGTCGAAAGCGAGGTGTCCTATGCGCTGGGCTTCGACGCTGCCGCGGTCTTCTACAAGGTCGCCCAGGCACAGGGCAAGACCCAGATATTCGACTCGGTACCCATCGCCGACCTGCTGTCGACCAGCGTCCGCGCCTACCTCGCGGGACACGACAGCCCCGCGCCGCCGGTCAGCGCCGGCGTCACCTATGGCGCGCTGAACTTCCACGTCAACGTACCGGACCCCGTCGCGCACTGGACACTGGCCAAGTGCAATCTGCGCAACGTCGCCTTCGACTACGCGAGCGACGACCGGGCGACCGAAATGCACGCCATCGTCCAGGAAGCCGGCCTGCCGGTCTACACCACTGCCGACGCCTTCCTGGCCACCATCAAGACCCTCGCGGGAAAGATGGCCCAGGCCAACGGCAATGGCCGCGAGGCCCGCGTGCAGCTCGACGAGGGCGGGCCCACGCCGTGCGCCCGCTTCGAGCTCGACGACACCCGGCACGGGTTGCCCTATGTCACGGCCGGGCGCGTCTGCTACGTCGCCCGGGACAAGCCGCTGGGCGTCGTCGCGCTCTACCTGACCCTGGGCAAGTTGCCGCTGCAGCAGTCGCGGCTGTCGGCCAACGCGTTCTTCCAGGGGGTCGCGCTCGGGCGCCAGCATGTCCGGGACGCCACGCATTGACAACGATCGCCCGATAGCGGACGCCGTCACGCGACGCGGTTGCACCGGTGCACAGGCGGCGGCGAATCGACCCTGATCGACGATCTGCTCGCGCGCGGCTACCGCGACCTTACCGTCCTCGACATCTCCTGCGCCGCATGGGTGCCTGGCCCTGACACACGCTTATTGCCACGGGTGCGGCGCAGGTGCGGCCCGGCGCCTCACCGGGCCCGCGCGCGCCGGAAGCACCCGGCCGCATGGTCATCGACGATACCGACGGCCTGCATCCACGCGTAGACGATGGTCGGCCCCACGAACTTGACGCCGCGGCGCTTGAGCTCGCGGGAGATCTGTTCCGACAGCGCCGAGGTCGCGACGCGGCCATGGCCGTCGCCCCGGATGACCTGGCCGCCGGTGAAACCCCAGCAGAAGTCGCTGAAGCTCTCGCCGGCGGCCTGCATCGCGCAATAGATCTGCGCGCCGCGGATAGTCGCCTCGATCTTCGCGCGGGCGCGGATGATGCCGGCGTCGGCCATCAGCCGCGCGATGTCGGCCTCGCCGAAGCGGGCAACCTTGCGCGGCTCGAAGCCGGCGAAGGCCTTGCGCAAGGCCGCGCGCTTGCGCAGCACGGTGATCCACGCCAGCCCGGCCTGGAAGCCTTCGAGCATCAGCATCTCCCACAGGGCCCGCGCGTCGCGCTGCGGCACGCCCCATTCGTCGTCGTGATACGCGCGCATCAGCGCGTCTTCCTGCGCCCAGGCGCAGCGGCGGGGTTCTGCCACGAATGGCTCCTTCTCCCGGGTGCGTCGACGATGCGCCGGCGCTCACGGCCACGGGTGCGCGGTGGCCGCGAAGTGAGGCGAACCCCTGGACGACACCACGCAGAAGCGGTGGCCGGTGGGCGCTTCCATCACCCACCAGTGCTTGACCTGCGCGACGCGCCGCGCCCCCAGGGCCTCCAGGCGCGCCACCTCGGCCTCGATGTCGTCGGTCTCGATGTCCAGGTGCACGCGGCTGGCATGGTCGACCGTCTGTACCTCGATGTTGAGCGTGCCGCCCGGATCGACCAGGCCGCGGTAGGTCCGGCCCTCGTCGCCGGCAAACGCCTTCTCGGCCATCCCCAGCGCCGCGCCCCAGAAATGCGCCGCGGCGCCCAGGTCGGCCGACTGGCAGTCGATGATGAAACCGGCAAGCCTGCTCCTGTGCATGTGACGCTCCTTGACGATGGTTGCGGCAACCCTGCCCGGATGTCAGGCCGGCAGGTGCGCCGCGGCGCCGGCCACGGCGCCGCGCGCCCGGTCGATGAGATCGCGCACCAGCGCGCGCACGTTCATCAGCAGCGTATGCCGCCCGGCGATCGGGATCAGGGTGACACCGGGCAGTTCCACCTCGGAAACCTTGAGGATGCCGTCGTTGGGTTCATCACCCAGCGGATACCAGGACCAGCGCGGACCGGCCACCCCCGCGTAGATCCACGCCGGACACTGGGGCACCGGCACGCTGTCGAGGAAGCTGGCCGTTGCCAGCAGTTGCCCCATTTCGCCGGTGAACAGCCGGTAGGGCAGATAATTTTGCAGGCGGCGCGCCAGCAGGCAGGCACGCGTGGGCGGGCCGATGAGAAAAAGCGCGGCCGGCGCCTGCGGCAGGTACGGCAGCACGCTGCGCAGCAGTACCGTGCCCAGCGAATGGCCGATGAGCACATAGGGCCGGGCCGCGGCGCGCGCGGCGATGAAGCGGCGCAGCCGGTCGCGGCACGGCATGAACTTTTCGAAGGTGACCGAGTAGCCGAACAGCGCGGTGTCGAAGCCGGCGCGGCGCAGCCGCAGCGCCAGCAGCGCCATCGAGGCCGGCGTGCGTCCCATGCCATGCACCAGCACGGCCAGCGGGCGCGGCATCAGGCGCACCGGCGGCGTGGCCGCGGTGTTGTCGGGGGCGGGGAACGGCGGCTCGGGTGCATGACGGCTCCGGGGGGCTCGGCAGTAGCTTTGCGCCATAATACTGTAAACATCTACAGTATAAAACCATGTCTCTCTGGCTCGCCCTGACCCTGCCGGCCCTGCCCCTGCAGCTGGCGCAGCGGCGCTTCGACCCGGCGCTGGCGCGCACGCTGCGGCTGGCGGTCGTCGACGGACCGGCGCAGCGGGCCCGGGTGGCCTTCTGCAGTGACAGCGCGCGCGCCGCCGGCATCGCCCCCGGCATGAAGCTGGCCGCGGCGCAGGCCCTCGCGCACGGGCTCATCGCCGTCGAGGCCGACGCGCAGCGCGCGCAGGCCGCGCTGCTGGAGCTCGCCGCCTGGGCCTACCAGTTCAGCGCCGTCATCGTGCCCTACACACGGCCCGAGGACAGCGGCCTGCTCATCGAGACCGGCGCCAGCGAACGCCTGTTCGGCGGCCGCGCCGCGCTGCGCCGGCGCATCGTCGAGGACCTGCGCGGCCTGGGCTACCAGGCGGTCGATGCCGGTGCGGCCAGCCCGGGGGCGGCCCGGGTGCTGGCCGCAGCGCGGGCCGCCGGATGCGCGGTGGCCGATGCCGAGCAGGCAGCGCAGCTGCCCGGCGCGCTCGCACCGCTGCCGCTGGGCCTGCTCGGCTGGACCGCGCCGGCGCTCGCGCAACTGCAGGCCCTGGGCATCGACACCATCGGCCAGGTACTGGCGCTGCCGCGCGCCGCCTTCGCCCGCCGCTTCGGCGCCGCCAGGCTGGTCGAGCTCGACCGTCTGCTGGGCCGGATTCCCGACCCGCAAGCGCCGTTTCATCCGCCGGAGCAGTTCCGCGCACGCATCGAACTGCCGGCCGACCTGGCGAACGTGGCAGCGCTGCTGCCGCCGCTGCAGGTGCTGCTGCGCCTGCTCGAGGGTTTCCTGCGCGGCCACAACGCCGGCGCCACCGCGCTGGTGCTGCGCGCCTTGCACAATCCGCGCCGCGACTGCTGCCGCGCCCCCACGCCGGTGGCGCTCGCGCTGGCCGCACCGGAGCGCGACCCGCAGCGCCTGCTGGCGTTGTTCGGCGAACGCCTGGCGCGGACCACGCTGCCGGAGCCGGCCATCGTGCTCGAGCTGCAGCTCGAGCGCATGGCCGGGTTCACGCCGGTCACCGCCAGCTTCCTGCCGCCCACGGCGCCGGCGGCCGGACCGGACAGCGAAACACGGCAACTGGCCGAGCTGCTGCACGCCCGGCTCGGGTCCGAGGGCGTGTTCCAGTTGCAGGCGGTAGGCGATCACCGCCCCGAGCGCGCCTATCGCGTGCTGCCGCTGTCGCCCGACCCGGTGCGTGCCGCACCCCTGCCGCCGACGCCCGCCCAGCGGCCCACGCTGATCCTGCCCCTGCCCCGGCGCCTGACCGCGCCGGCAGCGCCCGATGGGCTGCCCGCCTGCGGCGGGCCGCTGGCCCTGCTGGCCGGACCCGAGCGCATCCAGGCCGGCTGGTGGGACCTGGGCCAGGCCCGCAACGCCGCCGTGCACCGCGACTACTTCGTGGCACGCAACCGCCGCGGCCAGACGCTGTGGATCTACCGCGAGCTGGCGGCACCGCATGACTGGTTTCTGCACGGCCTGTTTGCCTAGCGCACCGGCGACCGCCGCCGGCCGCCGCGGCCGGGCTTCCCCCCTGTGTATGCTTTTTCGCACCGCCCTACTTCCCAGGACTTCCCGATGGCCGATCTTTCCGCCTATCCCATAAACCGCAAATGGCCCGCGCGCCACCCCGAGCGCCTGCAGCTGTATTCGCTGCCCACCCCCAACGGCGTCAAGATATCGATCGCGCTCGAGGAAACGGGACTGCCCTACGAAGTACACCCGGTGCGCTTCGATGCCAACGAGCAGCACGCGCCCGAGTTCCTGTCGCTCAACCCCAACAACAAGATTCCGGCAATCCTCGATCCCGACGGTCCCGGGGGCAAGCCGCTGGCGCTGTTCGAGTCCGGCGCCATCCTGCTGTACCTGGCGGGCAAGACCGGGCAGCTGCTGCCCGAGGACGTGGCCGCGCGCTACCAGACCGTCCAGTGGCTGATGTTCCAGATGGGCGGCATCGGCCCGATGTTCGGCCAGCTGGGCTTCTTCCACAAGTTCGACGGCCGCCACTACGAGGACAAGCGTCCGCGCGACCGCTACGCCGCGGAGTCGCGCCGCCTGCTGGCGGTGCTCGATGGGCAGCTGACCGGGCGCCAATGGATCATGGGCCGCCAGTACACCATCGCCGACATCGCCACCTTTCCGTGGGTCAACAACCTGATCGGCTACTACGGCGCCGGCGAGCTCGTCGGCATCGGCGATTTTCCCCAGGTGACGCGCGCACTCGAGTCCTTCCTGGCGCGGCCGGCCGTGCAGCGCGGACTGAAGATCCCGCCGCCGTGACGCTCCCCTCTCCCGGGCCAGCGGCAGAGGGTGCGGCGGTGAGGCAAACGTGGCCAAAGCGCCGACCCTCACCCCCGCCCTCTTCCGGAGGGAGAGGGCGTCATGGGCCCCGGACGCGTGGCAAGGTAGATGCTGGGCAGCACCAGCACGGCCCCCAGCACGTGGTACCACTGGGGCACCTCGTCGAGCAGCCACCAGGCCTCGAAGGCCGCATACACCGGCGCCAGGTACATCACCAGCGACGTGCGCGTGGCGCCGAGTTCGCGCAGCATGTAGGCGTAGGCCTGGTAGCACAGGAAACCCGGCACGACGCCGGCCAGCACGATCAGCGCTATACCCCGCGCGCCCAGCGGCGGCGCCGGCACCAGCACATGCTCGAGCACGGTGAACGGCAGCAGCACCAGCACGCCGCCGGCCGTGATGCACGCCAGGCGCTGGCGCGGCGCCAGCACCGTGGGCCAGTGCTGCTGCAGCACCGAGTAGGCCACCCACGAGGCCGCGGCCGCGGCGATCCACAGGTCGCCGGCGGTGAAGCGCACGGCGACCAGGTTCTGCACGCGCCCGTGCGCAATGACCGTGAGCACGCCCAGCAACGCCACCACCATGGCAGCCCGCTGTGCGGGCGTGGCGGCCTCGTGCAGCAGCCAGCGGCCGGCCAGCGCGATGCCCACCGGCGAGGCGGCATAGATGAGGCTGATATTGGTGGCGCTGGTCGATTCGCCTCCCAGGTAGACGAACGCCCCGCAGATCCACATGCCGAGCGCGCCCAGCGCCAGCATCTGCGGCCATTCGCCACGCCAGTGCCGATAGCTGCGCGCCAGTTCCGGTGCGGCCCATGGCAGCAGCAGGGCAAGCGCCACGGCCCAGCGGCCCAGCGCCAGCACGTGCGGGGCGATGACGCCGCGCGCGGCGCGCGCAATCAGGTAATTGGACGACCACAGCGCCGGGGTCAGCCACAACAGTGCAATGGCCAGGCGCTGGCGCCGGGCAGCGCCGCCCGCGGCGCTCACCGTGGCACGGCCGCCAGCGCATCGGCAATGGCCTGCCGGTACGCGGGAAAGTCCTGCAGGTCGCCGTGCGCCGCGCCGGCGATGATCTGCACGCGCGCGTCGTGCGCCACCGCCGCCAGACGCCGGCTGTGCGCGTCGGGGATCAGGGCGTCGCGATCGCCGTGCAGCAGCAGCACCGGGCCATCGACCTGCGCCAGGTCCCGCCAGGTTTCCAGCGGATAGCGCAGCAGGCCCGGGGGCAGGAACGGATAATGCAACTGGGCCAGGTCGCGCATGCTCCAGTACGGCGAGGCCAGGATGGTCAGGTCCGGCTTGATCCGTGCCGCCAGCCCGGCTGCCAGCGCGGTACCGAGCGAGCGGCCGAAGACGACGACGCGCCGCCCGCGATAGCGCGGCGCGACCTGCTGCCACGCGGCATCCACGTCGCGCCGCAGCTGGGCCTCGCTGCCGATGCGGCCCGTGCTCTTGCCGTAGCCGCGATAGTCGATCATGAATAGGTCGAAGTTGGCGCGCCGATAGACGTCGGGGTCGACGAACCAGCTGGCCAGGCTGCCGGCATTGCCATGCAGGCTGAACACCACGCCGATCGGATCGGGCAGCCGCAGGTGCAGCGCGTTGAGCTGCGCGCCGTCGACCGCAACGGTTTCCTCGAACACGTCGGGCTGGCGCAGCGCAAAGTCCGCCGGCAGCTTTTGCGGGGCGAACAGCAGGATCTCCTGGCGCCAGTAGGCAAGGCCGAACACGGCGGCGATGGCCGCCGCCACGCTGGCGAACAGGAGGAGAGCAATCTTCATGCGCGGGTACTGCCGGGGTTTTAACATATCCCGGCGCCGCACCCGGCCCTGCGCCGGCGCCGCACGCTAGGGCGAGACGCGCACCTGCAGCCAGTTGCCGTCCACGTAGCAGTGGACGAAGCTGGTGGCATCGACCGCACCGGCCAGTACGCCGGCGTGCCGGCAGTCGACGCTGCGGCTTTCGCCGGCCTCCAGCGGCGTCGTCAGTTCGCGCGGTCGCTCGTAGTGCCCCGGGGGGACCGTCCTGACGACCTGCAAGAAACGCTTGGCCTCGATGCCGCTGCGGATCCGCCGCAGGCTCCAGCCGCCCTTGCGCGGCTGGGCGATCACCGCCAGGCCGCCGCCGCCGGCGCGCGCGGTCAGGCCGATGACGTAGTCTTTGCGGCCGTCGCCGATGAAATCGCCGGTATCGGCGCCCAGGCAGGACGAGCCGCCCTGGTCCTGGTTCCTGTGGATGTCCTCGGGCGCGTTGTCGCTGACCAGCGGCGTGCGATAGCCCGGGAAGTTGCGCGCCAGCGCATAGGCCAGCGACTGGGGAATCATTTCCTGGCAGCTGTCGGCGCGGGCGGGCATGGCCGCGGCAGCCGCGAGCACGGCGATGGCGATGGGGGCGGCGATCCTGCGCAAAGGGTCCTCGCAAATAAAAATTAGCGCAGCACGACCGGACTCGGCCGGCCCCGCCATGCCAGCGGACCGGCATCGGCACCGGCCAGGTGCGCCGTGCGGCTGGTGCGATCGAAGCGCAGCCAGTCGCAGGGCAGCGTCGCCCCGCCCTTGCGCCAGTCGAGCACGCAAACGTCCTTCCAGTACTCGCCGCCGTTGCGCGTGCCGGTGACCTGGAAACCGAGCACCGACCAGCCCTCGACCAGCACCTGGACTTCCTCGAGGCTCATGGCGCCGTCGCGCAGCAGGTGCTGGTCATGCCACACGCGCTGCCCGAGCCGCGCCGCGTAATCGCGCCGGCACTGCTCCCAGCCGCCGGGGTAGGACTCGCGGATCCGCGCAATCGGCACCACCAGATCGAGGTATTCAAGGGCGATGGCCACGATTCACCATTGGTCGCTTCCCGGGAAAATCACTGTACCGGCAAGTCCGGGTCCTGCCTACCGCAGGCTCGCGCCCATCGCCCATCGGCGCCGCGCCCGTCCTGCTGAACTGCGTTCACGCTAGGTCGTCCGTTCGATTCAGCGGTACGGGCACGCGACCGTATGCTCGGGGGATACGGGCGAGTCCCTACGGGCGTCCCGGGCGCCATCCGGATACGGCAATGATTCCATTCGATCTCGACGACAGAGTGACCGCGGCAGCCGTCGCGGCGGCCGGCACCATCGTCGGCGCGCTGATCCAGTTGCGCGTGTCCTGGCGCAAGGAAGTCTCCGAGCGCGCGCGCGGCGTGCCGATGACCAAGAAGGCCCGGCGCGGCCCGGTGCTGGCCGTGCTGGTGCTGCTGGTGGCCGCTGGCGTCGGCGGTTTTGCCTTGTCGCAGTTCCTGGTAAGCCATGCCGACCGCGAAGCCGTGGCGCTGCGCGGCGAGGTGCAGACACAGCTGGCGCAGATCAGCGCCACCGCGGACCGGCTGGAGCGTGCCAGCCAGGCCGATCGGGGCGCCGCCCGGACCGCCGAGGACAACCTGCTGGGCGTCGAGGACGCGGTCGTCACCCTGACCGTGGGCCCGTGCCGGGCGCGCAGCGCGCCGGGCGTCGACGCGGCGACCGCTTGCACCGAGCAGGACGCCACGCCGGTGACCCTGTGCGGCAACCTGCCGGCCGGCGCGGTGGTCACGGCCATGGAACTCTATGCCCGGGCCGACGACGGCGCGCGACCCTGGGCCGACAGCAAGGCCGCCCCGGGCCAGGACCTGGGGCACGCGCGCTTTGCCGACAAGCCGTTCGAGCGCAGCGAATCGGCGCAGACCAGGCTTGTGTGCACCGCCTTCACCGCCTGGGACAGCGAGCACGCCACCAGCGCCCGCCTGGTGGTGAAGTATTCGCTGGCGCCGGCCGTGCGCGAGGTGGCCCGCACGACGATCGTGCCGGTGGCCGAGACCCACTGATCGACAGTCCCCCTGACGCCACCGCCGCGCCTTTCGGACGGTGTGCCACGGCGTTGCTGCCGATTCACGGAATTTGGCCAGCCGATGCGGATCCCCCTGGACCATGGCGCGCGGGGTCCCAGGCCGGGTCTGGTCGCCACGCCGCTGCCGCCAGGAAATGAAGAACTGCTGCCCGGGCGTGAATCCGTTGTCCGTTCGCGGACGGCCCGCCCCCGCCGGCGGGAGCGGGGGAACATCGGCACGGCGTTCAGGCCTTCTGCGACGCGGTCTCGCCGTCGACGGGCTTGTACATCGTGATGTCGGTGGTCTCGAAGCCGAGGCGCCGGTACAGCGCCTGTGCACCGGTGTTGTGGCCGAACACGTGCAGCGCGATGCCGGCCAGCCCCGCCGAGCGCGCCCAGTCCTCCAGCGCGCGAAACGCCGCGGTCGCATGGCCCTGGCGCTGATGCGCGGGGTCGACGTTCACGCCATACACATAGGCGATGCGCCGGCCGGCGCGCGCGCGCGTGGCGATCCATAGCGTGCCGACCGCCGCGGTCGTGGCCGGGTCCACCAGCGTGAAGAAGCAGTGCGCGGGCGTTGCCAGGCCGTGCGGCACCAGTTCGTCGTAGGCCTGGCGCGACAGCGCCGGCGCGGCGTCGGCCGGCCACTCGCCGCTGGCGGCCTTGTCGGCGGCATAGTCCCGTACGGCTGCCGCGGCAAAGGCGCGGTACTCGGACTCGGTCATCGGCGTGAGAGCGATCATCGGCGGCCTTCGCGACGGCAGGTGGACGGCATGGTAGCGAGCCGGATACTGTTATTATTTACAGTATGCATGCCAGCTACGCCGAACTGCACTGCATCTCCAACTTCACCTTCCTGCGCGGGGCCTCGCACCCGGAGGAGCTGGTGGCACGCGCGCTCGCACTGGGCTATGCCGGGCTGGCGCTCACCGACGAATGCTCGTTTGCCGGATCGGTGCGCGCCCACCTGGCGCTGCGCGACGCCGGCAGCACCGCGGCCGGTTTCCAGCTGGTCCACGGCACCGAGATCCGCCTGGCCGACGGTGCGCAGCTCGTGCTGCTGGCACAGGACCGCACCGGCTACGGCAACCTGTCCGAACTCGTCACCCTGGCCCGGCGCGCCGCCGACAAGGGACAGTACCGCATCGACAGCGCCACGCTGGCCGCGCACGCGCGCCTGCTCGACGGCACGCTGGGCCTGCTGGTGCCGCCGCCGCTGTTCGAGGGCGGCACCGTCCTCGACGGCGCCGCCGCGCACACCGAACGGCAGGCGCGCTGGCTGCGCGGCCTGCTGGGCGAGCGCGCCTGGATCGCCTGCACGCTGGTGCACGGGCCCGACGACGACCACCACCTCGAGCAGTTGCAGGCGGTGGCGCGGCGCAGCGGCCTGCCGCTGACGGCCGCCGGCGGCGTGCACATGCACCAGCGCGGCCGCAAGAAGCTGCAGGACGCGCTCACCGCCGTGCGCCACCGCCTGCCGCTGGACCAGTGCGGCACGCGCCTGGCGCCCAACGCCGAGCGGGTGCTGCGCCCGCTGGCGCGGCTGGCGCGCCTGTATCCGGCCGAACTGCTGCTCGAATCGGCCCGCATCGCCGGGCTGTGCGCCTTCTCGCTCGACGAACTGCGCTACGAATACCCCGAGGAGATCGTCCCCGCCGGGGAGACGGCCGCCGGCTACCTGCGCCGCGTCACCGCGGACGGCGCCGCGCGGCGCTACCCGGCGGGCGTGCCGGCCAGGGTGCAGGGCCTGCTCGACCACGAGCTGGCGCTGATCACCGAGCTGCACTACGAGCCCTACTTCCTCACCGTCTACGACATCGTGCGCTTTGCGCGCAGCCGCGCCATCCTGTGCCAGGGACGCGGCTCGGCGGCCAACTCGGCGGTGTGCTACTGCCTGGGCATCACCGAAGTCGACCCCGAGCGCATGAGCGTGCTCTTCGAGCGCTTCATCAGCCGCGAGCGCAACGAACCGCCCGACATCGATGTCGACTTCGAGCACCAGCGCCGCGAGGAGGTGATGCAATACCTCTTTGCCAAATACGGCCGCGAGCGCGCCGCGCTCACCGCCGCGCTGCACACGTACCGGCCGCGCGGCGCGCTGCGCGACCTGGGCAAGGCGCTGGGCCTGTCGCTCGACCAGGTCGACCGGCTGTCGCGCAACATGGCATGGTGGGACGGCGGGCGCATAGCGCCGTCGCGCCTGGTCGATGCCGGCTTCGATCCGGACAACCCGGTGATGGTGCAGCTGCTCGAACTGGCGCACGAGCTCATCGGCTTTCCGCGCCACCTGTCGCAGCACAGCGGCGGCTTCGTCATCGCCCGCGACCGGCTCTCGCGCCTGGTGCCCATCGAGAACGCCGCGATGGCCGAACGCACCGTCATCCAGTGGGACAAGGACGACCTGGACGCCCTGGGCCTGCTCAAGGTCGACGTGCTGGCGCTGGGCATGCTCTCGTGCCTGCGGCGCGCGCTCGATCACGTCAACGCCTTCGCGCCCGGCGGCCCGCCGCTGCAGGTGGGCGACATCCCGGCCGAGGACCCGCAGGTATACGACATGCTGTGCCGCGGCGATTCGCTGGGCGTGTTCCAGGTGGAGTCGCGCGCGCAGATGAACATGCTGCCGCGGCTGCAGCCGCGGCGCTTCTACGACCTGGTCATCGAGACGGCCATCGTGCGTCCCGGGCCCATCCAGGGCGGCATGGTCCACCCCTATCTGCGGCGGCGCCAGGGGCTCGAGCCGGTCACCTATCCCTCGCCGGCCGTGCAGGCGGTGCTCGAGCGCACGCTGGGCGTGTCGATCTTCCAGGAGCAGGTGATGCAGCTGGCCGTGGTGGCGGCCGGCTTCTCGCCCGGCGAGGCCGACCGCCTGCGCCGCGCCATGGCGGCCTGGAAGCGCAAGGGCGGCATCGGGCCGTTTCGCGACAAGCTGGTCGCCGGCATGCTGGCGCGCGGCTACCGGGCCGAGTACGCCGAGCAGATCGTGCGCCAGATCCAGGGCTTCGGCGAATACGGCTTCCCCGAGAGCCATGCCGCCAGCTTCGCCCTGCTGGTGTACGTGTCGGCCTGGCTCAAGTGCCGGCATCCGGCGGCCTTCTGCGCCGCGCTGCTCGACTCCCAGCCGCTGGGCTTTTATGCGCCCGCCCAGATCGTGCGCGACGCGCTGGACCACGGCGTGCCGGTGCTGCCGGTGTGCGTCACCGCCAGCCGCTGGCACTGCACGCTGGAGGCGGCCGCGCACCATGGCCAGGCCCGGCCGCGGACCCCGGCGGTGCGGCTGGGCCTGGCC
>JBBISD010000066.1:0-12357 GCA_037441485.1 Burkholderiales bacterium
GCTTGTCGGCCACCGGGGCGATCATCGGGATGATGATGAAGGCGATCTCGAAGAAGTCCAGGAAGAAGGCCAGGAAGAAGATGAAGACGTTGACGAACAGCAGGAAGCCGATCGTCCCGCCGGGCAGCGCCGTGAGCTGATGCTCGATCCAGCGCGCGCCGTCGACCCCCTGGAACACCAGCGAAAAGACGCGTGCACCGATGAGGATGAAGACCACCATCGCGGTGATGCGCATCGTGCCCTGCATGGCCTCGCGCAGCAGCGGCCAGGTCAGGCGCCGGTGCACGGCGGCCAGCAGCAGCGCGCCGACCACGCCCATGGCGCCGGCCTCGGTCGGCGTGCACACGGCGCTGTCCATCCAGGGCAGGCCCCCCATGCTGCCGAGCACCGCGAAGATGAGGACCGCCGACGGGATGATGCCGCGCAGGCACCGCAGCCACAGCCGGGCGCGCGGCTCGCTGCGGTCGGCGGCGGTGAAACCCGGCACGTCGCCCGGGCGCACGATGCCCAGCACGAACGTGTAGGCGACGAAAATCAGCACCTGCAGGATCGACGGACCCCAGGCGCCCTTGTACATGTCGCCGACCGGGCGTCCGAGCTGGTCGGCCAGCACGATCAGCACGAGCGACGGCGGCACCAGCTGGGTGATCGTGCCCGAGGCCGCCAGCACCCCCGTCGTGTAGCGCAGGTTGTAGCCGTAGCGCACCATCACCGGCATGGCGATCAGCGCCATCGCGATGATCTGCCCGGCCACGGTGCCGGTGATGGCGCCCAGGATGAAGCCGACCAGAATGACCGAATAGCCCAGGCCGCCGCGCACCGTGCCGAACAGCTGGCCCATGGAATCGAGCATGTCCTCGGCCAGGCCGCACTTCTCGAGCACGCTGCCCATCATCGTGAAGAAGGGTATGGCCAGCAGCAGGTCGTTGGACAGGATGTTGAAGATGTTCAGCGGCAGGTTCACCAGGAACACCGGCTCGAACCAGCCCATGGCAATGGCGTAGACCGCGCAGCCCAGCCCGAGGGCCGCCAGCGAGAAGGCCACCGGAAAACCCAGCAGCATGATGACGACCAGGCCGGCGAACATCACCGGCGGGAATTGCTCGATGCTCACTGCAGCGGCCTCTCGTAGCCGGCGTCCAGCGCGCCGTGGCCGCGCAGGTGGGCGACGCGCTTGACGATCTCGGCCACCGCCTGCGCGCACAGCAGCGCGAAGCCCAGCGGCAGCAGCGCGAGCGCCGGCCAGCGCAGCAGTCCCCCGGCGTTGGAGGACACCTCGCCGCTGGCCAGCGCGCGCGCGAACAGCGGCCAGGAAAGGTAGGCCAGCAGCAGCATCACCGGCAGCAGGAACACCGCCAGGCCGGCGATGTCGAGCAGCACCGCCCAGCGCGGCGGCAGGCGCCCGTAGAAGATGTCGACGCGCACGTGCTCGTTGCGCCGCAGGACCTGGGGCGCGCCCAGCATCACCGTGGCGGAGAACAGGTACCACTGGATCTCGAGCCAGGCGTTGGAGGAAATGTCCCAGGCGTAGCGCACCAGCGCGTTGCCGGCGCTGATCAGGCACGCGGCCAGCACGGCCCAGGCCGCGACGCCCGCCAGGCGGTCATTGAGCGCGTCGATGCGCCGGCACAGGGCCAGCAGCGCGTTGCCACCGGTGCTCATGGCGCTGGCCCCGGGCAGCCGGCACCGGCGGGCGGCAGGATGCCGGCGGCGAGCTGCGTCACGCGCCCGCTGGCAACGCGGGTCTGCAGCAGCACCGGGAAGCGGATGCGCGCTGCCAGCGCCGCGCCGATCTGCGCCTGGGGCGGCTCCTGCGGGCGCCACAGCAGCAGCGCACCGCAGTCCTCGAGCTGGGCATCGCTTATCCAGGGCGCCTGGCGGCGGTCGCCGCTGGCCAGCACGGCCGGGTGGCTGGGCAGTTCGAGCGACAGCGCGCCGGCCTCCCAGTCGGGACCGGCGACCACCTGCACGGTCCCGGCGACGTGCTGCTCCCAGTATTCCTGTGCCAGCGCGGCCAGCGGCTGGGCGGCGAACCGGTGATGGAACTCCGGCGCGCGCGCCGCGGCCACCGCGTTCCAGGTCAGCGCCAGCGCGTGGACCGCCAGCACCGCCGCCAGTGCCGGCCCGGCGCGCGGACGCATTGCCGGGCGCAGCAGGACGACCGCCAGCAGCGGCAGCAGCAGCGTGGCGCTGGCTCCCCAGTGGTTTTGCGGCGCGACGCCGCCCAGCAGCGCCAGCGCGAGGACGATGGCCCCGGGTACCAGCGCCAGCAGCAGCAATGCGCGTCGCAACCGCGAGGCCTCCGCCGCTGCCGGCCCGGCGATGGCCGCGACGGGTGCCGGCGCGCGCGCCTGCAGCAGCCGTGCCAGCGCCAGCGCGACCACGGCCGGCGCCAGGCGCCCGAGCTGCTGCGCCACGAAGCCGGCGGTATGGCGCACGCGGTCCAGCGGCGGCAGGTCGGCCAGCAGGTTCTGGCCGGCGTAGGCGAAGCTCGAGTACGCGTGCTGTCGCAGCCACTCCAGGTGCGGCAGCAGCGGCAGCAGCGTGGCCAGCACGGCCAGCAGCAGGCGCCCGGCCAGGCGCGGGAGCGGCGCGCTGCCCGGCCCGCGCCAGCGATAGCAGGCCAGCAGCGCAGCGGCGTTGGCCGCTATGACGATGGCCATCTGGTATTTGGTCAGCAGGCCCAGCGCCTGGGCCAGCCCCAGCAGCAGCCACCAGTGCCACTGGCGGGCGTCGGGCGCGCTGCGCACCAGGCTGAGCACCGCCCAGGCGCTGGCGGCGACGAACGGCAGCATCACCGTGTTGTGGTTGAGAAAGGAACCGCGCCCCATCAGGTAGTAGTCGGCACTGGTCAGCAGCAGTGCCAGGACCGCGGCATCCTCATCGAGCAGCACGCGGGCGCAGCGCCACGTAAGCACCAGGCACAGGCCGACGCAGCCCATCGCCAGCACGTAGGTGAGGTAGGCGCTGGGACCAAAGAGCGCGCTGGCGGTCCAGAGCAGGGCGGTGGGCAGCGGCGGGTGCTTGACGTAGCCCCACTGCAGCCGATGCGCCCAGCTCAGCTGCTCGACGTTGTCGGCGTGGGGCACGGTCTGCAGCAGTGCCGGCGCGGCGCTCCAGGCCAGGACCACCGCCAGCACGAAGAGCAGGACGCCGGGCCAGCGCGGCAGCAGCGCCGGCATCGGGGACGGGCCGGATGGCATGCCGGGGGCCGTCAGCGGGCCTGTGCCGCCGCGCGCGCCCCGGCGCCCAGGCGCCGCTTGAAGAGCTCGACCTCGCGCACGACGATGGTCCGCACCGAGGGTTCCCACACGGAGTGGCCGGCGTCGGGCACGACGGTATAGCGCGCGCCGGGCCAGGCGCGCGCCAGTTCGTCGGCGCTGACGATCGGGCACACGACGTCATAGCGCGAATGCACGATGGCGGCCGGCAGGTGACGGATGCGGTACAGGTTGGCCAGCAGCTGGTTGGGCGCCAGGAAGCAGTTGTGCGCGAAGAAGTGCGCCTCCAGGCGGGCCAGCGCCAGCGCATCGTCGGAGAACTCGCGCACCAGTTCCGGGTTCGGGATCAGCGTCGAGCAGGTGCCCTCGTAGGCGCTCCAGGCGCGGGCAAAGGGCATGTGCACCTGCGGATCGGGGTCGAAAAGGCGCCGCAGGTAGCCGCGCAGCACGTCGCCGCGCTCGGCCTCGGGGAGCATCTCGATGAAACGCCGCGCGGCCTCCGGGTGGATGTGGCGCGCGCCGTTGAAGAACCATTCGACCTCGCCGCGGCGCCCCAGGAAGATGCCGCGCAGCACGAAACCCAGGCAGCACTGCGGATGGGCCTGGCCGTAGGCCAGCGCGAGCGTGCTGCCCCAGGAGCCGCCGAACAGCAGCCACTGCGGGATTTCCAGGTATTCGCGCAGCCGCTCGAGGTCGGCGACGAGGTGGGCCGTGGTGTTGTTGGTCGTGTCGGCAAACGGCGTCGACGCGCCGGCGCCGCGCTGGTCGAACAGGACGATGCGGAAGTATTCGGGGTCGAAGAAGCGCCGGTGCTCGGGAGCGCAGCCCCCGCCAGGCCCGCCGTGCAGGAACACCACCGGCACCCCGTTGGGGTTGCCGCTGGTTTCCCAGTACATGGTATGGACCTCGTCGAGGGCCAGCATGCCGCTGTCGTACGGCTCTATCGGGGCGTAAAGGTCGGCGCGCGCGTCCATGGGGTCTGCAGGCTGGGGTTGCCCGATTATGCCGGGATTGGTGTTGCATCGCGGCCACGGGCGGGCCGCCGGCCCCCCGGCAGCCGGGTGGCAGCCCGCTGCCGGGCGCGCCGCCGCGGCGCCCGTGCGTGTGGCAACGCAGCACGGCCGGCGCCACCCGCCGGCGCGGCTTTGTCGTATCGTGGGAGCGTGCCGGAGAAGCGTTCCGACTTTCCCTGCGGGAGGAACCGATGAATGCGAGCGACGTATTGCGTGCCAAGGGCAACGCGCTGTACACGGTAAGTCCGGAGGCCAGTCTCTGGTCGGCAGTGCAGACCATGGCCGAATTCGACATCGGCTCGGTGGTAGTGATGGACCACGGCAAGCTGGCCGGCATGCTGACCTTCCGCGAAGTCTTCCGCGTGCTGCAGACCAACGACGGACGCGTGGGGCGGGGCCTGGTGCGCGAGCACATGGACGCCAAGCCGACGGTTGTCGAGGCGCGCACCGACGTCAACGACCTGCGCCGATTGATGCTCGAGCACCGCATGCGCTACATTCCGGTGATGGACGGGCAGGCGCTGGCCGGCGTGATCTCCTTTCACGACGTGGCCCGCGCAGTGCTCGAGGAACAAGGTTACGAGAATCGCATGCTCAAGGACTACATCCGCGATTGGCCGCAGCCGGAGAGCGTCAACGGTTGATGGCGGCAGCGGCAGAAGGTCATGAGAGCGGGGTTCCGCACGTAGCGGTCGTCGGCGCCGGCATCGCCGGCCTGACCTGCGCCCGCGCGCTGGCCGCGCAGGGCGTGCGGGTCACGGTCTTCGAGCGCGGCAGCGCCGTCGGCGGCCGGCTCGCAAGCCTGCACACCGACGCCGGCGTCTTCGACGTCGGCGCCCAATACCTGACGGTCCAGAACGAAGCCTTTGCCCGCGAGGTGCGCGGCTGGGTCGACGCCGACCGGGCGCGCAGCTGGGACGCCCATCTTGCCGACCTGAGCAACGGCCAGGGCGTGCTGGTGGGCACGACCACGACACGCTATGTCGGGGTGCCGTCGATGCAGAGCATTGCCGCGCACCTGGCACACGACCTGGATGTCGTGCTCGAGGCCGAGGCCGGGCGGGTCGCGCGCGGCGCCGACGGCTTCTGGAGCCTGCACGACGCGCACGACCGGCCGCTCGGATCCGGGCGTTATGCCGCGCTGGTGCTGGCCATGCCGTCGATCGACGCGCTGGCGCTGGTGCGGGCCCACGCGCAATTTGCGCCGCTGCTCGAGTCCGTGGGCTGGGATGCCTGCTGGTCGGCCAGCCTCGTGCTGTCGCGGCCCAGCGGCATCGAGTTCGACGGCGCCTTCATCAACGACGATCCGATACTGGCCTGGGCGGCGCGCGACAGCTCCAAGCCGCTGCGCGACTGCGGCGACGGCGTGGCCGAGCGCTGGCTGCTGCAGGCCCGCCCGTCGTGGTCGAACAACTTCAGCGCGCTGAGCCACGACGAGGCCGCGCGCTGGATGCAGCGCGCCTTTGCGGCGCGCCTGGCGCGGCCGCTGGCGCAGAAGTCGTGCAGCGCGCTGCGCATCCGCGCGGCCGCACCGGTGGCGCCGCTGGCGCAGCCGTATCTCTGGGACGCCCACCTGCGGCTGGGCCTGGCGGGGGACTGGTGCGGCGGCGCGCGCATCGAATCGGCCTTCCTGTCGGGCCGGGCGCTCGCCCAGGCGGTGCTGTCGTGAACGCGCGGCGCGGCGGCCCGTGCCGGTAAGATAGGCGCGCAAACCCGGCAGGAATCCATGAGCACCTCGACCTTCGGTCGCCTCTTCAGCGTCACCAACTTCGGCGAATCCCACGGCCCGGCCATCGGCTGCGTGGTCGACGGCTGCCCCCCCGGCATGGCGCTGGCGGCCGCGGACATTCAGCCCGACCTGGACCGGCGCAAGCCGGGCACGTCGCGGCACGTGACGCAGCGGCGCGAGGCCGATGCGGTGGAGATCCTGTCGGGCGTCTACGAGGGCGTGACCACCGGCACCCCGATCGCGCTGCTGATCCGCAACCAGGACCAGCGCAGCAGGGACTACGAGGACATCGCCGACAGCTTCCGGCCCGGGCACGCCGACTACACCTACTGGCGCAAGTACGGCCTGCGCGACCCGCGCGGCGGCGGACGTTCCTCGGCGCGGCTGACGGCGCCGATGGTGGCCGCCGGCGCGGTGGCGCGCAAGTGGCTGCGCCAGCATTACGGCACATGGATCCGCGGCCACCTGCAGCAGCTGGGCGACGTGCGCGTGCCCTTCGAGAGCTGGGACGAGGTCGAGCGCAATCCGTTTTTCGCGGCCAGCGCGGGCAGCGTCGCCGAGCTCGAGCGGTACATGGACGAGCTGCGCCGCGACGGCGATTCCTGCGGCGCGCGTCTGCGCGTCTGCGCCGGGCCGCTGCCGCCCGGGCTGGGCGCGCCGCTGGCGGCCAAGCTCGATGCCGACATTGCCGGCGCCATGATGGCGATCAACGCCGTCAAGGGCGTCGAGATCGGCAGCGGCTTCGACGCCGTGAGCCAGCGCGGGTCGGTGCACGGCGACGAGATGACGCCCGCGGGGTTCCTCACCAATCACGCCGGCGGAATCCTGGGCGGGATCTCCACGGGCCAGGACATCGAGGTGTCGATCGCGCTCAAGCCCACCTCGAGCATCCGGCTGCCGCGCCGCTCGATCGACCGCACCGGCGCGGCGGTCACCGTGGCCACGCTCGGGCGCCACGATCCGTGCGTGGGCATTCGCGCCACGCCCATCGCCGAGGCGATGCTCGCGCTGGTGCTGATGGATCATGCGCTGTTGCACCGGGCGCAGAACGCGGATGTCCGGCTGGACGTGGCGCCCCTTGCGGGGCGCGTCGGCTAGCGGCGCGCCCGCCCGCACCGCGACCCTCTTCCTGAGGCAGAGGGAGAACGGCTCCCCTCGCCCGCGCGAGCGGCAGAGGCGCCGGGGGTGAGGGTAGTGGCATAATTCCGCGCTTACTCATGACATTTCCCGGGGTGGCTTGCCGATGTCCGGTCTGCGCACGCTGTACGACAAATTGTGGGACGAGCACGTCGTGCGCACCGAGCCGGACGGCACGACGCTGCTGTACATCGACCGCCATCTGGTGCACGAGGTGACCAGTCCGCAGGCCTACGAAGGTCTGCGCGCGGCCGGGCGCAAGCCCTGGCGCGTCAGCTCCGTGGTGGCCACGGCCGACCACAATACGCCGACGCGCCACTGGCAGCGCGGCCTCGACGGGGTCGCCGACCCGACCTCGCGCGCGCAGATCGACACGCTCGACGCCAATATCCGCGCGTTCGGCGCCGCCGCGTATTTTCCGTTCCTCGACCGGCGCCAGGGCATCGTGCATGTCATCGGCCCGGAGCAGGGCGCCACGCTGCCCGGCATGACCCTGGTGTGCGGCGACTCGCACACCAGTACCCACGGCGCGCTCGGTGCGCTGGCCTTCGGCATCGGCACCTCCGAGGTCGAGCACGTGCTGGCCACCCAGACCCTGCTGGCGCGCAAGTCGCGCAACCTGCTGGTGCGCGTCGAGGGTGCGTTTCCCCCGGGCGTGGGCACCAAGGACCTGGCGCTGGCCCTGATCGGCCGGATCGGCACTGCCGGCGGTACCGGCTATGCGATCGAATTCGCCGGCGCGGCCATCCGCAGCGCCAGCGTCGAGGCGCGCATGACCCTGTGCAACATGGCCATCGAGGCCGGGGCGCGCGCCGGCCTGGTGGCCGTGGACGGGCGCACGATCGACTACGTGCGCGGCCGGCCCATGGCGCCGCGCGGGCCCGACTGGGACGTGGCGGTGGCCCACTGGAAGACGTTGCGCAGCGATCCGCAGGCGCATTACGACCGGATCGTCGAGGTCGACGCCGGCGCGCTGGTGCCGCAGGTCAGCTGGGGCACGTCGCCCGAGATGGTCGTGCCCATCGGCGGCACGGTGCCCGACCCGGAGATGGAGAGCGATCCCGTGCGCCGCGCCGGCATGGAGCGCGCCCTGCAGTACATGGGGCTGACGCCGCGCACGGCCGTCGATGCGATCGCCATCGACAAGGTGTTCATCGGCTCCTGCACGAACTCGCGCATCGAGGACCTGCGGCTGGCGGCGCGCATCGTCCAGGGCCGGCACGTGGCCCCGACGGTCAAGCTGGCGCTGGTGGTGCCGGGCTCGGGCCTGGTGAAGGCCCAGGCGCAGACCGAGGGGCTGGACCGGATCTTCATCGATGCCGGCTTCGAATGGCGCGAGCCCGGGTGCTCGATGTGCCTGGGCATGAACGACGACCGCCTGGAGCCGGGCGAGCGCTGCGCGTCGACCTCCAATCGCAACTTCGAGGGGCGCCAGGGCCCGGGCGGGCGCACGCACCTGGTCAGCCCGGCAATGGCCGCGGCGGCCGCCATCGCCGGCCGGTTCGTCGACGTGCGCCAGCTGCTGACCTGATCCGGGAGCGCGACACCATGCAAGCCTTCACGCGTCACCAGGGCCTGGTCGTGCCCCTCGACCGGCCCAACGTCGATACCGACCAGATCATCCCCAAGCAGTTCCTCAAGTCGATCCGGCGCACCGGCTTCGGCGCCAACCTGTTCGACGAATGGCGCTACCTCGACCGCGGCGAACCGGGCCAGGACCCGGCGGCGCGCACGCCCAACCCGGAATTCGTGCTCAACCAGCCGCGCTACCGCGGCGCCTCGATCCTGCTGGCGCGGCGCAATTTCGGCTGCGGTTCGAGCCGCGAACACGCACCCTGGGCGATCGCCGAATACGGCCTGCGCGCGGTGCTGGCGCCCAGCTTTGCCGAAATCTTCTACAACAACTGCTTCAAGAACGGCATCCTGCCGGTGGTCCTGGACGAGGGCGTGATCGACGGATTGTTCCGCGCGGTGGCGCAGCAGCCCGGTTACCAGCTCGTGGTGGACCTGGGCGAGCTGGTCGTGCGCGCGCCCGACGGCAATGCCTGGCAATTCGCGGTCGATGCGTTCCGCCGCGAGTGCCTGCTCAACGGCTGGGACGACATCGGCCTGACGCTGCGCCATGCCGACGAGATCCGCGCGTTCGAGGCGCGCCGGCTGCAGCGCTTCCCGTGGCTGGCACGCGAACTGCCGGCCTGACCGCGCCGCCGGCGCGGCGCAAGGCAATCGAGGCCGGGCCCGCGGGGCGCGGCCGCAACCAAGGAAAGGTCTGGCATGCGGATCGCCGTACTTCCCGGTGACGGAATCGGGCCCGAAGTCGTCGACGAGGCGCTCAAGGTGCTGCACGCCCTCGAGCCTTCCGGGGTGCGCCTGCAGTTCGAGCACGCCGACATCGGCGGCATCGCGGTCGAGCGCCACGGCGATCCGCTGCCGCCGGCCACGCTGGCGCTGGCGCGCGCCAGCGATGCGATCCTCTTCGGGGCGGTCGGCGCGCCGCGCTACGACACCGCGCCGCGCGCGCAGCGCCCGGAGCAGGGCCTGCTGCGGCTGCGCAAGGAACTGGGCCTGTTCGCCAACCTGCGGCCGGCGCGCATCTTCCCCGGCCTGGTGGCCGCCTCGGCGCTCAAGCCCGAGGTCATCGAGGGCCTGGACATCCTGATCGTCCGCGAACTCACGGGCGACATCTACTTCGGCCAGCCGCGCGGCATCCGCACGCTCGAGTCGGGCGAGCGCGAGGGTTTCGACACCATGCGCTACCGCGAGAGCGAGATACGGCGCATCGCGCGCGTGGCGTTCGTGGCGGCGCAGGGCCGCGGCCGGCGCCTGTGTTCGGTCGACAAGGCCAACGTGCTCGAAACCACCCAGCTGTGGCGCGAGGTGGTCACCGAGACGGCGCGCGAGTTCCCCGACGTCGCCCTGAGCCACATGTATGTCGACAACGCGGCCATGCAGCTGGTGCGGGCGCCGCGCCAGTTCGACGTCATCGTCACCGGCAACATGTTCGGCGACATCCTTTCCGACGAAGCCTCGGCGCTGACCGGCTCGATCGGCATGTTGCCCTCGGCCTCGCTCGACGAGCACCACAAGGGCCTGTACGAACCGATCCACGGCTCGGCGCCCGACATCGCCGGCAAGGGGCTGGCCAATCCGCTGGCGACGATCCTGTCGGCGGCCATGATGCTGCGCCATTCCCTGCGCCAGGAGGCCGCGGCGCAGCGCATCGAGCGCGCCGTCGAGGCCGTGCTGCATGCCGGCCTGCGCACCGCCGACCTGGCACGCGCCGGCGAAGCCCCGGTGAGCACCGCGGCGATGGGCGCCGCCGTCGTCGCCGCGCTGGGAGGCGCGCAATGAAGGTCGGCTTCGTCGGCTGGCGGGGCATGGTCGGATCGGTACTGCGCGAGCGCATGCAGGCCGAGGGCGACCACGCGCACTTCGACAGCATCTTCTTCTCCGCCTCGCAGGCCGGCGCCGCGGCCCCCGCGGTGCGCGGCGGCGATCCGGTGCTGCGCAACGCGCTGGACCTGGACGCGCTGGGCGCCTGCGACGCGATCGTCTCGTGCCAGGGCGGCGATTACACCCTGGACGTGCACCCGCGCCTGCGGGCGGCCGGCTGGCAGGGCTACTGGATCGACGCCGCGTCGACGCTGCGCATGCGCGACGACGCGGTGATCATCCTCGACCCGGTCAATCTGCCGGTGATCCGCGCGGCACTGGCGCGCGGCGGGCGCGACTTCATCGGCGGCAACTGCACGGTCAGCCTCATGCTGATGGCGCTGGACGGCCTGCTCAAGGCCGACCTGGTCGAGTGGGTCACCGCAATGACCTACCAGGCCGCCTCGGGCGCCGGCGCGCAGAACATGCGCGAGCTGCTGGCGCAGATGGGCCGCCTGCACGACGCGGTGCGCGGCGCCGTGGCCGATCCGGCCGCGCAGATCCTCGACATCGACCGCGCCGTCAGCGCCACGATGCGCGCAGCGGCGTTCCCCACCGCGCACTTCGGCGCGCCGCTGGCCGGCAGCCTCATCGCGTGGATCGACAAGGACCTGGGCAACGGCGTCAGCCGCGAGGAATGGAAGGGCGGGGCCGAGGCCAACCGCATCCTGGGGCGGCCGCCGATGGGCCAGCCCGGCTCCCTCGTGGTCGAGGGGCTGTGCGTGCGCATCGGCGCTATGCGTTGCCACAGCCAGGCGCTGACGATCAAGCTGCGCCGGGACGTGCCGCTGGACCAGGTCGAGTCCCTGCTGGCGCAGGCCAATCGCTGGGTGCGGGTGGTGCCCAACCGGCGCGACGAATCCATCGCCGGCCTGGCGCCGGCGCGCGTGAGCGGCACCCTGGACGTGCCGATCGGACGCCTGCGCAAGCTGGCGATGGGCGGTGAATACCTCTCGGCGTTCACCGTTGGCGATCAGTTGCTGTGGGGCGCCGCCGAGCCGCTGCGGCGCATGCTGCGCATCCTGGTAGGCAGCCCCGATTGAGCGCCCAGGCCCGGTTTGCACCCTGGTTCGCGCCCCGATCGGGCCGTCAATACGACGAATATGCGGTATCTAAGCCGTTGATTTCGTCAAGAACGCTATCTCTCCGTCTTTCTAAACTTGCGCACGTAAGTGTCTGATGTTATTTTCGAAAACCGTAACTTCCTCGAACGGGGAGGCGCTCGTGCCGCCGCGACTGACCATGCTAAAAATGCAAGAGTTTGCCCATCTGCTGGCGCGCCCCGGGCAGTTTGCTCCCCCGACGCCGGATAAGCGACCGCAGGGTGCCCGCCACGCACTGGCGGCCATCGCGCTGGGATTGGGGCTGCTGCCTCTGGTGCTGCTGCCCGATGCCGCCCAGGGTGCCGGTCTCGGCCGCCTGAACGTGCACTCCGAACTGGGCCAGCCGCTCAATGCCGAGGTCGAGGTCCCCGCGGTCAGCCGCGAGGAAGCGCCATCGCTGCAGGTGCGCCTGGCCTCGCAGGCCGCGTTCAAGCAGTCCAACCTCGAATTCAATCCGTCGCTGACCCAGCTGCGCTTCGACCTCGTGGCGCGTGACGACGGTACCTACGTGGTGCACATCACGTCGGCCCAGGCGATCAGCGAACCCTACCTCGACCTGCTGCTCGAACTGACCTGGTCCAGCGGCCGCGTGCTGCGTGAGTACACCGTGCTGCTCGATCCGCCGGGCCTGAAGCAAAGTCCCGAGATCGTCGCGCCGGTCACGGCCGCCGCGCCGACCGCACCGGTCACCGCGCCGGTTCCGGCCGCGCCGCCCGTGGAGG
>JBBISD010000067.1:0-12015 GCA_037441485.1 Burkholderiales bacterium
CGGCCACCGCCGCCCGCAGGCTCGCCGCGGAGGGTGCAGCCGCTTCGGGGGCCAGGGCGCGCGGATCGCGCCGCGCCCGCGGTGGCGCCGGGCGTTCGTCGAACGGTTCGCGCAGCGGCACGCCGGCCTGCAGCAGCGGATCGCCGATGCCGCGGTGCAGGCGTTCGCGCATGCGCCGCAACAGGCGCCGCTCCTGCCACTTGCCATGCAGGTAGAGGGCCAGCAGCAGCACTGCGGCCACCGCCAGCAAAGCCAGATGCAAATCGCTCATGAACGTGGTTTCATCGCCGGGACGGCGGCCGCGCGCCCGGGTGGGCCCGCTGCCTGCGCAGCGCCGCTGCTGCCGTTGGCGCCGATCATAGCCGCCCGCCGCGGCGCGCGGCACGGGTTACCGGTACTTCGCCCCGGATTGGCGGCGTGCACGGTGCGCCCCCGTACTAGGCCGCCTCGGCCGTCATCCGCACCGCGCTGTCGATATCGACCGCGACGATGCGCGACACGCCCTGCTCCTGCATCGTCACGCCGACCAGCTGCTCGCCCATCTCCATGGCGAGCTTGTTGTGCGTGATGAACAGGAACTGCGTGGCGTCGGACATCGAGCGCACGAGCTGGCAGAAGCGTTCGGTGTTGGCATCGTCCAGCGGTGCGTCGACCTCGTCGAGCAGGCAGAACGGCGCCGGATTGAGCTTGAACATGGCAAACACCAGCGCCGTGGCGGTCAGGGCCTTCTCCCCGCCGGAGAGCAGGTGGATCGAGCTGTTGCGCTTGCCCGGCGGCTGGGCGCTGACCTGGACGCCGGCATCGAGGATCTCGTCGCCGGTCATCGTCAGCTTGGCCTCCCCGCCGCCGAACAGCCGCGGGAACAGTTCGCCAAAATGCCGGTTCACCTCGTCGAAGGTCTGCTGCAGCAGCGCCCGGGTCTCCAGGTCGATCTTGCGGATCGCGTCCTCGAGCGTGGCCACCGCCGCCTGCAGGTCGCTGGACTGCGCCTGCAGGAAGCCCTGGCGCTCGCGCGCCGCCTCCAGCTCCTCCAGGGCCGCCAGGTTGACGGCACCCAGGTCGGCAATGCCCTGGGCCAGGCGGGCGATCTCGGCCTCCTGCTGCGCCAGCGGTGCCAGGCCGGCCAGCTGGCCCGTCAGCGCCGCGCGGTCGGCGTGGGCATCGGCGAGCAGCTGGTCGAACTGCTCGGCGGCCAGTCGTGCAGCCTGCTCCTTGAGCCGGGCCTCGGTGACCCGGTCGCGGCGCGGCTGCAGGCCGCGCTCGATCTTTTGGCGCTGGTCCTCGCTGGTACGCGACTTTTGCATCCACTCGTCTACCTGAACGCGCGCCACCGCGACCGCCTGCTCGGCGGCGACCCGCTGCTGCAGCCATTGCTCCAGTCCGCCGCGCGCGGCGCTGTCGTCCAGGCGCGCGGCCTCCAGCTGGGCGCGCTCGATATCGTGACCGAAGCGCTCGGCGTCGCCCACGGCCACGGTCACCGCGTGCTCGACGTCGCCGATGCGCTCGCGCGTGCCGGCCAGCTCGAACTCCACGCGCTGGCAGTCGGCCGCCAGCTGGCGCGACTGCTCGCGCCGGTCGCGCAGCAGCGCGCTGGCCTGCTCGTCGGCCAGGCGGGCGGTCTCCACCCGCTCCTGCACCCCGCCCAGTGCCGCGTCGAGTTCGGCAAAGCGCGCCTCGGCGACGTCGCGCTGGCGCGCCAGTTCGGCTTCCTCGACCGCCAGCTCCTCGAGCTCGGTGTCGATCTGGCTGCCCCGATGGCGGATGCGGTCGATGAGCTCGCCCAGCCGCACGGCCTCGAGCTGCAGCTCGTGCGCCCGGGTACGCCGCTGCGCCCCGCTGTCGCGCGACGCCTGCACCTCCTGCTGGGCCTGGCGCACCTGGGCGTCCAGCCGTGCCAGCGCCTCGCCCGCCTCCTCGTCGATCAGGCGCTGCGCCTTGACCTGCAGCTCGAGGTTCTCGGCCTCGCGCTTGCGCGCCAGCAGGCCGGCCTTGCGATCGTCGGGTGCGAAGAAACGCACCGCATGGCGCGACACCAGGTGCCCGCCGGGCACGACGAATTGCTCGCCGGGCGCCAGCTGCGCACGCGCCGCCATCGCCGCGGACAGGTCTGCCTGGGCGTAGACCCCGGCCAGCCAGTCGTCCAGGATCTGGCGGATGGCCGGCGTGTCGTTGACGCCGCGCACCGCAACGCGGGCGGCCAGGCCGGCAAAGGGCCGAGCCGGGGCTGCGGGCGCCGGGGCCCCCGGGGTGGTCTCGAAGAAACTGACACGCGCCGGCGGTGCTGCCTGGGCAAAGCCGACCATCGGCTCCAGGCGGCCCACCGCCATCGCCTCGATGCGCTCGCGCAGCACCGCCTCCACAGCGGTCTCCCAGCCGGCTTCCACATCGAGGCGCTGGAACAGCCGCGGCAGCGCCTGCATGCCCTGCTGGCGCAGCCACGGATCGAGGCGTTCATCGGCCTCGATGTTGGCCAGGGTCTCCTGCACCGCGTGCAGGCGCGCTTCGGTCTTGTGCAGTTCGGCCGAGGCCTGGCGCCGGCTTTCGGTCTGCGCCTGGCGCCGGCTCTGCAGTTCGCGCTCGTGCTCCTCGGCCTGCAGCGCGCGCTGCTGCGCCGCCTCGGCCTCGGCCTGCGCCAAGGCCGCCTCGGACTGCAGCCGCGCCAGGCGCCCGGCATCGGGCTGCCCCAGCTGGCGCTGCTCGTCGGCCAGCCGCTCGCGGCGCAGCAGCAGCGCATTGGCGGCGCGCTCGTAGACCTGCATCTGCTGGCCGGCGCTGGCGATCTCCTGCGAGGAGGAGGCCGCCTGGGCCCGCGCGTTGGTCAATGCCTCGCGCGCGGCGGCGCTGGTGGCCTCGCATTCGGGCAGGCGCGCATCGTGCGCGGCCAGGGCATCGCGGGCCTGTTCCAGGCGCTGCGCAGCGGCCGCGGCGGTGGCCGCCAGCTCCACGCCGCGCTGGCGCAGCTGGGCGGCTTCCTCGGTGCGCCGGGTACGCGAATCGCCCAGGCTGTCGATCTGCGCCGCCAGGCGGGCGCGCGCTTCGAGCGTCGTGCGGATCTCGCCCTCGAGGCGGCCGATCTCGGCGTTGATGCGCGCCAGTTCGCCGTGCGCCGCATTGGCCGCGTCATTGGCGCCGTAGTGCGCCGCGCGCTCCTGCTCCAGGCGCAGTTCGACCGCCCGCAGCTCGGCCATCTGGGCCTCGACGGCCGCCTCGCCCTGCTCGATGTCGCGGGCGTGGCGCGCCTGCTCGGCCAGGCTGGCCTGCTGGCGGCCCAGCCACATCAGCGCCTGGGCGCGACCGTGCTGCGCGCTCAGCGCGCGGTATTCGCGGGCCACCTCGGCCTGGCGCTGCAGGCGGTCGATCTGGCCCTCGAGCTCGCGGATCACGTCGCCGACCCGCGTCAGGTTGTCGCGGGTGTCGCCCAAGCGTGTCTCGGTTTCGCGCCGGCGTTCCTTGTACTTGGTGACCCCGGCGGCTTCCTCGAGGAACGTGCGCAGTTCCTCCGGACGGGCCTCGACGATGCGCGAGATCATGCCTTGGCCAATGATGGCGTAGGCGCGCGGACCCAGGCCCGTGCCCAGGAACAGGTCGTGGACATCGCGCCGCCGCACCTGCTGGTTGTTTATGACGTAGGCCGAGGCGTTGTCGCGCGTCAGGATGCGCTTGACCGACAGCTCGGTGAAGCGGCCCCACTCGCCGCCGATGCGGCCGTCGTGGTTGTCGAACACCAGCTCGACGCTGGCCCGACCGGCCGGCTTGCGGTTGGCCGCCCCGTTGAAGATCACGTCCTGCATCGACTCGCCGCGCAGCTCGGCGGCCTTGCTCTCGCCCAGCACCCAGCGCACCGCATCGATGACATTGGATTTGCCGCAGCCGTTGGGACCGACGACGCCCACAAGCTGGCCGGGGACATCGATCTGCGTCGGATCGACAAACGATTTGAAACCGGCCAGCTTTATCTGCCGCAAGCGCACGTTGTTGCTTCCAAAGGAAAACTATAATGATACCGCCATGAAGACTTCCCGCCGCAGCAAGACCGCCGCCAGTCCCGCCCGGGAGCTGGCCTCGTTCGCCAATCCGAGCCCCCGGCGCGACTACCTGGTGCGCATCGTCATCCCGGAGTTCACCTGCCTGTGCCCGCTGACGGCACAGCCGGATTTTGCCCGTTTCGAGCTCGAATTCATCCCGGACCGGCGCAATGTCGAGCTCAAGAGCCTGAAGCTGTACGTGGCGGCCTATCGCAACCTGGGCGCCTTCCACGAGGCGGTCACCAACCAGGTGCTCGACGACCTGGTCGGCCTGATCGCCCCGCGCTACCTGCGCATCACCGCCCGCTGGAACGTGCGCGGGGGCATCTACACCACCGTCGTGGTCGACCATCGCAAACGCGGCTGGAAGCCGCTGGCGCCGGTCGACCTGGGCGCCGCCGGCGCCGGCGCCCCGGTGCCGCACGAGGCGCCGCTCGCGTGACGGCCGCCATGCACCCGGCCGCGATGAATCCGGCGCTCGACAAGCTGCGCCCCTATCCGTTCGAGCGCCTGCGCGCGCTGCTGGCGCCCTGCACGCCGCCGGCCCAGCTGCGCCCGATCAACCTGTCGATCGGCGAACCGCGCCACCCCACGCCGCCGGTACTGCTCGAGGCGCTGGCGGCGGCCCTGCCCGGCATCTCGCAGTACCCGGCCACGCGCGGCGGCGACGCGCTGCGCGGGGCCATCGCCGGCTGGCTGCAGCGCCGCTACGGACTGCCGGCCATCGATCCGCAGACCCAGGTGTTGCCGGTTACCGGGTCGCGCGAGGCGCTGTTCGCCTTCGCCCAGGCGGTGATCGACCCCTACGGCCGCAATCTGGTCATCGTGCCCAATCCCGGCTACCAGATCTACGAGGGCGCTGCCCTGCTGGCCGGCGCCGAGCTGCGCTACCTGCCGACCACCCCGGAAAACGGCTTTCGCATGCCCTGGGAGGACATCGCGCCCGCCGACTGGGGCCGGGTGCGCCTGGTCTATGCCTGCTCGCCAGGCAATCCCACCGGGCACGTGATGTCGCTGGACGAGTGGCGCCAGCTCTTCGAGCTGGCGGACCGCCACGGCTTCCTGATCGCCGCCGACGAATGCTATTCCGAGATCCATGCCGACGAGGCGCACCCGCCGCTGGGCGCACTGCAGGCGGCCTGGCAGCTCGGGCGCCACGACTTCGCCCGGCTGGTGAGCTTCAGCAGCCTGTCCAAGCGCTCCAACGCGCCCGGCCTGCGCTCGGGCTACGTGGCCGGCGACGCCGCCGTGCTGGCGCGGTTTCTCGCCTATCGCACCTATCACGGCTGCGCGATGAGCCCGGCGACCCAGGCCGCCAGCGTCGCCGCGTGGAATGACGAGGCCCATGTGGTCGACAACCGGCGCCAGTACGCGCAGAAATTCCAGCTCGCCCAGCCGCGCATCACCGGCGTGCTGCCGTGCGCCATGCCCGACGCGGCCTTCTACCTGTGGGCCCGCGTTCCGGGCGGCGACGACGCCGCCTATGCGGCGGCGCTGTATGCGCAGCACAACCTCATGGTGCTGCCGGGGAGCTTCCTCGGTCGCGCCGTGGCCGGACGGCATCCGGGCGCGGGCTTCGTGCGCATCGCCCTCGTGGCCCCGGCCGACGAGGTGGTCGATGCCACCGGACGTATCCTTGCGCTCGCGGCGGCCGGTGCCGGCCGAGCCACCGCCACCCTTTCGGAGCCCTCATGACGCCGCAGGACATCATCGACCAGGCCTGGGACGACCGCGCCCGGATCACCCCGGACACGGCGCCGGCCGCCCTGCGCGAAGCCGTCGAGGCCGTGCTGGCCCAACTCGATGCGGGGCGCCTGCGCGTGGCCGAGAAGCGCGACGGCCAGTGGGTCGTCCACCAGTGGCTCAAGAAGGCCGTGCTGCTGTCGTTTCGGCTGCGCGACAACGCCCTGCTGGCCGCGCCCGGCGATCCGGCGCTGCGCTTCTACGACAAGGTAGACACCAAGTTCGCGCAGTACGACGCGGCGCAGTTCCGCGCCGCCGGCATCCGCGTGGTGCCGCCGGCGGTGGCGCGGCGCGGCGCCTTCATCGGCCGCAACGTCGTGCTGATGCCATCCTTCGTCAACATCGGCGCCTACGTCGACGAGGGCACGATGGTCGATACCTGGGCCACGGTGGGCTCCTGCGCCCAGATCGGCCGCAACGTCCACCTGTCGGGGGGCGTGGGCATCGGCGGCGTGCTCGAACCGGTGCAGGCGGCGCCGACCATCATCGAGGACAACTGCTTCATCGGCGCGCGCTCCGAGGTGGTCGAAGGCGTCATTGTCGAGCAGGACGCGGTGCTGTCGATGGGCGTGTTCATCGGCGCCAGCACCCGCATCTACGATCGCGAGACCGGCCAGGTGCTGTACGGCCGGGTGCCCCGCGGGGCAGTGGTCGTGCCCGGATCGCTGCCGTCCCCGGACGGGCGCTACAGCCTGGCGTGCGCGGTGATCGTCAAGCGGGTCGACGCGCAGACGCGCGCCAAGACGGCCATCAACGACCTCTTGCGCGACGCCGGGGCGCTGGCATGATGGACACGGCGCGGCGCCGTGAACGGGAGGGCTAGATGGCCAATTCGATGAACCTGGAGCGACTCTTCGCGCTGTTGGCCGAGAAAAAGGCCTCGGACCTGTTCCTGGCGGCCGGCTCGCCGGTCACGATCAAGATCAACGGCGTGTGCGTCCCCATAAGCCAGGACCGCCTGACGCCGCGCGACGTGCTCGACCTGCTCACCGAACGGCTGAGCGACGCGCAGTTCCGCGAGCTCGAGGAAACGCGCGAACTCAACATCGGCATCCCGGTCCAGGGCCTGGGCAGCTTCCGGCTGAGCGCCTTTCGCCAGCGCGGCACGATCTCCTCCGTGCTGCGCTACATCCCCACCGACATTCCGCACCTGGACGAGCTGCAGCTGCCGGCCAACTTCAAGGACCTGGCACTGTCGCGCCGCGGCCTCGTGCTGGTGGTCGGCGCCGCCGGCTCGGGCAAGTCGACCTCGATCGCCTCGATGATCGACTACCGCAACGAACTGCAGACCGGCCATATCCTCACGTTCGAGGATCCGATCGAATTCCTGTTCCAGAACAAGAAGTCGATCATCAACCAGCGCGAGATCGGCACCGACGCCACGTCGCTGCAGGCGGCCATGCGCAGCGCGATGCGCCAGGCTCCCGACGTGCTGTTCATCGGCGAGATCCGCGACCGCGACACCATGGGCGCGGCGCTGGCCTACGCGATGTCGGGGCACTTCGTCATCGCCACGATGCATGCCACCAACTGCGCCAATGCGCTCAACCGCATCATCAGCTTCTACTCGCCCGAGACGCGCGCTGCGCTGTTCGAGGACATCGCCACGTCGCTGCGCGCGATCGTCTGCCAGCGCCTGGTGCGCTCGCGCCGGGGCGGGCGCGTGCCCACCGTCGAGGTACTGATGAACACCGGCCACACGCGTGATCTCATCATCAAGGGCGACGTCTCGGGCATCAAGGAGGCGCTGTCGCAGAGCCTCGTGCCGGAGAACCAGTCCTTCGAGCAGAGCCTCTACACGCTGCTGCAGCGCCAGGAGATCACCCGCGACGACGCGCTGGCCTCGGCCGACTCGCAGAACAACCTGCTGTGGTTCATCAACAATGCCGGCAAGTCGCGCCGCGAGGCCGGCGCGGCGGCGTCCGGGGAGTCCGGCTCGGCCTCCTTCACCGAAATCACGCTGAACATCTGATGCCGGCCACATCCCCTGCTGCCGCGGCCGCGGCCGCACCCCCGCCGGCGCCATCGCCCACGCTGGATCTGGTCCGGGCGCTGCTGGCGCGGGCCTCGGTCACGCCGCAGGACGGCGGCTGCCAGGACCTGCTGGCGCAGCGCCTGCAGGCCAGCGGCTTCACGGCCGAGCGCCTCGACCGCAACGGCGTCGCCAACCTGTGGCTGCGGCGCGGCCGCAGCGCGCCCACCGTGGTGTTTGCCGGGCACACCGATGTCGTGCCGACGGGCCCGCTCGAGCAATGGCAGTCCGATCCGTTCGTGCCCACGATACGCGACGGCTTTCTGTATGCGCGCGGCGCGGCGGACATGAAGACCTCGCTGGCGGCGTTCGCCATCGCCGCCGAGGAGTTCGTCGCCCGCCGCCCGGACCACGGCGGTTCGATCGCCCTGCTGCTCACGTCGGACGAGGAAGGTCAGGCCACCGACGGCACGGTGGCCGTGGTCGAGGTGCTGCGCGCGCGCCGCGAGGCCATCGACTATTGCATCGTCGGCGAACCGACCTGCGTCGCGCGCCTGGGCGATACGCTCAAGAACGGTCGGCGCGGGTCGCTCACCGGCCGGCTCGTGGTGCGCGGCATCCAGGGGCACGTGGCCTATCCGCAGCTGGCGCGCAACCCGGTGCACGACCTGGCCCCGGCCCTGGAGGACCTGGTCAATACCCGCTGGGATGCCGGCACGGCCGACTTCCCGCCGACCACCTTCCAGATCTCCAACATCCATGCCGGCACGGGCGCCGGCAACGTCATTCCGGGCTCCTGCACGGTCGACTTCAACCTGCGCTTCGCGCCGGTCAGCAGCGCCACCGCGCTGCAGGCCCGCGTCGAGGAAATCCTCTTCGGCCACCTGCTGGAGTTCTCCATCGCGTGGACCATCGGGGCGCAGCCGTTCTACTGCCCCGCCGGACCGCTGGTAAACGCGCTCGAAGGGGCGATCCGCCAGGTGCTGGGCGTCGTGCCGGAGCGCTCCACCACCGGCGGCACCTCGGACGGACGCTTCCTGGCGACCATCTGCCGCCAGGTCGTCGAGTTCGGGCCGCCCAACGGCAGCATCCACAAGATCGACGAATGCGTGCGCCTGTCCGACGTCGACGCCCTCAAGGACGTCTACCGCACAACCCTCGAAACCCTGCTGGCTACCTAGCCGCCGGCATCGACCGCCCCGCCCAATGTCCACGCGCCCCAATAGCACGCCGTCCGTCAGCATCGACGCGAAGGCCAACCTGCGCACCATCCGCGATGCCGTGCGCTTTGCCGTCACGCATTTCAACGAGGCCGGCCTGTACTTCGGCCACGGCCAGGTGGACGCCTACGACGAAGCCGTCTACCTCGTGCTGCGCGCGCTGTCGCTGCCGCTTGAACGCCTGGAAGTGTTTCTCGACGCCTTCCTCACCATGGGCGAGATAAACTCGCTGCTGCAGCTGATCGACCGGCGCGTGCGCTCGCGCCTGCCCGCCGCCTACCTGCTCAACGAGGCGTGGCTGCAGGGCTACCGCTTCTACATCGATACCCGCGCGATCGTGCCGCGCTCGTTCATCGCCGAACTCCTCAAGGACGACCTGCAGCCCTGGGTCCAGGATCCGCTGGCGGTCGGCCAGGTGCTCGACCTGTGCACCGGTTCGGGCTGCCTGGCGATCATGGCCGCGCACGTCTTTCCCGCGGCGCAGGTCGATGCGGTCGACGTCTCGCTCGACGCGCTGGCGGTGGCCGGCCGCAACGTCGACGATTACGGCCTGCGCGCCCGGGTGCGGCTGCTGTGCTCCAACCTCTTCGAGGCGATCGAAGGCCGCCGCTACGACCTCATCGTGTGCAATCCGCCCTACGTCACCAGCGCCGCCATGGACGCCCTGCCGGCCGAGTACCGCCACGAGCCCGCGCTGGCCCTGGCCGGCGGCGCCGACGGCATGGACCTGGTGCGCACGATCGTGCGCCGGGCGCGCGCGCAGCTGGCGCCCGGCGGCCTGCTGGTCGTCGAGGTCGGCGATGGCCGCGAGGCCGTGGAGCGCAGCTTTCCCGAGCTGCCGCTGACCTGGCTCACCACCAGCGCCGGCGACGACATGGTCTTCCTCGCGCGCGAGGAGGACCTGCCGGTCTAGGCGGTTGTCATGCTGCGCCTGACGAATCTTTCCCTGGCCCGCGGTGCGCGGGTGCTGTACCGCGACGTGACGCTGCTGGCCGCCCCCGGCGAGCGCATCGGCCTGGTCGGCGCCAACGGCTGCGGCAAGTCGTCGCTGCTCACGGCCATCCTGGGGCAGCTCGCGCCGGAGGCCGGCGCGATCGAGGCGCCGCGGCCCGAGCGCATCGCCTACGTCGCGCAGGACATCGACACCGACGACGCCACCGCGCTCGACTACGTGCTCGAGGGCCATGCGCCGCTCAGCCTGGCGCGGGCCGAACTCGCGCGGGCCGAGGCCGGGATCGACGACATGGCGCTGGCGCATGCGCACGCCCACCTGGCCGAGATCAATCCGGGCGCCGTTACCGCCCAGGCCCTCACCGTGATGCGCGGCCTGGGCTTTGCGTCCGACGCCGGCCAGCAGCCGATGACGAGCTTTTCCGGCGGCTGGCGCAACCGCCTGGCGCTGGCGCGCGCGCTGCTGCGGCCCGCCGAGCTGCTGCTGCTGGACGAACCGACCAACCACCTGGACCTGGACTCGGTGGTGTGGCTGGAGGCATGGCTGCGGCGCCAGTCGGCCACGGTGCTGATCATCTCGCACGACCGCGAGTTCCTCGACCACTGCGTCAACACCATCTGGCATGTCGACGGCGCCGGCAGCCCGCCCACCATCCGGCGCTACGCCGGGGACTATTCGGCCTTCGAGACGGCGCTCATCGAGCGCAACCGCCAGCAGGATGCCCAGGCGCGCAGCTACCGGCGCACCGCCGCGCACCTGCAGGGTTTCGTCGACCGCTTTCGCGCGCAGGCCACCAAGGCCCGCCAGGCGCAGAGCCGGCTCAAGATGCTCGAGCGGCTGGTCGAGGTGGAACCCTCGAGGGCGCAGCACGAATGGCGCTTCGAGTTCCTCGAGCCGCGCAAGCTGCCCGAGCGCCTGATCGACGCGGCCGGGCTGCGCCTGGGCTACGGCGCCACGCCGGTGCTCGACGGCGTGCGGGTGGTGGTCGATGCCGGCGATCGCATCGGCATACTGGGCGTCAATGGCGCCGGCAAGTCGACGCTGGTCAAGGCGATCACCGGGCAGCTGGCGCCGCAGGCCGGCGACCTGCAGCGCGGCACCGGCGTTGTCATCGGGTATTTCGCCCAGCATCAGCTCGACCAGCTGGCGGGCGACGAAAGCCCGCTGCAGCAGCTGCGCCGCCTGGCCCCGCAGGCGCGCGAGCAGGAGCTGCGCGATTTTCTGGGTACCTACCGATTCTCCGGCGAGATGGCCACCGCCCCCGTGGGCCGCATGTCCGGCGGCGAGAAGGCGCGCTGCGCGCTGGCCCTGATCGCCTGGCAGCGGCCGAACCTGCTGGTGCTCGACGAACCGACCAATCACCTGGACATGGAGACGCGCGAGGCGCTGACCATGGCGCTGTCCTCCTTCGAAGGCGCGTTGCTGCTCGTGTCCCACGACCGCCACCTGCTGCGCGCCGCCACCGATACGCTGTGGCTGGTGCACGACGGCGTGGTGGGCCCCTTCGACGGCGACCTTGACCAGTATGCCGCGCTGGTGCTGGCCAGCCGGCGCGAGCGCGCCGACGCGGCTGACGCCCCGGCCCGGACCGCGACGGGCGCGGCCGGCAACGGCGGCGCGCGCGACGCCCGTCCCACGCGCGGGGATCGCAAGGCCCAGGCGCAGGAACGCGAGCGCCTGGCCCAGGCGCGCCGACCGGTGCAGCAGCGGCTGCAGAAGATCGAGCGCGAGCTCGAGTCCAGCGGCGCGGAATTGCGCGCGCTCGACCAGCGCCTGGCCGACCCGGCGTTCTACAACGCCGGCGACGCCGCCGAGGTGGCCGGCGTGCTCAAGCAGCGCGCGCAGCTCGGCGACCGCGTGGCGCGCCTGGAAACGCAGTGGCTGCAGGGCCAGGAAGAACTGGAACGGGCGGTCTAGCGGTCAGGATCCCGCCGATGGGCTACGATTGCGCGGCGCCGGGCGGCGACCGGCTGACCCCGACTGCTCTGGAAGAACCGTCATGACCATCGACCTGTACTCCTGGCCCACGCCCAACGGCCACAAGATCCACATCATGCTCGAGGAGTGCGAGCTGCCCTACCTCGTGCACGCCGTCGATATCGG
>JBBISD010000068.1:0-11892 GCA_037441485.1 Burkholderiales bacterium
CGCCGCCTTGGCCGCCGCGCGCTGGGCCACGCGTTCGGCGGCACGGCGGGCCTCGAAGAGCTCGCGCCGGCGTTCGAGCTCGGCGATCGCCGCCTGCCGGTGCTCGTCGGCGATCTCGCCGGCCGGCGCGCCGTCGAGGTCGATGCGCTGCGGCGCGCTGGCCAGCGCCTTCAGGTAGGCGGTGCTGGTGGTGTAGCGGTGCAGGAATATCGACAGCGACTTCTTGTTCAGCAGGCCCGGCGCGCGTTGCTGGATGTCGGCCTGGATGCGCAGCTTGATCGGCAACGCACGGCCGGCGCTGAACAGCGCCGGGAAGCGCTCGGCCAGCAGCGCAGCGACCGCTGCCGGGCCGAGGTCGGCAGTGGGCGGCGCAGGCGGGGGGGCCTCGGCGGGGGCGGGATCGGGCGTCGTCTCGTTCATGGTCGCAGGGGCGATGGGTTCGGCGGGCAGGCCGCGATTGTCATCGCTGCGGCCATGCCGGTGGACGCCGGCGCGGCCGCAGCGCAGGCAGGGGCCGCCGGCGGGCCAAGGTCACTCCGCCCGTCGCACAATCCGTGGCCAGATGAGTCCTCCCGCCCCCGAGCGTTGGTCGCTGCAGGCCGGCGACGCCGCCAGCGCGACCTTGACGATCCCGGCCGACGCGCGCCGCGAGCGCCGGTTCGAGATCGCCTGCGCCATCACCGTGGCCGCGCCAGCCGAACTGCAAGGCGGCTGGCATCAGATGACGGTGCAGGCCAACGGCAGCCAGCAGTGGCGGCGCCGCGAGCCGACGCAGAACCCGGGGGCATGGGACGGGCTGGACTATCGCTTCAGCCGCAGCGTTCCCGTCGGGCAGGCGCTGCGGGTGACGGTGGCCGTGGCCTGCCATGGCGCGCGGCGGCGCACGCTAATGATCGAGGCCGACGAGATCGACTAGCAGCGGCCGAGGTCGGGGACACCTCGACACGAACGGCGCCGCTACGGGTTGCCGGCGGCCGAGGCGGCGGCGTCGGTCGCCTTCATCGCCTCGCCGAGCTGCTTCTGGAACTGCTGCTGCTGCGCCTTGGCCTGTTCGGCCTGGGTCGCTTCCAGCTTGGCGGTGGTGGCAGCGGTGCTGGCGACGTCGGCGCCGCAGCCGCCGAGGAAGGCTGCAGCGACGAGCAGGCAGTGGCGACTGTCAAGCATGGTTCTCTCCGGCAGAGGACAGGTGCCGATGTTAGGTCGGGCTGGCCGTCGGCGGCGCCGCCATCGGGCGCGGCTTCGCGCCTTTGTTCCTGCCATCGCCCGCCAAGGGCGGGCCCGGATTGCGGCGGGCTCGGGCCTGCGGGCCGTCCGCGTCCGCGCCGGTGGAGCCGCGGACGCGGCCGTCAGTCCAGCGGCCAGGCCATCGCCTTCGGCCAGGTCACCGGCCGGGCCGGTGCGCTGCCGCCGCTGTCCACGGCGCGCCACCAGGGCGTGACGCTGTCCACCTGCGTCGGCTCCACGGCCTCGCCCAGGCGCGGCATCAGCAGGTGCACGCCCTGGCGCGGCGCCTCGGCCAGCAGCGTCTCGGCCGGCTGGTCCCAGGGATGCATCGCCAGGCTGAACGTGCCCCAGTGCACCGGCAGGAAGGCGCCGCCGCCCAGCAGCTGCAGCGCCGCCAGCGCGTTGTCGGGGCCGAGGTGGATGTCGCCCCAGGCCGGGTGGAAGGCGCCGACCTCGAGCATCACGAGGTCGAACGGACCCAGCCGCGAGCGGATCTCGACGTACTGGTCGGTCAGGCCGGTGTCGCCGCTGAAGAACACGTGGTGCTTCGGCCCGCGCATTGCCAGCGACGACCACAGCGTCGTGTTACGGTCCTTCAGCCCGCGGCCCGAGAAGTGCTGCGACGGCGCGGCGGTAATCTCGACCTCGGTGCCGGGCACGCGGTGGCCTTCCCACCAGTCGAGCTCGGTGATGCGCTCGGCCGGGACGCCCCAGGCCTGCAGGTGGGCGCCGACCCCCAGCGAGGTGATGAACGGCACCGAGGTCCTGGCCAGCGCGCGGATCGTCGGGTGGCAGAGGTGGTCGTAGTGGTCGTGCGAGATCAGCACCGCGTCGAGCGGCGGCAGCGCGTCCAGCGGCACCGCTGCCGGCTGAAAGCGCTTCGGCCCGGCGAGCTGCGACGGCGACGCTCGCAGGCCCCACACCGGGTCGGTCAGCAGCCGTGCGCCGTCGATCTCGACCAGCACCGTGCTGTGGCCGATCCAGGTCGCGCGCAGACCGCTTTCGGGCCGACGCAACCAGCGCTCGCGCGGGTCCAGCGCCGGCAGCGGCGCGGTCGGCACCCGCCGCGTGCCGCCGCAGAGGAACTCGGCCAGGGTCGGGAACTTGGCCGTCGCGTCGCGCAGCCCGTCGCGGATCGGCGCCAGGTTGCGAAAGCCGCCGTCGCGCCACTGGCCGGACGCCCGGATGCGTTCGAGGCGCAAGCCCTGGGCCCGGGCGCCGAGCGACTTCATCGTCTCAGGCGCCGGTCGAGCTTGCCGCCGGGGCCGCCAGCATCGCCGCGGCCTCGTGGATCGCGGCGCGGATGCGTGGGTAGGTGCCGCAGCGGCACAGATTGCCGTCCATCGCGGCGTCGATTTCGGCGTTGCTGGGGCTTTGGTTGCCCGCCAGCATCGCCGCGGCGGTCATGATCTGACCGCTCTGGCAATAGCCGCACTGCACCACGTCGACCTTCAGCCACGCCGTGCGCAGGGCCGCGGCCACCTTCGGGTCGGCGCTCTCCAGCCCCTCGATCGTCGTTACCGACCGGTCGCCGACGGCCGCGACCGGCGTCACGCAGCTGCGCACCGGCGTGCCGTCGATGTGCACGGTGCAGGCACCGCACAGCGCGATGCCGCAGCCGAACTTGGTGCCGGTCATCTTCAGCTCGCCGCGCAACAGCCACAGCAGCGGCGTGTCGGGCTCGGCGGTGTAGGAAACGGACTGGCCGTTGATCTTGATCGTGGGCATGGCGGGGTCTCGAAGTCTCTCACGCCAGCTTCAGCGGCAACGAGCGCAGGCGCTGTCCGGTAAGCGTGAACAGCGCGTTGGCCACCGCCGGCGCGATCGGCGGCGTGCCCGGCTCGCCGACGCCTTCGGGCGGCTCGGTGCTGGGAAGGATGGCGGTCTCGATCGCCGGGCAGGCCGCGATGCGCAAGGCCGGCACGTCGTGGAAGTTGCTCTGCTGCACCTGCCCGTTCCTGATCGCGATCTCGCCGAAGAACGCTGCCGACAGGCCGAAGACGATCGCGCTTTCCATCTGCTGGCGGATCAGGTTGGGGTTGACCGGTGTGCCGCAGTCGATGGCGCAGCACACGCGGTGCACGCGGATCGTGTTGTCGGCGGCCACCGAGACCTCGGCCACCTGGGCCACGATGGTGCCGAAGCTCTCGTGCAGCGCGACGCCAAGCGCGGTCTTCGCACCATCGGCCGCCGGCTGCGGCGGCCCGGGCCAGCCGGCCATCGCCGCGGCCCGCTGCAGCACGGCAAGATGTCGCGGGTGTTCCTTGAGGAGCCCGGCGCGGAAGGCCACCGGGTCCTGCGCGGCGGCATGCGCGACCTCGTCGATGAAGCTCTCGATGAAGAAGGCCTGGTGCGAATGGCCGACCGAGCGCCAGAAGCCCACCGGCACCGGCAACTCGACCGCCGCATGCGCGATGCGCGCGGCCGGCCACTCGTAGGGCTGGTCGAAGGCGCCTTCGTCGGTCGTCTTGTCGGGTCCCATCCCGGGCAGGCCGAACACGCGCGAAAGCACTTGCGGCACGATGGCCTGGCCGGCCGACACGTTGCGCCAGGCCACGAGACGGCCTGCGGCGTCGAGGCCGGCGCTGAAGCGCGAGACCGTGGCCGGGCGGTAGAAGTCGTGCTGCACATCCTCCGGCCGCGTCCACAGCGTCTGCACCGGCGCGCCGCCGGCGGCCTTCGCGATCTCGGCCGCCTGGCCGACGAAATCGACGTCGAGCCGGCGGCCGAAACCTCCGCCGAGCAGGGTCACGTTGACCTGCACGTCGTCGTTGGCGATGCCCAGCACCTTGGCCGCGACGTTGCGCGCCAGCCCCGGCACCTGGGTCGGCGCCCAGACCGTGGCGCGGCCGTCCTTGAACTGCACGGTGCAGTTCATCGGCTCCATCGTCGTGTGCGCCAGGTACGGCGCGCGGTACTCGGCGCCGACCTTGCGCGCGGCCGAAGCGAGCGCGGCGTCGACGTCGCCGGTCTTGTAGAACGCGAAGCCGTCGCCGTGGTCCAGCGTCTGCGCCAGCCGCTTCATCGCGTCTTCGGTGGACAGGCCCGCGGCCGGCACGGCCTCGTCCCATTGCACGCCGATCTGCTCGACGCCCTTCATCGCGTGCCACGGCGTGTCGGCGACCACCGCCACGCCCGCGGTGCCACCGGCGTGGCCGGCCACCGCGAAGGCCTTGAGCACGCCCGGCATCTTCAGGGCCGCGGCGGCGTCGAACGAGGCGACCTTGCCGCCCAGCGTGGGGCACATCCTGACGCTGGCGTGGAGCAGCCCGGGTGGCAGCGCGTCGATGCCGAAACCGGCCCGGCCGTCGGCCTTGCCGGCCGCTTCCTGCATCAGCCGCGGCAGCGGCTGGCCGATGAGCTTGAACTGCGCCGGCGTCTTCAGAGCCGGCGACGAGGGCATCGACTGGCCGGCGGCCGCAGCCGCGAACTCGCCCAGCCGCGCCCGCCTGCCCGAGCGGTGCGCGATCACACCGTCGGTCACCGTGACTTCGCCCGCCGGCACGCCCCAGGCCTGCGCTGCCGCGGCCACCAGCATCGCGCGCGCCGCAGCGCCGGCCTGGCGCATCGGCAGCCACAGATCCTTCACGCTCGACGAGCCGCCGGTCATCATGACGCCGATCTCGCGCATCGTCTTGGCCGTCATCCAGCCGGCCAGGCGCTTGAGGGCGCCGTGGTCGTCGGGGTGGAACGGCAGGCCGTCGACGACGGTGGCGAGGTTGTTGTAGATGCCGTCGATCGGAGACGGTTCGATCGCCACGCGCGACCAGTCGGCGTCGAGTTCGTCGGCGAGCAGCATCGCCAGACCGGTGTGCGTGCCCTGGCCCATCTCGCTCTTGGGCATCACGACGGTGACACGGTCGTCGGCACCGAGCTTGACCCAGCCGTTGAGCGCCACCTGCCCCGGCGCCGTGAGCAGCGGCTTGCTGGTGCGCAGGCGCTGGCGCGGCGGCAGCACCGACCAGCCCACCACCAGTGCACCGACGGCGCCCGCTGTGCCGAGAACGAAGTGACGGCGTTTCATGGGCCGATTGTGCGATGGCCGATCGACCCCTCGAGTCGGGTGCGGGTAAACCCTGGCGCCGGCGGCCACGCTTTTGCCCGCTCGCGAGCATGAAAACCGCCGAGCGCTTACGCTTGCCACCCCCGCAGGAGACGAGAGGGAGAGACCGCATGACCCTGCCCGACCGATTGCGCCGACTGAGTGCCACGCGCCTGCTCGGCATGCGCCGTGGCATCGAGAAGGAGAGCCTGCGCGCCCAGCCCTCGGGCGCGCTGGCGCTCACGCCGCACCCGACCGGCCTGGGCTCGCCGCTGACACACCCGCGCATCACCACCGACTACAGCGAGAGCCAGCTCGAGCTGATCACTGGCGTGCATGCCTCGCCCGAGGGCTGCCTGGACGAGCTCACGCGCATCCACCAGTTCGTCTATCGCACGCTGGCGCTGGATGCGCACCGCGACGAGCGGCTGTGGGTGGCCAGCATGCCCTGCTGCCTGCCGCCCGACGAGACGATCCCGCTGGGCAGCTACGGCAGCAGCAACATCGGCCGCGCGAAGACCGTCTACCGCATGGGCCTGGGCCACCGATACGGCCGGCGCATGCAGACGATCTCGGGCATCCACTACAACTGGTCGCTGCCGGGCCTGAGCAACGACGAGTACTTTTCGCTCATCCGCAACTTTCGCCGCCACGCCTTCGTGCTGCTGTGGCTGTTCGGGGCCAGCCCCGCGGTCTGCTCGAGCTTCGTCGCCGGGCGCGATCATGGCCTACAGCCGCTCGGCAGGGGCAGCCTGCACCTGCCGCACGCGACCTCGCTGCGCATGGGCCGGCTGGGCTACCAGAGCGACGCTCAGGCCAGCCTGGCGGTCAGCTACAACAGCCTGGAGAGCTATGCCGCGTCGCTGCAGGACGCGCTGACCCGGCCCTACCCGCCATACGAGAAGATCGGCATCCGCAACCTCGGTGGCGAGTACAACCAGCTCAGCACCTCGCTGCTGCAGATCGAGAACGAGTTCTACGGCCTCATCCGGCCCAAGCGCGTGATCCGGATCGGCGAACGCCCGCTGCACGCCCTGCGCCAGCGCGGCGTCGAGTACGTCGAGGTGCGCTGCATGGACCTCGATCCCTTCGTGCCGGTGGGCATCGCGCCGGCGACGCTGCGCCTGCTCGACATCTTCCTGCTCCACTGCCTGCTGGCCGACAGCCCGCCCGACACGCCGGAGGAGATCGCCGCGCTCGGCCGCAACCAGCACCACACCGCGACCCACGGCCGCGAGCCCGGCGTCGAGCTCGAGCGCGACGGCCGGCGGGTGCGCCTGACCGACTGGGCGGGCGAGATCCTGGGCGACTGCGTGGCCATCGCCGGCGCGCTCGACGCCGCCCATGGCGGCGCGGCGTACGGCCAGGTGCTGACAGCGGCGCGCGCAGCGCTGGTCGCACCCCAGACGCTGCCCTCGGCGCGCGTGCTGGCGGTGATGCAGCGCGACTTCGCCGGCTCGCACATCGACTTCGTCCGTGCGCAGTCGGAGCAGACGCGCAACCACCTGCTGTCGCTGCCCTGGACCGCCGCTCAGCGGGCCGAGTTCGAGGCCGAGGCGCAGACTTCGGAGGCGAAGCGCCGCGCGATCGAGGCCGCGGACGAAGTGGACTTCGAGACCTTCCGCCGGGCCTATCTCGCGCCCGAGGGGCTGGCGGTGGCGGCCTGAAGCCGCGCGCCCTGCGCCAGCGAGGGCTGTCCACCGCGAGCCAGGCTGTCCACGAGGGCGTCGAGCACCGACCGCGCGCCTTCGATGCCGTCGTGGTTGACCATCAACGCCACCGCCCAGGGTCGGCCCTGGGCGTCGCGCAGGTAGCCGGCCAGCGCCGCGACGTTGCGCAGGCTGCCGCTCTTCAGCCGCGCCCAGCCGGCGGCCGGGCTGTCCTTCAGGCGCTTGCGCATCGTGCCGTCGACCCCGGCCACCGGCAGGCTCATCATCAGGTCGGGGGCATGCGGGCCGGCCCAGGATGCGCCGAGCAGCGACACCATCTGCCACGGCGTGATGCGCGCGCTGCGCGACAGGCCCGAGCCGTTGTCCAGCACCAGACCGGTGTCGTCGATGCCATGAGCGGCGAACCAGCGCCGCACCTCGCCCGCGGCCAGCGCGGCGGTCGTGGCGTCGGGGGCGCCGGCCATGCCGGGCACCCCGAGCTCGAGGAACAGCAGCCGCGCCAGCGCGTTGTCCGAACGCTTGTTCATCCGGCGCAGCACTTCGCCCCAGGGCCGGGCCTCGTGCACGGCCAGCACGCGGGCGCCGGCGGGCGTGGCGGTCTCGCGGGCGTGGCCGCGCCAGCGCCCGCCCAGGCCCTGCCAGAGGGTTCCGAACAGCCGCTCGGCGAGTTCGTCGCGGTCGATCAGTTGCAGCGCCGTGCGCGCGGTGCAGTCGCGCGGAAAGGTGCCATGCAGTTCGATGTGCGTGCGGCCCGCGTGCCGCCGCACCGTGGCCGGCTGCCAGTCTTCGTCCCAACGCTCGCAAGGCCGGCTGCTCAGGCCCATGCGGCTGGTGATGGTCAGGCCCGGCAGCGGCGGCACGGTGCTCGCGTGGACGCCGCGCGCGTCGGCGCTCAGCGCCAGCGGCAGCAGGTCGCCGGCGAGCTGAAGGGCGTCGGGGATCACGTTGTAGTCGAACTCGGGCGACTCGTCGAAGGCAGGCACGCCCAAGTCGGTCCGCGCCGGCCGGAAGCGCGTGCGGTCCAGGCGCAGGTCGCCGCGGATCTCGCGCACGCCCTGCTGGCGCAGATCGACGAGCAGGGCCCACAGCTGCGGAATGCCGAGCTCAGGGTCGGCGCCGCCTTTGAGCGCGAGGTCGCCGCGCAGCACGCCGCGTTGCAGCGGCGCGGCGCTGAGCAGTTCGGTGCGGCCCCGGTGGTCCGGGCCGAGGCGGTCGAGTGCGACGACGCTGGTCACGAGCTTCATCGTCGAGCCCGGCTGCATCGCCACGTCGGCGCGCCAGCGCCAGGCCGGCGCGTCGTGGCCCAGCGGCAACGCGGCGGCGGCCAGGGCGTCTGCGGGCAGGCCGGCGGTTTGCAGGGCCTGCGCCACCGCGGGCGGCAGGCCGGCCGGCGATGCCTGGGCGCGCACCGGACCCGCGGCCGTGGCCGACATCCACGCCATCGTCCAGGCGACACAAGCCCGCCAGAGGTGGGGCCGCGACAGGCAATGCAACATGCCCGCATTGTCGCGGCGGCCGGCGTCGAAGCCACAATGGCGGGCAACGTGATCGCCCCTTCCCCGCTCGCTGCCCCGCTCCCCTCGCCGTCCTTCGGCCTCGGCCTCGACGCCGGCGGCACGCACACCCGCTGGGCGCTGGCGGAGGCCACCGGCGCGGTGCGCGCCGAGGGGCGGGCGCCCGGGCTGTCCGGCCTCCAACTCGCGACCGCCGACGGGCGTGCCCACATCGCCGACGTGCTGGCCGATGTCGCCCGCGCTGCGGCCGATGTCGGGCCGGTGGGTGCGGTGACTGCCGGCGTCACGGGCTTCGATCCCGCGCTGCTGCCGCAACTGGCCGCGCTGATGGGCGCGGCGTTCGGCGTCGCGCCGACGGCTTTGCGGGCGATGAGCGACATTGAGCTCGTCTGCCGCGCCGCCTTCGCGCCCGGTGGCGGCGCCGTCGTCTATGCCGGCACCGGGTCGGTGGCCGCCTTCATCGACGCGGCCGGTACGCTGCACCGCGCCGGCGGCCGCGGCGTGGTCATCGACGACGCCGGTGGCGGCCACTGGATCGCATGCCAGGCCCTGCGCCGCATCTGGCGCGCCGAAGACGAGGCGCCGGGCGCCTGGCGGGGCTCGAGGCTGGCCCAGGCGGTGTTCGAACGCATCGGCGGCAGCGACTGGGCGCAGACCCGGCAATGGGTCCATGGCGCCGGCCGCGGCGACATCGGCACGCTGGCGCTCGCGGTGGCCGCCGCGGCAGGCGAAGACCCGGCGGCGATGGCCCTGCTGCAGGCCGCCGGCGCCGAGCTCGCGCGGCTGGCGATGGCCCTGCGCGGGCGCTTCGGCGCGCTGCCGCTGGCCCTGGCTGGGCGGGTGTTCGACCTCCACCCGGCGATCGAAGCCGCCCTGCGCGACGCGCTGCCCGCGGGCACGCCAGTGCAGCGCCCGAGCCACTCGCCCCACCAGGCCGCCGCCCGGCTGGCCGCACAGCGGAGACAAGCATGACCCCTGCCCGAACCCCGCGCCTGCCGGCGCTGCTCGCCACGCTGGTCCTGGCCCTCGTGCTCGGCGGCTGCGCGACCCCGGTCACGACCACCACCGAGGGCGGGGTTCCGATCGACACCAGGCATGTCGCGAAGGGTCAGGACAGCCGGGTGCTGTTCTTGATCCTGCACTACACGGTGGCCGACTTCCCGACCTCGATGAAGATCCTGACCCAGCAGGAGGTCTCGGCGCATTACCTGCTCAGCGACGAGACGCCGCCGCGCATCTACCGGCTGGTGGACGAGAACCGGCGTGCCTGGCACTCGGGCGCCAGCGCCTGGCAGGACAACGCGAGGCTGAACGCGAGCTCGATCGGCATCGAGATCGTCAACCCCGGCTACACGCTGGGGCCGGATGGCGAGCATGTGTTCCACCCGTTCCGCCCGGACCAGATCGACGCCCTGATCCCGCTCGTCAAGGACATCGTCAAGCGCCACGAGATCCACCCCGACCGCATCCTCGGCCACGGCGAGGTCACGCCGTCGTACAAGGAAGACCCGGGCCCGCTGTTCCCGTGGAAGCTGTTCGCCGACCTCGGCATCACGCCGCCCTGGCCCGACGCCGCGCGCGTGGCGGCGCAGGAGAAGGTCTACGACGACGCGCTGCCCGACGCGCTGTGGTTCCAGAAGGCGCTGGCCGAGCACGGCTACAGCGTCCAGTCCACCGGCGTTCTCGACCACCAGACGCGGCGCGTGCTGATGAACTTCCAGATGCGCTACCGGCCGGCCAACTACGACGGCCTGCCCGACGCCGAGACCGCGGCGCTGCTGGAGGTGATAGACCACCCGCTGCCGCCGGCGTCCACGGCCATGGGCCAGTGATCCCGTGCGCGGCCTCGCGCTGAACTCGCGGCGCTGGCTGGCGCTGCCGGCGCTGGCGATGCTGCCGTGCGCGTGCACGACCGAATCGCTGTACCTGACGGTCCAGCAGTGGCAGAAGCAGGAGTGCCAGAAGCTGCCCGACCTGGCCGAGCGGCGCCGGTGCGAGCACAGCCATGCCCGCTCGTACGAGGCGTACCAGGCCGAGGTCGAAGCCGCCAAGCGGCCGCGCCAGCCGTGATCGCCCGCGCGCTTGGCGCCGCGGCGCTGCTCGCCGCCGCCCTGGGTCTCGCCGGCTGCACCACCGATGCGACGGTGGTGCCTGCGCCGGCGGCGGCGGCGTCGCTGCCGCCCGCGGACGACACGCCGCCGCCGGCGCCGCGCGAATTCCGCGGCGCCTGGGTGGCCACGGTGTCGAACATCGACTGGCCGAGCCGTCCCGGGCTGGCTGCCGAGGTCCAGCGTGCCGAAGCCGTCGCCATCCTCGACCGCGCCCGCGCCATCGGGCTGAACGCGCTGATCCTGCAGGTGCGACCGGCCGGCGACGCGATCTATCCGTCGGCGCTGGAGCCGTGGAGCGAATACCTCACCGGCGCCCAGGGCCGCGCGCCCGAACCGGCCTACGACCCGCTGGCCTTCTGGGTCGCGCAGGCGCACCTGCGCGGGCTCGAGCTGCACGCCTGGTTCAACTCCTACCGCGCGCGCCACTCGTCGGGCAAGTCGCCTCTGGTCGCGCCGCACCTGGCGGTGCGCCGGCCGGCGCTGGTCAAGCGCTACGGCGACCAGCTGTGGATGGACCCGGGCGAGCCGCACGCCGCCGCCCACACGCTGGCGGTGGTGGCCGACGTGGTGCGTCGCTACGACATCGACGGCGTCCAGATCGACGACTACTTCTACCCCTACCCGGTGGGCCCGGAAGGCGCCGAGCAGCCGTTCCCCGACGACGACAGCTACGCGCGCTATCGCGCCGCGGGCGGCGGACTGGCGCGCGACGACTGGCGGCGGGCCAACGTCGATGCGCTGGTGCAGGCGATGAACCGCACGGTGCACGAGATCAAGCCCTGGGTGCGCTTCGGCGTCAGCCCGTTCGGCATCGGCCGGCCCGACCGCCGGCCGCCCGGCGTGGTCGGCTTCAGCCAGTACGACAAGCTCTATGCCGACGTCGAGCGCTGGCTGGCCAACGGCTGGCTCGACTACCTGGCGCCGCAGCTCTACTGGCCGATCGCCAGCGAAGGCCAGCCCTTCCCCGCGCTGCTGGCCTACTGGCTGCAGGCCGACACGGCGGGCCGCGCGATCTGGCCCGGCCTGTTCACGAGCCAGGCCGGGCGGAGCTGGCCGGCGCAGGAGCTGCTCGACCAGGTGGCGCTGCTGCGCGCTCAGGCGCCGCGCGAGGAGGCGGCGGCGAGCGCGGTGACCGGCGCCCGGGCCGGCAGCGTCGAGGCCGGCGGCATCGGCCCCACCGGCCACATCCACTTCAGCATGGCCGCCCTGATGGACGACCGCGGGGGCCTGGCGACGAAGCTGGCGCAGGGCCCTTATGCGCAGCCCGCGCTGGTGCCGGCGATGCGCTGGCTCGGCGGCGTGGCGCCGGCCGCGCCGGCGCTGCTGCGCGC
>JBBISD010000069.1:0-11039 GCA_037441485.1 Burkholderiales bacterium
CGCCTGCACCTGGCCAAGACGCTGATCTCCGGCGGCAACGTGCTGCTGCTCGACGAGCCGTCCAACGACCTGGACGTCGAGACCCTGCGCGCGCTCGAGGACGCGCTGCTGGAATTCGCCGGCAGCGTGATGGTGATCTCGCACGATCGCTGGTTCCTCGACCGCATCGCCAGCCACATCCTGGCCTGCGAGGGCGATTCGCAGTGGACCTTCTTCGCCGGCAACTACCAGGAATACGAAGAGGACAAGCGCAAGCGCCTGGGCGAGGAGGGCGCCCGCCCGCATCGCCTGCGCTACAAGCCGCTGCGCTAGCCGGAGAAATCCCGGACCGGTGTTGCAGAGCCCTCCTGCCCGGCGGGGCGGAGCCGGGGATGCGCGCCGCAATGCGGCGTGCCGAAGCAGCAGCCGTCCGCCGCGGGATTGGAATTGACGCCCGGCAGCGTGTCTTTTCACCGGATCGATGCCCTTTCGCCAACGCGGTCATGCGCGTAGGCTGGGTTGCCCTTGCAGCGCGTCCCCGCACCGCAGGGAGAACCGCGTTCCAACCTCGGCATCCTTCCCTGGAAACCCATTCGTCATGAAAATCTCGTCGCTCCGCTTCGGTGCCCGCCTGGGCTTCGGATTCGGTGCGGTACTGCTGCTGATGGTGGCCATGGCCGCCTTCGGCACGTTCCGCGTCTCCCGCATTCTCGACATCAATCAGCAGATCGCGGAAAAGTCGCAGCGTTATGCGCTGGCGTCGCAGTGGAAGGACGACACGCGGCTCAATCTCACCCGCACCATGGTCATCGCCAAGTCCGGCAACCTGCCCGTGCTGGCCGGCTATCTGAAGCCGCAGATGGCCGAGACCAGCGGCCAGATCGCCGAGCGGCAAAAGCGCCTGCAGGACAGCGTCACCGAGAGCGCCGACAAGGAGCGCCTGAAGAACATCGGCGACAGGCGCAGCGCCTACATGGCGGTGCGCGACGCGGTGTTCTCGCAGATGCAGGCCGGCGACATGAACGGCGCGCTCGAGCGCATCGATCGCGACATGATCCCCGCCTCGGCCGCGTACCTGGGTGCCATCGAGGAGCTGGAGCAGAGCCTGCAGGCCGACCTGCAGCAGGCCAGTCCGCTGCTCGAACGCAACGCCCGCGACACCCGCACATGGCTGCTGATCCTGACCGCCGCGGCGGTGCTGGCCGGCGTCGGCCTCTCCGTGGTGATCACCCGTTCGATCGTCCTGCCGATGCGGCGCGCCATCGGCGCCGCGCGTCAGGTGGCCAGCGGCGACCTGTCGCGGCGGCTCGCGGCGCACGACCGCGGCGACGAGGTCGGGCAGCTCGAGAACGCGCTGGCCGAGATGCAGGAAAAGCTGCGCGACGTGGTGTCGCGCATCCGCGCCGCCACCGACGAGGTCACGACGGCTTCCGGCGAGATCGCTTCCGGCGGCCAGGACCTGTCGATGCGCTCGGAGCAGGCCGCCAGCAACCTGCAGCAGACGGCCGCCTCGATGGAAGAGCTGACCAGCAGCACGCGGCAGACCGCGGTCACCGCCAACCGCGCCCGCGAGCTCGCCGGCAACGCCACGTCGGTGGCCGAGCGCGGCGGCGTCGCCGTCGCCCAGGTGGTCGCCACGATGGAAGCCATCAACGTGGCCAGCCGCAAGATCGTCGACATCATCGGCGTGATCGACGGCATCGCCTTCCAGACCAATATCCTGGCGCTCAACGCCGCGGTGGAATCGGCCCGCGCCGGCGAGCAGGGCCGCGGCTTCGCGGTCGTGGCCGCCGAGGTCCGGGCGCTGGCCCAGCGCAGCGCCACGGCGGCGCGCGAGATCAAGGCGCTGATCGGCGATTCGGTGAGCAAGGTCGAATCGGGCAGCTCGCAGGTCCGGGAAGCCGGCAGCACGATGGACGAGATCGTCGCCAACGTGCAGAGCGTGGCCACCATGATCACCGAGATCAGCGCCGCCACGTCCGAACAGCAGGGCGGCATCAACCAGATCCACACGGCTGTCACCCACCTGGACCAGATGACCCAGCAGAACGCCGCACTGGTCGAGCAGAGCGCCGCCGCCGCCGAAAGCCTGCAGGAGCAGGCCGCCAACCTGGCCGGCGTGGTGCGCATCTTCCGCCTCGATCAGCGCACGCCCCAGCCCGCCTGATACTTCGCTCTTCCCCCGCTCCCGCTGCGCGGGAGCGGGCCGGGGTGAGGGCGCTGTCCTAGATCCCCGCCAGCGCCATTCCGCCCAGCACCAGCCCCGCCACCGCCACCAGTCCCACCCCGTACAGCAACCATGTCTTGCGCGACAGCAGCGCGATGGCCGACAGCGCGATCGCGATCTGCATCGCGGTGGCTCCCAGTGCCCAGCGGTGGTGCTGGTGCATTTCCTCGTCGCTGCGCCGGTCCCACTCCCTGACCTCGTCCTCGAGCTTGTCGGCACGCGCCTTGATCTCGCCCTGTTCCTTCTTGTAGCGCTCGGCCTCGGCCTTGTAGGCCTCGATGCGCTCGGGCCGGGTCGACATGCCGGCGCCGAACTCGGCCAGGTTGTGCTTGACGCCCTTGGCCTGGTAGTAGTTCCAGTCGTCGTTGGCGCGTGTCTTGGTGATTGCGGCCGTGTTCTTGTACAGCTGGGCCTTGGCCTGGGTGTCGCCGCCCTGGAAGCCCATGACCGCTCCCAGCGTGGCCAGGATCGCCGACAGCACGGCGATGCGGCCCGGCAGCGAGTCGGGGCTGCCGTGCTCGGCCGCGTGCTCCACCGCGTGGTCGTGGACACCGTGGACATGAAACTCGTCACCCGACATGGGAGGTTCCTCCTGAAGAAAGCGGTTGCGGGCCCGATATGGCCTCGTATTCGACAAAATCAAGGGCGAAGCCGCGCTCGCCGGCCGGCGTCAGGTGCCGGCGGCTGCGCTCGCGCCAGCGGCCCGGCTCCAGCGGCGGGAACAGCGTGTCGCCGGCGAAGTCGGCGTCGATCTCGGTGACGTGGATGCGGGCGACCGGGCCGCGCAGCGCCTGCGCGTAGAGTTCGGCGCCGCCGATCACGAAGGCATCGGGTGCCGCGCACTGGCGCACCGCCGCCTCCAGGCTGGGGGCCGCCTCGGCGCCGGGCGCGTGCCATTGCGGATTGCGGGTGACGACGATGTTGCGCCGCCCCGGCAGCGGCCGCCCGATCGAATCCCAGGTCCTGCGGCCCATGATGACGCAGTGGCCCAGGGTCGTGCGCTTGAAGTGCGCCAGGTCCTCGGGCAGGTGCCAGGGCATGGCGCCGCGGTCGCCGATGACGCCGTTGCGCGCGCGCGCGACGATGAGGTGCAGGCGGGTCACGGTCGCGTGCGCCTCAGACCGCGACCGGCGCCTTGATGTGCGGATGCGCCTGGTAGTCGAGGATCGCGAAGTCCTCGTAGCGGTAGTCGAACAGCGAGGCCGGCCGGCGCGCGATCTGCAGGCGCGGATAGGGGTAGGGCTGGCGCGCCAGCTGCAGGCGCACCTGGTCGAAATGGTTGCGGTAGATGTGGCAGTCGCCGCCGGTCCAGACGAAATCGCCGGGTGCCAGGTCGCACTGCTGCGCCACCATGTGTGTGAGCAGCGCGTAGCTGGCGATGTTGAACGGCACGCCCAGGAAGATGTCGCAGCTGCGCTGGTACAGCTGGCAGCTCAGCCGACCCTGGGCGACATAGAACTGGAACAGCAGGTGGCAGGGCGGCAGGCGCATGCGGCCGATGTCGGCCACGTTCCACGCCGAGACGATCAGGCGGCGCGAATCCGGATTGCTGCGGATCTGCGCGAGCACCTGCGCGATCTGGTCGATGTGGCCGCCATCGGGCGTGGGCCACGAGCGCCACTGCACGCCATAGACCGGCCCGAGCTCGCCCTGGGCGTCGGCCCACTCGTCCCAGATGGTGACGCCGTTGTCGCGCAGGTAGGCCACGTTGCTCGAACCCTGCAGGAACCACAGCAGCTCGTGGATGATCGAGCGCAGGTGCAGCTTCTTGGTGGTGACCAGCGGAAAGCCGGCCGCCAGGTCAAAGCGCATCTGGTGGCCGAACACCGACCGCGTTCCGGTGCCGGTGCGGTCGTCCTTGTCGACGCCATGTTCGAGCACGTGGCGCATGAAGTCTTCGTATTGCTGCATGGGTGGGGCGGCGCGGCTGCCGGCGCCATGGCGGCGGCCCCGCATTGCCAGATTGCCGCGGGCGGTATGCCGCAGTATAGCGACGGACCGGCGCTCCGCTCCGGGCTGGGCGTCAGGTGGAGAACTGCAAGGCCGCCAGCCGGGCGTACAGCCCGCCCTGGGCCATGAGCTCGGCGTGGCGCCCCTGCTCGACGATCGCGCCATGGTCGAGCACGAAGATGCGGTCGGCGCGCTGCACCGTCGCCAGCCGGTGGGCAATGACGATCGTCGTGCGGCCGCGCATCGCCTCATCCAGCGCCAGCTGCACCGCGCGCTCGCTTTCTGCGTCCAGGCTGCTGGTGGCTTCGTCGAGCAGCAGCAGCGGTGCGTCCTTGAGGATCGCGCGGGCGATGGCGATGCGCTGGCGCTGGCCGCCGGACAGGCGCAGCCCGCGCTCGCCGACCAGCGTGTCATAGCCCTCGGGCAGGCGCGCGATGAACTCGTCGACGTGCGCCGCCTGCGCTGCGGCCAGGATCTGGGCGTCGCTCGCGCCGGCGCGGCCATAGCCGATGTTCTCGCGGACCGTGCCGGAAAAGATCACCGGCTCCTGCGGCACGACGGCGATGCGCGCGCGCAGCTCCTGCAGGCGCCATTCGCGCACCGGCACGCCACCAACCAGCACCTGGCCGGCATCGATGTCGTAGAACCGCTGCAGCAGCTGGAACACCGTGGTCTTGCCCGCACCCGAGGGCCCCACCAGCGCGACAGTCTGCCCGGCGCCGATCGACAGCTGCAGCCGGCGCAGCACGGCCTGGGCGGGCCGCGACGGATAGTGGAAGGTGACGTCGGCGAACGCCACGGCGACGGCGCGGTCGGCCGGCCCCGGCGGATCGCGCGGCAGCGGCGGATCCGCGATCGCCGATTCGAGCGCCAGCAGCTCCATCAGGCGCTCGGTGGCGCCGGACGCGCGCAGCAGGTCGCCCCAGACCTCGGCCAGTACCGCCACGCTGGAAGCCACCAGCATGATGTAGAGCGAGGTCTGGCTCAGTTCGCCCGCGCTGATGCGGCCCGCCAGCACGCTCTCGACGCCCCCGTGCAGGCCGTACAGCAGCGAGCCGAACACGCCGATGATGAGGAACGCCGTGAAGGCAGCGCGGGTGGTGATGCGCCGCACCGCGGTGGCGAAGGCCGATTCGTTGGCCGTGGCGTAGCGCGCCGCTTCGGCCGCCTCGTGTGTGTAGCTCTGCACGACCGGCACCGCATTGAGCACCTCGCCGGCGATGCCGCTGGTGTCGGCGATGCGGTCCTGGCTGGCACGCGACAGCCGGCGCACGCGCGCGCCGATCCATAGCGCCGGCAGCACGACGAGCGCGATGATCCCCACCACCGTGAGCATCAGCAGCGGATTGCTGGCAATCAGCATCGCGATCGCCCCCACGCACATCACCAGGCTGCGCAGCCCCATCGAGATGCTCGAGCCCACCGCGCCTTGTATGACCGTGGTGTCGGTGGTCAGCCGCGACAGGATCTCGCCGGTCTTGAGCGATTCGAAGAACTGCGGGCTCTGGCGCAGCACGTGGCCGTAGACGGCATTGCGCAGGTCGGTGGTGACCCGCTCGCCGATCCAGCTGACGGTGAAGAAGCGCGCCGCGGTGAACAGACCCAGCAGCACCGCCACCCCGAAGAGATCGAGGAAGTAGCCGTGCACCGCGACCATGCGGGTGCCCAGGTCGACCGTGCCGGGCTGTGCCAGGCCGTGGTCCACCAGCTGGCGTACTGCCGCCGGCAATCCCAGCGTCGCGCCGGCCGCCAGCACCAGGAACACCAGGGCCAGCAGCATCTGGCGCCGGTACGGAAGCAGGAAGGGCAGCAGGCCGCGCAGCGGTCCGAGGCGGGCGCCCGCGGCGCGGCGCGCCGGCGCCGCCGCGGTGTCCGGCGGCGCGTCTGGAGCGCTGGCTGCGGTGTTGTCCATGGCGGTGGCGTGCCGGCGTGCGGGTGGCGCCGGGCTCAGGCGCCGGCCAGCGCCACGCGCACGAGGCCGTACGCCGCGCTTCCCATCAGCACCACGCTGGCAAAGGACGAGATGCCGAAACCCAGGCTGCGCGTGGCCGGATCCTTCAGGTAGGCCAGGGCATAGACGATGCGCCCGACTAGCCAGAGCAGCCCGCAGGCCGCCACCACGGTGCTGCTGCCCCACAGCGCCGCCAGCCACAGGGCGGGCAGGAATACCAGCGTGTTCTCGATGGTATTCATCTGCACCCGGTAGGCGCGCTCGAAATGCGGATTGCCGGTTACCGCCGGCGCGGCGATGCCGTACTTGCCGCGGTAGTGGCCGACGATGCCGGCCACCCAGAGGAGCAGCGCGAGCGTGAGCAGGGTTAGTGCGGCGGGCCAGATCTGCGGTGCCATGACATTCTCCAGGGAAAGGGCGTTGCCGCCAGCGCGGCCCGGCGGGACGGCCGCCGGCGGGCAATGCTACCCGAGGGCGATGAGGCCGGCCGCCGGCGCCCGCTTACGCGGCCGGCGCGGCGTCGGCGGCCGGCTCGCCCAGGCGCACGACGCGATCGACGCTGCGCACGGTGTCGGGGCGGTGGCTGACGATGACGATGGCGATGCCCAGCTTGCGCAGGCGCTCGCTGATCTCCTGCTCGCGCGCCAGGTCGAGCTGGTCGAAGGCCTCGTCGAGGAACAGCACCTGGGGCCGGCGGTACAGCGCGCGCGCCAGCAGCACGCGTTGCTTCTGGCCGCCGGACAGGGCCACGCCCAGGCTGCCAACGAGGGTGTTGTACTGCATCGGCATGCCCATGATGTCGGCGTCGATGCCGGCCACCTTGGCGGCGGCCCGCACGAGATCGGGCTGGTGCTTGGGGTCGAAGAAACTGATGTTGTCCTCGATCGACCCGACGAACAGCGGATCGTCCTGCATGACCACGCCCAGGCGCGCGCGGTAGGCCGCCACGTCCCAGTCGCGGATGTCGCGGCCGTTGGCCTCGAGCGTGCCTTCGGTGCGGTCGAGCAGCCCGATCAGCACCTTGACCATGGTCGTCTTGCCGGCGCCCGACGGCCCGACGATGGCGACCACCTCGCCCGGGCGCACCGAGAAGTCGGCGTTGCGGAACGCGAAGCCCTCGACGCCGTAGGCGAAGCCCAGGCCGCGCGCGCTGATGGCCAGCGGCCCCTCGGGCGCCGGTGCACTGGGCGGCCGGGCCTGCTCGACCGGTGCCAGCGCGATGTCGGCTATGCGCTCGGCGTGCAGGTCGAGCATGCGGAACTCGATGATCTTGTCCACCAGGTTGTTCACGCGCGTGAGGAAAAGCAGCTTGAACGACAGGAAACCGAAGAGCATGCCCACGGAGAAGCTGCCGCGCACCACGAGCTGGGCGGCCAGCCAGACCACCGCGACGTTCTCCAGGCCGAAGATGAGGCCGTAGACAGCGCGGTTGAGGATGGTGAGGCGCTGCACCAGCACCCCGGCATTGGTCTGGTCGATGACCAGGTTCTGGTAGGCCGAGCGGCGCTCCGGTTCGCGCAGGTTCAGCTTGATGGCCATCATGCCGCGCAAGGTCTCGATGAAGTGCGTGCTGGCCTTGCCCTCGTGCACCAGCTGCTCGTCGAGCGCGCGTCTCTGCGCGCCATAGAACAGCCAGCGCGCCACGCCATACGCGGCGGTCGCCACCAGCACGACCGCGGCCAGCTGCACGCTGTACCAGACCATGACGCCCAGCGTCAGCACCACCATCGCGCCGTCGACCAGCGTCTCCAGGAAGGTGACGCTGAGCGTGCGCTGGATGGCGTCGACGCTGCGAAAGCGCGACACGATGTCGCCGATGTGGCGCTTCTCGAACCACGCCAGCGGCAGGCGCAGCAGCTGCCCGAACAGCGCGTCGAGCAGCCGCACGTTGAGCATGGTCGACAGGTAGACGCCCAGCCAGCCGCGCACGGCGGTCACGGCCACCTGCATGACGGCCAGCAGCGCGAAGCCCACGCCCAGCACCGTGAGCAGGTCTTCGTCGCGCCCGACCACCACGCGGTCGACGACGATCTGCACGAAGAACGGCGCGGCGATCGCCAGCACCTCGAGCACCACCGACAGGATCAGCACCTGGGCGATCGCGCCGCCCAGGCCCTGGGCCGAGCCGAACAGCTGGCCGACCGATACCTTCTCGCGTTCGTCGCGCTGCGCAAAGCCGGTGGCCGGCGTGAGTTCCGCGGCCACCCCGGTGTAGTGGCGCGATACCTCGTCGAGCGGCAGCACGCGCTTGCCGCGCGCCGGGTCCATCACCGTGATGGTCTTGCCATCGGCCCGGGTCAGCACCACGAAGTGGTTCATGTCCCAGTGCAGGATCGCCGGCAGCCGCAGCTTGCCCAGCGCCGACATCGGCGCCTGCACGCCGCGGAACGACATCTTCAGGCTGTCGGCGATCGACGCGATGTGCTGCAGCGTGACCCCCTTCATCGACGGCGACAGGCGCAGGCGCATCGCCGACAGGTCGGTGCGCAGGCCGTGGTAGCTGGCGATCATGGCCACGCACGCGATGCCGCACTCGGGCGCCTCGCTTTGCAGGATCAGCGGCACGCGCCGCCCGAAGAGGGAATCGAACATGGTCAGCGCAGCCGCTCCCGCAGGGCCAGCACCGGCTCGAACACCCATTCGAAGACGGTGCGCTTCTCGAGCAGGATGTCGGCGTTGACCAGCATGCCGGGGCGCAGCGGGAACTCCTGCGCGCCGCTGCGCACGACCTGGCTGTCGAGCGCCACCTCGATCCGGTAGACCGGCTCGCGCGCCGCCAGCGTCCCGACCTTCTCGCCGGCCGACCATACCGTCCGGCCGACCCGCGTCACCCGGCCCTGGTACTGGCCGAAGCGCTGGAACGGAAAGGCGTCGTAGCGCAGCACCACGCGATTGCCCGGCTCGATGAAGCCGATGGCCCGCGTCGGCACCAGCAGCTGCGCATGCAGCCCGCTGCCCTTGGGCATGATGGTGGCCAGGGTGGCATCGGCCGCCACCGAATCGCCGCGCGCCGCGGCGATGTTGGTGACGATGCCGGAGATCGGCGCGCGCACCTCCGAATCGGTGCGCGCCTCCTCCTGCACCAGGCTCTGCTGCAGCTCGCTCTTGCGCTCGGCGATCTGCTGCTGCTGCGTGCGCGTGCGGGTCTCGATCAGCGGCAGTTCGGCCTGCGCGGCGCGCAGGTCGCGCTCGATGGCCGCCTTGCTGCCGCGCAGGCTCTCCAGCTTCGTGGTCTGGTCGAGCAGGTCATTGCGCCGGTCGCGCGCCATCGCCTCGGAGGCGAAGCCCTCCTTGACCAGCTGGGCGAAGCGCTGCGCCTCCTGCTGCGCCGAGGCCAGCCGCTGCTGCTGGGCGTGCACCTGCGCGCCGGCCTGGGCCAGCTCGATCTTCAGGTCGTCGACGCGCTTGCGCGCCTGCGCCAGCTGCTGTTCGCCCAGCAGCGTCGCCTGGGCCAGTTCGGCGTCGAGCGAGCGCAAGCGCCCGCTGAGCTCGCTGCGCACCAGTTCCGAGGCATTGGCGCCGGTGGCGGTGGTGCGCTCCTGCGACAGGCGGGCGATCGGCTGGCCAGCGGCGATCTCGTCGCCTTCCTTGACCATCAGCTCGGCCACCACGCTGGCCTCCGGTGCGCTGACGCGCGCGGCGCCGATGTCGGGCTCCAGGTAGCCGTCGACGCGCTCGCGCCGGGTGTATTCGCCGAGGAACGCGAAGGTGACCAGCGTCCCGGCGATGACGGCGGCCAGCAGCGTGAATACCCAGGCGGGTACCGGCCGTGCGCGCGAGACCTCGCCCAGCAGGCGCTCGCGCTGGGCGTCGATGGCCTCCTGGCGGAACAGCGAGCGCGCCGGTGCCGGGCGCGGCGGCGGGGCGGGATCCGGGCTGACGGGAGGTGCGCTCAAGGGCTCGTGGCGCGCGCTGCCAGCCTATTCGCTCATGCCGGCGACCACGCGGCTGAAGCCGGAGTCGACGTAGGTGATCTCGCCGGTGATGCCGGCGGCCAGATCGGACAGCAGGAAGGCGGCGGCATTGCCGACGTCGTCGATGGAGACATTGCGCCGCAGCGGCGCGTTTTGCTCGACGAAGTCGAGGATCTTGCCGAAATCCTTGATCCCGGCCGACGCCAGCGTGCGGATGGGCCCGGCCGAGATGCCGTTGACGCGGATGCCGTGCGGCCCCAGCGACGCGGCCAGGTAGCGCACCGAGGCTTCCAGCGAGGCCTTGGCCAGACCCATGGTGTTGTAGTTGGGTACCACGCGCTCGGCCCCGAGGTAGCTCAGGGTGAGCAGCGCGCCGGCGCGTCCCTTCATCAGCGGGCCGGCCGCCTTGGCCAGTGCCGGAAAGCTGTAGGCGGAGATGTCGTGGGCGATGCGGAAGGCTTCGCGGGAAATGCCGTCGAGGAAGTCCCCGGCGATGGCCTCGCGCGGCGCAAAGCCGATGGCGTGTACCAGACCGTCGAGACCGTCCCAGGACCGGGCCAGTTCGGTGAACACCGCCGTGATCTGGGCGTCGTCGGCGACGTCGCAGGGAAACACGTGTTGCGAGCCAAACTCGCCGGCGATGTCCGTGACCCGGTCCTTGAAGCGCTCGCCCACGTAGGTGAAGGCCAGTTCCGCGCCCTCGCGCCGGCACGCCCTAGCGATGCCGTAGGCGATGGACCGATTGGAGATCACGCCGGTGATGAGGATGCGCTTGCCGGTAAGGAATGCCATGAAAGGGCCCTGCTCCAATGGGATGGGACGCGGCGCCTTTGCCGCGCGCGTTGCCGGGCGCAATTATGCCGGTGCGCTGGCCGCCGCGCTGCCCCGCCCGCGGCGCGGGACGGGACGCATGACCTACATGCGCGAGGCGCTGGTTGCCGCAGCCGCCGGCGCGTGCGCCGCGGCGCTGGCCGGATGGGGCGCGGCATGGGCGCTGCCGCCCTTCCTGGCGGACACC
>JBBISD010000070.1:0-10938 GCA_037441485.1 Burkholderiales bacterium
CGCCGGCGAAAAGAGCGCGCGATTCTAACAGAGAGCACCCGCCGGCACCGGTACCCGCGCCGGCCCGGCGCTCACGCCATGTACATGCCGCCGTTGACGTGCAGGGTGGCACCCGTAATGTAGGCCCCGGCCGCGGAGGCCAGGAAAAGCACGGCGCCGGCGACCTCGGCCGACTGGCCCAGGCGACCGAGCGCGATCTGGCCCAGCAGGGCCTGGGTCTGCTGCTGGGTCAGCGCGCGGGTCATGTCGGTGTCGACGAACCCCGGCGCGACGCAGTTGACGGTGATGTTGCGGCTGCCCAGTTCCCGCGCCAGCGCCCGGGTCATGCCCTCGAGCCCGGCCTTGGCCGCCGCGTAGTTGGCCTGGCCGGCATTGCCGCTGGACGCGACCACCGACGAGATGTTGATGACGCGGCCCCACTTGGCCTTCATCATGCCGCGCATGCAGGCGCGGGCCAGGCGGAAGGCCGCCGTAAGGTTGGTGTCGAGCACGCCGTCCCATTCGTCATCGCGCATGCGCATCGACAGCATGTCGGCCGTGATGCCGGCGTTGTTGACCAGTATGGAGAGCTTGCCGTGGCGCTTGCCTATGGCCTCGACCAGCGCGTCGCAGCCGGCGCGGTCGCGCACGTCGAGCACGGCGCCCTCCCCCGCCTGGCCGGCATCGGCCAGGCGCTGCGTGATCGCCGCCGCGCCGGCCTCGGTGGTCGCGGTACCGACGACGATGGCGCCGGCCTGCGATAGGGCCTCCTGGATCGCCCGCCCGATGCCGCGCGACGCGCCGGTGACCAGCGCAACCTCGCCCTGCAGGGCCTGGGGGGAAAATACCGCGGTGTCGTTCACGACGGTGCTCCAAGGGCGGCCAGCGATTCGTGCAGGCTGTTGCGGTCGCAGACCGAAAGGCCGGTGAGCGCCGGCGCGATGCGCTTGGTCAGGCCGGTGAGCACCCTGCCGGGGCCGCACTCGACGATGTGCGTCACGCCCTGCGCGGCCAGCGCCAGCACGATCTCGCTCCAGCGCACCGGGCCGGCCACCTGGCGGGCCAGCGCATCGCGGATGGCGTCGGGCTCGGTGCAGACGGCGACGTCGATGTTGTTGATGACCGGCAGCTGCGGCGGCTGCACCGGCGTATGCGCCAGGCGTTCGCGCAGCTGCACGCTGGCCGGGGCCAGCAGCGAGGAATGGAAAGCCGCCGACACCGGCAGCGGCAGCGCGCGCTTGGCGCCGAGCTCGCGGGCGATCTCGCAGGCGCGCGCCAGCGCGGCGGTGGTGCCGGCGATGACGACCTGCGCCGGGGCGTTGAAGTTGACCGGTTCGACGACCGCGCCCGGGATTTCGGCCTGGGCGCGCGCGCAGGCGGTGCGCACGGCCGCGTCGTCCAGGCCCAGGATGGCCGCCATGCCGCTGGTGCCCACCGGCACTGCCTCCTGCATGGCCTGGGCGCGAAAGCGCACCAGCGGGACGCCGACGTCGAGCGTCAGCGCACCGGCGGCGACCAGCGCGGCGTATTCGCCCAGGCTGTGGCCGGCCACGATCGCCGGGGCCGGACCGCCGGCGGCGCGCCAGGCGCGGTACATCGCCACCGACGCGGTCAGCAGGCAGGGCTGGGTATTGACCGTGAGGTCCAGGTCCGCCGCGGGCCCCTCGGCGATCAGGCGGCCGATGTCCTGTCCCAGCGCCGCGGAGGCGGCACGCACCGTGTCGGCGACGACGGCGTCGTCGGCAAAGGAGGACAGCATTCCGACCGACTGGGACCCCTGTCCCGGAAATACGAAAGCGAGCTTCATTCCAATCCTCGGCGCGTCTATGCGCGCAACAACACCGAACCCCACGTAAAGCCGCCGCCCACCCCCTGCAGCAGCAGCAGCTGGCCGTCGCGCACGCGCCCGTCGCGGCGCGCCGCGTCCAGCGCCAGCGGCACCGAGGCCGCCGACGTGTTGCCGTGACGGTCGACCGTCACCACGACCCGCTCGGCGTCCAGGCCCAGGCGCTTGGCCGAGGCGGCCAGGATGCGCACGTTGGCCTGGTGCGGGATCAGCCAGTCGATCTGCTCCGGTGTTACCCCGGCAAGCCCGAGCACTTCGAGCGCCGACGATTCGAGTACGTCGACGGCCAGCTTGAAAACCGCCTTGCCGTCCATGCGCAGGAAGGGATCGCCCAGGCTGGAGCCCTGGTGCAGGCGCCCGGCCACGGCCAGGATGTCGCCGCGCGCGCCGTCGGCGTGCATCCGGCAGGAAAGGATACCCGGCGCCGCCGCCGCCTCGAGCACGACCGCGCCGGCGCCGTCGCCGAACAGCACGCAGGTGGCCCGGTCGTTCCAGTCGAGCAGGCGCGAAAAGACTTCCGCGCCGATGACCAGCGCGCGCCGGTGCGACCCGGTCCGGATCAGCGCGTCGGCCAGCGACATGGCGTAGACGAAACCGCTGCAGGCTGCCTGCAGGTCGAATGCGGCCGCCCCGCCGGCGCCCAGGCGCGCCTGCACGGCGCAGGCGGTGCTGGGAAACACCTGGTCCGGGGTCGACGTGGCGACGATCACGAGGTCGATGGAATCGGGCGCGACGCCGGCGTGCTCCAGCGCGGCGCGCGCCGCGCGCACGGCCAGCTCGGTGGTGCCCTCCCCCGCGCCGGCCAGGTGGCGCTGCCGGATGCCGGTACGCGTGACGATCCAGTCGTCGGAGGATTCGATGCCGCGCGCTGCCAGTTCCGTGACGAGGTCGTGGTTGCTGACCACGCGCTCGGGCAGGGACGAGCCCGTGCCGATCAGGCGCGCGTAGCGGGGAGCGGAGCCAGGGGTATCAGGCACGGGCAGCATCCACATCGAGTGCGTTGGCGGTGGCGGCACTTGCCGCGGCCTGGCCGTTGCCGGCGGCGGCCGGCAGGCGCGCCAGCAGCGGCGCCATGGCCTGCGCGGTGCGCTCGAGCAGGCGATGGCGGCTGGCCTCGAAGCCGCGCCGCAGCGCGCATTCGAAGCCATAGGCGTCGGACGAACCGTGGCTCTTGATGACCACGCCGCGCAGCCCCAGCAGGGCCGCGCCGTTGTACCGCCGGTGATCGACCCGGCGGCGGAAGCGGTTGAGCACCGGCAGGGCCACCAGCGCCATCAGGCGCGACAGCGCGTTGCGGGTGAATTCCTCGCGGATGAAACCGGCCAGCATCTGGGCCAGGCCTTCCGAGGTCTTGAGCGCGACATTGCCGACGAATCCGTCGCAGACGATCACGTCCACCGTGCCGCGGAAGATGTCGTCGCCTTCGACGTTGCCGTGGAAGTTCAGGCCGCTGGCGCGCAGCAGCTCGCCGGCCTGCTTGACGACCTCGTTGCCCTTGATGACCTCTTCGCCGACGTTGAGCAGGCCCACGCTCGGACGCTCCTTTTCCTGCAGCGATGCGGCCAGCGCGCAGCCGAGCATGGCAAATTGCAGCAGGTGCTCGGCCTCGCAGTCGACGTTGGCCCCCAGGTCGAGCCAGGTCGTCAGGCCGCCCTTCTGGTTGGGCAGCGCATGGGCGATCGCCGGCCGGTCGATGCCCGGCTGGGTCTTCAGGACGTAGCGGGCGATCGCCATCAGCGCGCCCGTATTGCCGGCGCTGACGGCCACGTCGGCCTGGCCGTCGCGCACCGCCTCCAGCGCCAGGCGCATCGACGAATGCTTCTTGGTGCGCAGCGCGACCGTCAGCGGGTCGTGCATCTCGACGACCTCGTCGGCGTGCACCACGCGCACGCGCTCGCGCAGTGCTTCCCAGCCCGGCTGCCGGTGCATTTCGGCCTCGACCTGGGACGCGCGCCCGACCAGCAGCAGGCTGGCCGCCGGCTCCTGGCGCGCGAACGCGAGCGCCGCGGGCACCGTCACGGGCAGGCCGTGATCGCCCCCCATGCAGTCGATGGCAAGACGGACCGTCATGCGCGGCACGACCCGGCGCGATGCCGGACCGATACTGCCGCGCGCGCGCCGGCGCTGCGGGCGCTGCGGGCACGGCGGGCCGGAACGTCTGCGGCGAAGCGAACGAATGTCAGCGCCATCGGGCGGGCTTTCACGCAAGGAACCCGCCGGGAACCGCAAGCGCCAGGCGTGGTGGGCAGGGCCAGCGCAATTGCTGGACGGGCAGCTAGTGGGACAGCCGGCGCGCCGCGCGTATCAGGCGTGGCCGGCGACTCGCCAGGGGCAACGGGACAAGGACCGGCGAGGCCCCCCGGATCACTCGTCGGATTTGGTAGCAACGACCTTCTTGCCACGATAAAAGCCGGTCGGGCTGACATGATGGCGGCGGACGACCTCGCCGGTAGCCGGTTCGACGGCCAGCGGCGGCGTGCTGAGGAAGTCGTGCGCGCGGTGCATGTTGCGCTTGGACGCGGACTTCTTGTTTTGTTGTACAGCCATGGCGCGAATCCTAGAATTTTCGGTAATCCGGCATTTTAGACGATGCGGCGGCCGGGCGAAAGTCGGGGTCGCCGCCAGGCCTATCCGGACGGCCCCGGCCGCTTTCGGGCGGTTTCGGCCGTTTCGGGGGCCGCGGGGCCATCGCCGGACGGCACCGCCAGGCCATCGGCGCCACGCAACTGCTCGCGCAGCCCGGCCAGTCCGGCAAACGGATGCGGGCGCTCGGCAGCCGGCGCGGCGGCGCGCACCGCCTTGGCCAGCGCCCGCGGCGCGCAGCGCACATGCCGCGGGGAAATCGGCAATTGCAAGATCGCCTCGTCCTCGATCAGTTCGGCAAGATCGAAACGGGCGCTGCCCAGCAGCGCCTCCTCCGGCGTGTCGTCGATCGGGATCGCGGCCAGTTCGGACTCGGTGGCGACAAAATAAAAGTCGCGCTCGGCCGTCAGGTCCAGTGCCAGGACGTCCCCGCAGCGGTCGCAGACCAGCGGCAATCTGGCCTGCAGCCCAAGCCGCAGCGCCGGTCGGCCCCGCGCGTCGCGGTGGCTGTGGCAATGGAAGTGCAGCTGCCCGGCGCGGTCCCCCGGCCGGTTCATCAGGCTGGTGCACAGCCGCGGCATGGCATCGAAGGCCAGCGTACCGGACCAGCGCGTGCCGGCTTGGGCGAGGGCAAAGACGTCGATCGGATCCATCGTCAGGTCGTGGCGGGCGTTGCGGAAAATTTCAATACACTCGCTGTCATGCTGCGCCCCATCGTACTCGCGTCCTCGTCGCGCTACCGGCAGGAACAGTTCGGCCGCCTGCAGATCCCGTTCACCAGCGTAAGCCCGGGCGTCGACGAGGCGCCGCGCGCCGGCGAGGCACCCGCCGACACCGCACTGCGCCTGGCACTGGCCAAGGCCCGGGCGGTGGCCGGCCGCCATCCCGACGCGCTGGTGATCGGCGCCGACCAGGTGGCTGAACTCGATGGCCGGCCGATCGGCAAGCCCGGCGGCCACGAAGCGGCCGTTGCGCAATTGCGCGCGATGCGCGGGCGCACCGTGCATTTTCATAGTGCGCTGGCCCTGCTCGATGCGGCCAGCGGCGTGCATCTGGCAGCCTGCGAGCCGACCGCCGTGCGTTTTCGCGTGCTGAGCGATGCCGCCATCGAGGACTACCTGGTACGCGAGCAGCCCTATGACTGCGCCGGCGCGGCCCGGATCGAGGCGCTGGGCATTACCCTGGTCGACGCGGTCGAGAGCACCGATCCGACGGCGCTCATCGGTCTGCCGCTGATCCGCCTCACCACGATGCTGGCCAGCTTCGGCGTCACGCTGCCGCTGCCCGCACCGCACCGCCATCGTGGGCCCTGACACCGCGCCGGCGGCAGCCGGCCGCCTGCACCTGGTGCCGGTGCCCATCAGCGCCGAACCCGGCCCGCTGGACGCGGTGCTGCCGGCCGGGACGGTCGCGACGGCGCGCGCGGCGCATTACTTCCTGGCCGAAAACGCGCGCAGCGCTCGGGCTTTTCTCAAGGCCATCGGTCATCCGCAGCCCATCGCCCAGCTGCGCATCGTCCAGATCGGCCACGACCCCGAGGACGCCCTGGTCGACCAGTGGCTAGCGCCGCTGCGCCCGGCCGCCGGCGCCACACCGCAGGACGGGGTACTGGTATCCGAGGCCGGCTGTCCGGGCATTGCCGATCCCGGGGCGAACATCGTCGCGCGCGCCCACGCGCTGGGCATTCCGGTGGTGCCATGGGTCGGGCCCTCGGCCATCGTGCTGGCGCTGATGGGCGCGGGTATGAACGGGCAGGCCTTCCGCTTCCTGGGCTACCTGCCGCAGGATCGCGGCGCCCTGCAGGCACGCCTGCAGCAGGTGCAGGCCGACGCCTGGCACGGCGAGACGCAGATCTTCATCGAGACGCCCTATCGCAGCGCGCGCCTCTTCGAGAGCCTGCTGCAGCATTGCGACCGCGCGCTGCGCCTGTGCGTGGCCGCCGACCTTACCGGCAGCGCGCCGCTGCTGCGCACCTGCACGATCGGCCAATGGCAGGCGCAGGCCACCGCGGCCTGGCCGCCGCTGGACCGCCGGCCGGCGGTCTTCCTGCTGCATGGCACGCCGGCGCCGGCCGGCCGCCGCTGGCGCTGACGTCCGGCGCCGCACTCACCCGCTCCGCCTGCGGGAACGGGTCGGGGTGACGGATAGACCAGGAATTTCGACGGAATTCACCCTCTCCCGCTGCCGCGGGCGAGGCGAGTCGATTGCGCGGGTGCGCCGAGCCGATGCGCCGGGCGGTCAGAGGCGCGCCAGCAGCCACTCGCGCAGCTGCGACGGCGTATCGACGACCGCCAGCGGCTGCAGGCGCTCGAGCTCGTGGCGCGGGTGCGCGCCGTAGCTCACGCCGACGGCACCGACCCCGGCCGCCGCGGCCATCTGCAGGTCGTGGCTGGTGTCGCCGATCATGAGCATCGCCGCGGGGGCGACGGCCAGTTCATCGGACAGTTCGTGCAGCATCGCAGGATGCGGCTTGGGATGGGTCTGGTCGGCACAGCGCACCGCGCTGAAATGCGCTTCCAGGCCGGCCGCCTGGAGCGCACGCCCCAGGCCGGCGCGCGACTTGCCGGTGGCGACGGCCAGCTGCACGCCGCGCGCCCGCAGGGTGTCGAGCAGGCCGACGGCACCGTCGAAGAAGCGGATCTGCGCCTCGCCCTGGCGAAAATGCACGTGGTAACGCGCGGCGAAGTCGCCGATGCGCTCGCGCGGCAGGTCGGGCACGACGCGCGCCAGCGCCTCGGCCAGGCCCAGCCCGATGACGTGCGCGGCCAGCGCGCGGTCGGGCACCGGCACGCCGATGTCGGACGCCGCCCGCAGGATGGCGTCGGCGATGAGCGGCGTGGAGTCGACCAGCGTGCCGTCCCAGTCGAACACCACGACCTGGTAGGGCGCAGCGCGGCGCGCGGGCCCGCCAGCGGCCAGCGATCCTGGCGGCGCCATCACGGCGCCTCGCGGTAGCGCGCGCGTGCCGCGCCGTCGGGGTCGCGCGCCTGCAGCCACGCGGCGCAGTCGGGCGGCAGTGGCGACTCGACCAGCAGCGGCGCGCCGCTCACCGGATGGGCCAGGCGCACGCGAAAGGCATGCAGGAACATGCGGCCCATGCGCGCGCCGAACACTCCCTTGGCGGCCTGCCGATTGACCTCGAAGTCGCCGTATTTGTCATCGCCCAGGATGGGAAAGCCCAGGTGCGTCAGGTGCACGCGGATCTGGTGCGTGCGCCCCGTCTTGAGTTCGGCTTCGAGCAGCGAAAAGCCGTCGAGGCGGGCCCGCAGATGGAATACCGTGTGCGCGCCGGCGCCGGCATCCTCGTCGACGAATACGCGCCGCTGGCCGTTGGCCAGCGTGCGCTTGGTCAGGGGCAAGCGCACGTTCTGCCGGTCGTTGACCCAGTCGCCGACTACCATCGCGTAATAGCGCTTCTCCACAGCGCCCTGGCGCATCTGTTCGTGCAGCGCCACCAGGCAGCGCCGGCTCTTGGCCAGCAGCAGGACTCCCGAGGTTTCGCGGTCGAGGCGGTGCCCCAGTTCCAGGAAGGCCTGGGCCGGACGCGCCGCGCGCACCCGTTCGATGATTCCATGCGCCACCCCGCTGCCGCCATGGGCGGCGACGCCCGAAGGCTTGTCCAGGACGAGCAAATGCTCGTCTTCGTACAGTATCGTGGGCATCTGTGCCGGCGCGACCGCGCGCGGTTCCGACGCGGATACGCGCATTGGCGGAATGCGCAGTTCGTCACCTTCGGCAAGCCGGTAATCGGCGCTGGACCGCCCGCCGTTGACGCGCACCTCGCCGCTGCGGACGATCCGGTAGACATGACTCTTGGGCACGCCCTTGGCCAGTCGCAGCAGGAAATTGTCCAGGCGCTGGCCCGACTGTTCGGGCCCGACCACCACCCGGCGCACCGCCGGCGCCTCGGCCGCCGCCCGCGGCGGGACGCCGTCCCGCGCCGGTGCCCCGGCGTCGATGGCGCGATAACCGGCCGGGTCGCTGGCTTTCCTTTGCCTTCGGACCGGCGGACGCGTTTTGCTTTGCGGAACCATGTTGCCTATACTGGGGGCCAGTTGATATCCGCAGTGCCAGGGTAAGTTCTGCAGGCGGCGATACAGCGCGCGGCTGGTTTGCGCCCTGCGCCGAGCAAGCTCCAGGGGCACGCGGGCGATGTCAACCGGTCCTGATTGTAGCGGCGCCCAGTGCGCCCTCGCCGATCGGCATTTCTCGCCGTGCGGGCTAATCGTCCGGACCATGGGGTGTGCAGCGCCCTTGCGGGCTGCGCACATGGAAGGCAGGTCCAGGGCGTTCCCGGAATATCCGGGGCAATCCGGGCCTGATGAAGAAAACGGGTTACCGGCGAGCTATGCCCCCGGTGCCTGCCGAATTCGGAAACCAGCAGGGCCGCGCGCCGTCGCGCGGCTGCCAGCACAGCGCAATGTCATTGCAACCTTGCCGATCGTCCTTCATGTCCACCTGCCGCCATCTGCCAACCGCCCGGGCCAACGCCCCGGCGGCGCCGTTGCGCGGCCTGGCCGCACGCAGGTGTGCGGGTGCCCGGAACACGGGTGCGGCCATGGGGCATGCCGGTAACGCTCCGTTGCGCGCCTGATCCGATTCGGCACGTTCTGCGCCCCGGAAGCGGCGCGAGGAGTGCTGATGAAACGCATGTTGTTCAATGCGACACACGCGGAGCAGTTGCGCGTGGCGATCGTCGATGGTCAAAAGCTGCTCGACCTGGATATCGAATCCAGCGGCCGCGAGCAGCGCAAATCCAATATCTACAAGGGCGTGGTCACGCGGGTCGAGCCCAGCCTGGAGGCCTGCTTCGTCGACTACGGCGAGGAGCGCCACGGCTTCCTGCCGTTCAAGGAGATCTCGCGCCAGTACTTCCGCGCCGGGGTCGACGTCAGCCGCGCGCGCATCAACGAGGCGATCTCCGAGGGCCAGGAACTGATCATCCAGGTCGAGAAGGAAGAACGCGGCAACAAGGGCGCCGCGCTCACCACCTTCATCTCGCTGGCCGGACGCTATCTGGTGCTGATGCCCAACAACCCGCGCGGTGGCGGCGTGTCGCGCCGGGTCGAAGGCGAGGACCGCCAGGAACTGCGCGACGCGCTCGACCAGCTCGACCTGCCCGCCGGCATGAGCGTCATCGCCCGCACCGCCGGCATCGGCCGTGCGGTCGAGGAACTGCAGTGGGACCTCAAGTACCTGCTGCAACTGTGGAAGGCGATCACCGACGCGGTCGACCAGGTGCGCGCACCCGAGCTGATCTACCTCGAGTCGAGCCTGGTGATCCGTGCCATCCGCGACTACTTCAATCCCGAGATCGGCGAGATCCTGATCGACACCGACGACGTCTATGAGCAGGCCCGGACCTTCGTCGACCTGGTCATGCCGGACGTCGCCCCGCGCGTCAAACGCTACAAGGACGACGTCCCGCTGTTCTCGCGCTTCCAGATCGAGCATCAGATCGAGACCGCGCATTCGCGCACGGTCACGCTGCCTTCGGGCGGCGCGATCGTCATCGATCACACCGAGGCACTGGTGGCCATCGACGTCAACTCCGCGCAGTCCACGCGCGGCGCCGACATCGAGGAGACGGCAACCCGCACCAACCTGGAAGCCGCCGACGAGGCCGCGCGCCAGTTGCGCCTGCGCGACCTGGGCGGCCTGATCGTCATCGACTTCATCGACATGGAGGAAGGCCGCAACCAGCGCGCCGTCGAGCAGCGCCTGAAGGATGCACTCTACTTCGACCGTGCCCGGGTGCAGATGGGCAAGATCTCGCGCTTCGGCCTGATGGAACTGTCGCGCCAGCGCCTGCGCCCGGCGCTCAGCGAGGGCAGCCACATCACCTGCCCGCGCTGCAACGGTGTCGGCCAGGTGCGCGACACCGACAGCTCGGCGCTGCACATCCTGCGCATCCTGCAGGAAGAGGCCATGAAGGAGTCGACGGCCGCGGTGCATGCGCAGGTCCCGGTGGATGTCGCCACCTACCTGCTAAACGAGAAGCGCGCCGACATCGCCAAGCTCGAGGCGCGCCTGCGCGTGTCCATCGTGCTGATCCCGAACCGCTACCTGGAGACGCCGCACTACAGCATTGAGCGCCTGCGCCACGACGACGAGCGCCTGGACGTCGCCAAGGCCAGCTACGACCGCGTCATCACCCCGCCGAAGGACGAGCCCTACACCCCGGCGGCGCAGCAGGAGTCGAAAAACCGCCAGCAAACGGCCGTCGTCAAGGGCATCGTGCCCGAGGCGCCCGCGCCGGTCGTCACGCTGGAGGCGGCTCCGGCCGCAAGCCACGCGCCGGTGGCACCGATGGCGGCACCGGCACCGGCAGCATCCTTCTGGTCGCGCCTGCGCACCTGGTTCGGCACCGAACCAGAACCGATCGCCCCGCGGCGCGATGCCGCGACACCGGCCGCGGGCCGGCGGTCGTGCTGGTGCACGGCTGGACCCTCGACCTCCAAATGTGGGATCCCCAGGTCGAGCGGCTGGGCGACCGGTTCCGCCTCGTGCGCCTGGACCGGCGCGGCCAC
>JBBISD010000071.1:0-10911 GCA_037441485.1 Burkholderiales bacterium
CGGCCACCGGCGCGGGCGGCGGCGGCGGGGGCGGCGGGGGCGTCCAGCCCTTGGGAGCGAACGGGTCGCTGTGCGCGCCCTGCGCCAGGTGCGTGCGGCTGGGCAGGTCGGGTGCCTCGACGGGACGCTCGGCCGCCGGTCGCCCGGCCGTGTCGCCGGCTGCCGGCGTCACCGGTCCGGCGGACGCATTGCGCACCACCGGCTGAACGATGTCGCTGTCGCCGCCGGGGAAGGCAAAGTAGAAGGCTGCCGCGCCCGCAGCGGCGAGTACGGCAAGGCCCTTCCAGCGGGTGCCGGACGTCTTCATGTGGTGCGGGCCCGGTAGTAGAGGGTGAAATGCACGCGGGTATCGAGTTCATCGGCGGCGGCCGCCGGCCGCTCGACGCGCAGCTCGGCCAGGCTGGCGTGGGGCAGCGCATTGAGCACCTCGGCCACGAAACCCTTGACCCCGGCGTAGTGCTCCTTGATCGGCAGGATGACGTCGAACTTCTGCAGCCCGCCCGACCCGTCGATGGTGGAGAAGTTGTACTCGCCGCGCGCCAGCACCAGGTGATTGGCCTGGGCGGCCCGGAAGATCTTGCGCAGGTCCGCGGTCGAGGTATCGGCGGTCGGGAACCAGTTCTGGAATCGCGCCAGCCGCTCGCCCGCCGGCACGACCGGTGCCACCGGCTCGGTCACCGCGGCCGACCGGCTGCGCGCCTGTTCGGCCTGCGCCTGCAGCTGCGCCGCTTCCTGCTGGGCGCGGGCCGCGTACAGCAGCCCGACCACGGCCAGCACGACCAGGACCACGCCGACCAGGCCGTTGGCGCCCAGCCGCAGGTGGACGCGGTGGGCGATGCGCCGCCCTTCGTTCAGGGCGATGTTGAGCGTGCTCATAGTGCTCTCCAGCGTGCCTGGACCACGAAGCGCACCGGGTTGCCGGGCACCTGCGCCTCGAACTGGTGCGATGACAGGCTCACCTCGGGGAAGGAATCGCTGCGCAGGGCATCGACGTAGTTGAGCATCGCCTCGGGCGATTTGGCCTCGGCCGTGATGCGGATGTTGTGGCGCATGGGCGAGGGCTCGACGCCGAGCAGGGCGACATCGCGCGCCTGCACCGCCTCCAGGGCTGCGAGCATCTCGGCCCAGGGCACCTGCAGGTCGCGCGCGACGCCGGCCGCGGCCTTGGTCGCCCGCGGGTCAGCCGCGGGACCGGCGGCCGCGTCGAGCACGACGCGCCGGCCGCTCACCGCCTCCAGGTCGCTGGCGTGCGCCAGCCGTTCGGCGTGCGCCGAGCGGAACTGGACGCCGGCAATGGCCGCGGCGATCAGGCCCGCGCCCAGCAGCAGCCAGCCCATCGGGGCATTGCGCCGCGCGGTGGAAAAATCCAGTTCGAGTCGGGCAAGTTTGGCTGCCATCGTCGTCCTCTGCGTTGTGGTCGGGGGCCGCGCCGCGCTCAGGCGGCGGCTGGCAGCGCGACCCAGGGTTCCGGGGCGGCTATGCCGGGGCGCGTGATCGCGTAGAAGTGCACGGCGGTTTCGCCGCCCTTGCCGGCGACCCGCAGCAGGCCGCGGCCGCGCAGCTCCAGCTCCTTGGGCGTGCCGACGCCGAATTCGAAGCTCATCGAGGTGAGTACCCCGTCGATCAGCACGCCGAGCTGGGCGCCGGCGTCGCGCACCACGGCGACGATCGAACAGGTCGGATCCAGCCGTTCGCGATGGCGGTTGTATTCATAGACGAACTCGCCCTCGACGCTGCCGGCGACCACGCCGTGCCTGCGCAGCGCATGGTCGAGCGCGGGCAGTGCGCTGGCCGGCAGGCCGCAGGCCAGCGTATACGGGCTCTTGCCCTGCGCGTGCCAGCGGCTGACCAGCTCGCTGCTGTCCACGCCGGCGACGTCGGCCAGCGAGGCGCCGATCAGGCTGTCGGCAGCGCGCGGCGTCAGGCCGCGCAGGTCGGCGCGCACGATGTCATACAGCATCCAGGAGTCGTCGATGACAATGTCGCAGACCAAGCCGCGCAGGCTCGCGCCCTGGGCGGCAAGCCGGGCCTCGAGGGCGTCGAGCGCGGGCCCGAGCGCGCCGAGCGCGCCCGCCAGGTCGGTCGGCAGCGCCGGCGACTGGTCGTCGGCGCTGACGTAGCCCTGCTCGAGGCGGGCGAGCACGCGCGGCGCCCGGCGCCCGGCCAGCAGCTCCAGGGCCAGCTGCTCGGCGCCGATGCGGACGCGCAGAAAGCGCCCGAAGCGTGCGCCCAGGCCGGGCGTGCCGGCGGTGGCCGGCGCCGCCCCCGGCGCCGCGGCGGTCTCACTCGACGGGAGTGACACGATTGATCTCCTCGAGAGTGGTATCGCCGGCCATCGCCGAGGCGACGGCCGCTTCGCGCAGCGCCACGTAGCCGTTCTCGCGGGCTTCGGCCTTGATCTGCGACAGCGGCGCGCGCTCGGCCAGCAGGTCGCGCAGGCGGTCGCTCATGCCCAGCGTCTCGGCGATCGCCCGGCGCCCCTTGTAGCCCGTGCCGCGGCAGTGGGCGCAGCCGATGCCGCGGCGGAACTTGGCGGTATGCGCGGCGCGCGGGTCGATGCGCGAGCGCTGCAGCACGTCCTGCGCCGGGCGATAGGGCGTCGCGCAGCGCGGGCAGTTGATGCGCACCAGGCGCTGCGCGACGATGCCGTTGAGCGCCGACATGAAGCTGTAGGTGTCAACGCCCATGTTGGCGAAGCGCCCCATGACGTCGAACACGTTGTTGGCGTGCACGGTGGTGAACACCTGGTGGCCGGTCAGCGCGGCCTGCACGGCGATCTGCGCGGTCTCGGGGTCGCGGATCTCGCCCACCATGATCTTGTCCGGATCGTGGCGCAGGATCGAGCGCAGGCCGCGCGCGAAGGTCAGGCCCTTCTTCTCGTTGACGGGGATCTGCAGCACGTCCTGGACCTGGTACTCGACCGGGTCCTCGATGGTCACGATCTTGTCGATGCCGGTATTGATCTCGGTGAGCGCGGCATAAAGGGTGGTGGTCTTGCCGCTGCCGGTCGGGCCGGTGGCCAGCAGCAGCCCGTGCGGCAGCGCCGACAGGCGCCGCACGAAGTCGAGCACGGCCGGCTCGAAGCCCAGCGCCTCGAGGCGGATCTGGCGCGCCTCGCCGCCCAGGTTGTTGCGGTCGAGGATCCGCAGCACCGCGTCCTCGCCGAACAGGTTGGGCATGATCGAGACGCGCAGGTCGATCTCGCGCTCGCCCACCGACACCTTGAAGCGCCCGTCCTGCGGGATGCGGCGCTCGGCGATGTCCAGCTCGGCCAGCACCTTGATGCGCGACAGCACGTGGTGGGCGGCGTCCAGGCCCTCGACGCGCTTGATGACCTCCAGCACGCCGTCGACCCGGTACTTGATGACCAGGCCCTTGTGCTGGGTCTCGAGGTGGATGTCGCTGGCCAGCGCCTTGAGCGCATCGTGGATGGTCGAGTCGACCAGGCGCACGATCGGGCTGCTCGATGCGCTGATGTCGGCCAGCGAAACCGACACCGCGCCGCTGCCGGCGGCCGTCGCGGCCGATCCGCTGACGCCCACCGTATCCATCGCCCGCATGCTGCGCTCGGCCTGGGTCAGGTAGGCACGCATGTCCTCGGTCGAGGCCAGCGCCCAGATGACCACGTTGCGGCGGCGCCGGCGCATGCGCTCGGCCGCCCAGGCACGGGTGCGCGAGTCCAGCGGATCGGACAGCACGACCAGCTCGCGGCCTTCGGCGCCGCGCAGGGCCAGGACCAGCCGCTGGCTCGATTCGAGAAACGAAATGGCGTCGAAGTCGGCCTTGCACGCCCGCATCTCGGCCAGCTCCATCGGCTTGATGCCGAAGTACGGCGCGGCCGCGGCCACCAGCGCCTGGCCGGACAGTCCCAGCATCTCGGAGAGCACCTCGACCGGCCGCCGGCCACCGGCGGAGTCGAGCACCTGCCGGACGATGTCATCGGACAGGATGGTGTTGAGCTTGGCAGGCGCGTTCATGGACGGCTCTCCTACTGCAGGCTGGTGGCCAGATCGAAGATGGGCATGTACATCAGCACGACGATCGCGCCTATCACGAGACCGATGAGGATCATCAGGGCCGGTTCGACCAGGCGCGCGGCCAGGTCGATCGCGCGGCCCAGCGCCGCCTCCTGGAAGGTGGCGATGCGCGACAGCACGTCGGCCAGCCGGCCGGTGCGCTGCGCCACTTCGAGCATGCGCAGCGCCACGGTGTCGGCGATTCCCGCCTGCGCCAGCGCCGGGCCGATGGGCTTGCCTTCGGAGATCTGGCGCCGCGCGATATCCAGCTGCTGCTGGTCTTCCTCGGCCAGCAGCCGCCGGCTCATCTCGAAGGCGCGCAGGACCGGGATGCCGCCCTGCACCAGCATCGCGCAGGTCCGGTAGAACTGCGCGTGGCGGAACAGGCGCACCAGCGAGCCGATCAGCCAGGCGCGCTGCAGGCCGGGCACCTGCCAGCCGCTGCGGGCGGCGCGGATCAGGCCGTAGACCAGCAGCACCACGGCGCCGATGAACCCGCCGGCGAACAGCAGCGGATGGGCGGCGACCGCCTTGCCCCAGGACAGCAGGATGCTCGAGGCCAGCGGCAGCTCGTGGCGCGAACCCTCCAGCAGCACCGAGAAGCGCGGCACCACCACGCCCAGCAGGAAGAACACCACCAGTGCGCCGACGCCCAGCAGCAGCGCCGGATATACCGCCGCCCCGACCAGCTTGCCGCGCAGCAGCCGCATGGACTCCAGATGGGTGGAATAGCGCCGCAGCGCCGACACGAGATCGCCGGTCTGCTCGCTGGCGGCGATCGAGGCGACCAGCAGCGGCGGGAAGATCTCGGAACGGTTGGACAGGGCGGTCGACAGCGGCAGCCCCTCGGTGATGTCGCGCGTCACGGCCTCGAGCGCATCGCGGGCGCGGCCGTCGCGCTCCTTCTGCGCCAGCGTGCGCAGCGTATCGACCATGCCCAGGCCGGCGTCGAGCAGCGCGGCCAGCTCGTCGGTGAACAGGCCGACGTCGAGCTTCTGGCGGCGCAACCCCGGCCAGGCCGCGCGTTCGCCGCCGCTGCCGCTGACGGGGCGGCACGAGAGCACGCGCAGCCCGCGCAACTGGACCTGCTCGGAGGCCTGCCGCTCGCTGCCGGCGCGCAGGCGCTCGGTCTGCAGGCCGCCATGTGGCGCAACTGCGACGACCTCGAACAGCGCGGTGGCCGCACTGCTCACTGGGCTTTCCCGACCGGTGGGGCGATCTCCCACGAGTTGACGTCGATGTTCTCACCCGTGCCGCCCGGCTGGCCGTCGGCCCCGTACGTATACAGGTCGTAGTCGCCGTGGTCACCTGGGGCCTTGTAGCGGTAGGGCCGGCCCCAGGGGTCGGGCGGTACCTGTTTTTGCAGGTAGGGGCCCTGCCAGCGGTCGACGCCGTCGGGCTTGGTGATCAGTGCCTGCAGGCCCTGGTCGGTGTTCGGGTAGGCGCCGATGTCCAGGCGGAACTGGTCCAGCGCCTTGCCCAGGTTGTCAATCTGGGCGCGCGCGATGTTGACGTTGGACTTGCCGACCTGGCCGAAGTACCGCGGGGCCACCAGGCCGGCCAGGAGGCCGATGATCACCACCACCACCAGCAGTTCGATCAGGGTAAACCCGCCAGCGCGCCGCGCCGCCCGCCCATGCGTAGGGGGGGTGGGTGAAAAGGTGGGGGGTGGTGAGGGCGCAGCGACGCGCTGGTCGGGCGAGGCGAGGGCATTCGGCACGAAAATCTCCTGTTCGACCGTACTGAGGCGCATTCTCGTATTTAGCGCCAGGACTCATCGCTTGAAATGGGTAGCGCAAGGCGGCGAAGCTGTGGCTTGCCCGTACCGCATCTACGTTAGTGGGGACGGGGGAGTGGAAGCCTACTACCGGGGATACAGGTTGGCAACTACTGCTTTCCCATGCCGGCGGTCGGGAATACCCGACCAAGATTTCATGGGTAATTACCCCCGGTTCCGGGGTGGGAGAGGGTTACTCGGCAGGTAGCGCCGGGGCGGTGCCGGGTTCCGGAGGCCGGTGGCGGCCCGCCGCCGGGAAGCGCACGGTGACCCGCAGGCCGCCGAGATCGGCGCGGCCAAGTTCGACCTGCGCGTGATGCATGTCGACCACGGCCTGGACGATCGACAGGCCGATGCCGCAGCCGTCCACCCCGGCGTTGGTGGGTACCCGGTAGAAGCGCTCGAAGACGCGCTCGCGCTGCTCCGGCGGAATTCCCGGCCCGGCGTCGTCGACCACCGCAAAGCAGCCGCGGGCGTCGGATCCGGTACCCACCCGAATGGTGCCGCCGCCGGGTCCGTAGCGCACCGCGTTGTCGATGAGGTTGCGCAGCAGGACCGCGACCGCGAATTCCAGCCCCTCGATGTCGGCCGCGCCCAGGTCCTCGACAATGGCCTGGTGGCGCCGCGCCGCCAGCGGGCGCATCTCGTCGATCACGTGGGCCGCGACCGCGTCCAGCTGCAGGCGCGTGGCCTGGGCGCGCAGCGCGATCAGCCCGTCGAGCCGCGACATCGTCAGCAGCTGGTCGATCATGTGGGCCGCCCCGTCGATCGACTCCATCAGGTGCTCGAGCGCCTGGCGGCGGTCCTCGTTGGTGCGTGTCAGCAGGGCCACCTGGGCCTGGATCTTGATGGCGGCCAGCGGCGTGCGCAGCTCGTGCGCGGCCGCCGAGGTGAAGCGCCGCTCGCTGGCGAGGGCGTTCTCGATGCGCGCAAACAGCGAGTTCACCGCCGCCACGATCGGCGTCAGCTCGTCGGGCGGGTGGTCGACCGACAGCGGGCGCAGGTCGTCCGGCGAACGCTGCGTCACCTGGTCGGCGGACTCGCCCAGCGCCCGCGTCGCCCGGCGCACCAGCCATGCGCTCACGGCCACCAGCACGGCCAGCGACAGCACCAGCGGGATGGCCAGCAGCGCCAGTCCCGGATCGATGCCGGCCGAGCGCGCCGCAACGGGCTCGGCGACCTCGAGCAGCTTGCTGCCGTCGTCCGAGGACATGACGATGACGCGCATCGGCACGCCGTCGATATCGCGCGTCGAGAAGCCCGGCTCGTTGAAGGGCGCGAACGGCGTGCGGCCGGTGCCCACACTGACCAGCAGCAGCTCGCCCTCGTTGGACCAGATCTGGTAGTGGTAGCGCGCCCCCAGCGTGAGCGCGCCCTCGAAGTGCACGATGTCGGCGCCGCTGGCCTGCAGCTCGCTGATCTCGTGGTCGGCAAAGGTGAGCACCGCGCTGGCGATGTCGCGCAGGCGCTGGTCGAAGAGCGTATCGCTAACGTGCCGGGAAATGATGAACATCGCCGTGCCGCCCACCACCCAGGCGGCCGCGGTCACCATGACGGTGAGCAGCAGCACGCGGCGGCGCAGCGACCAGGAACGCGCCGGCGCCGCGCCGGCCTCGCGCAGGCCGGCTACGGGGAGGCCGAGGTCAGCCAGGCTCGACATTGGCGTTCAGGCGGTACCCGGCGCCGCGGACGGTTTCGATCAGGCCGCGCGACAGCTTGCGGCGCAGGTTGTGCACGTGCACCTCGATCGCGTTGCTCTCGACCTCTTCGCCCCAGCCGTAGAGCGCCTCCTCGAGCTGCTTGCGGCTGAGCACGCGGTCGCGGTTGCGCAGCAGGGTGTCGAGTATCCGGTATTCGCGCTTGGTGAGCTCCACCCGCGTGCCGCTCCACACGGCGACGTGCTCGCTGCGCGACAGCATCAGCGGGCCGCATTCGAGCAGCATCGCGTCCTTGCCGCCCTGGCGCCGGCCCAGCGCACGCAGGCGTGCGCTCAGTTCGAGCAGGTCGAAGGGCTTGACCAGGTAGTCGTCCGCGCCCAGGTTGAGCAGCCGCACCCGGTCGAGCACGAAGCCGCGGGCGGTGAGCACCAGCACCGGCGTATGGTCCGAGCGCTCGCGCCAGCTGCGCAGCAGCTCCTCGCCCGATACGCCGGGCAGGCCCAGGTCCAGCACGATGGCGTCGTATATCTGCGCGATCAGCGCGGCATTGGCGCCGTCGCCGTCGACCCGCAGGTCGACCGCAAAGCCCTCGAGTTCCAGTCCGTGGCTCGTCGACGGGCCCAGGGCCGGATCGTCTTCCACGATAAGTACACGCACGCCGCTTCTCCTTGATTTCAGGACACGAAGCCCCTGCATCCAGTGTACTGAGCCGCCCGCCGAGCCGCACCGCCAGTGTGAACCGGGTATTAACCGCTTTCACGGCTTTCGGCGCCCGGCGCGCCATGCGAAACTCCCTGGGCTCAGCGCCGTCCAACCGGGGTGCGGGGTGCCCCGGGGCACCGGCGCCGGCCTTCCCGCATGGGTCCGTGCTCGCGGGCGGCTGCCATTATCCACGGCGGTTTCGCCGCCATTGTCGTGATGGGTGATCAGAAGATGCAATTGTTGCCAGCTTTGGGCGTTTTTCGCGTGCCGGGCCTGTGCGCCGCGTTGCTGGGCGCCGGCCTGGGCCTGGCGGCGCCGGTGCGCGCGGCAGTCGACCTCAACGCCCTCGACCAGGCGGTACGGGCCGAGTTGCTCGCCGAGCGCGACGGCGCGGCGCCGGGCGGCAGCGTCCTGGTTGGCCTGCACCTGCGCCATGCGCCGCACTGGCACACCTACTGGATCGAACCCGGCGATGCAGGCCTGCCGACCCGGCTGCGCTGGACCCTGCCGCCGGGCTTCGCGGCGGGGCCGATCCAGTGGCCGGTGCCCCAGCGGCTGCGGGTCGGCAACCTGGCCAACTACGGCTATGAGGGCGACGTACTCCTGCCCGTCGCCATCCAGGTGCCGGCCAGCGCGGCGCCCGGCAGCACGGCGCACCTCGCGGTGCGGGCCGACTGGCTGGTCTGCAGCGACCTGTGCATTCCCGGCGGCGCCGACCTGACGCTCGACCTGCCGGTGCGCAATGTCGCGCAATTGCACCCGGGCGCGGCCGCAGCGCTCTTTGCCGCGGCCCGGGCCCGCGTGCCGGCGCTCGCGCAACTGGCTGACGCCCGCGCCCGGCGCGACGGCACGCACCTGCGCCTGGAATACGCGCTCGCGGGCCCGCCGCCGCACACGCTGGAACTCTTTCCGCTGGATGCCGGCCGCATCGTCGCGGCTGCGGACCAGGCGCTGAGCGCCGGCCCGCGCGGCGTGCGCCTGGACCTGCAGGCGGCCGCGCCCGTGGAGCCAGGCTTCACGCGGCTGCGCGGCGTACTGGTGGCCGACGGCGGCCCCGCGCCAGGCGGCACCGGTTGGGCAGGCAGCATCGACCTGCCCCTGCAGGCCGGCGCGGCGGCCGAGACAGCGACCCCGCCGGTAACCGGCAATGCGGCGGCGACCGACCCGGTTGCGCCGGCGAGCGCGCCGGACGCGTCCACGGTCGCGCCGCCGGCCGTGCCGCCCGCCGGCGCCATCGCCACGATTACCGTGCTGGTCGCGCTTGCCGGCGCGTTCGTCGGCGGGCTGATCCTGAACCTGATGCCCTGCGTGTTCCCGGTGCTGTCGCTCAAGCTGATCGGCCTGGTCCAGCACCAGGGTACGAGTCCGGCACGGATGCGGGCCCACGGCCTGGCCTTCACCGGCGGGGTGGTCCTCAGCTTCGTGGCGCTGGCGGCATTGCTGCTGGCGCTGCGCGCCGCCGGTTCGCAGATCGGCTGGGGCTTCCAGCTGCAGTCGCCGCTGGTCATCGCCGCGCTGCTGGCGTTGTTCTTTCTCATCGGGCTGAACCTCCTTGGCGCCTTCGAATTCACGCTGGGCACCGGCCTGGCCAACAGTCGCGCGGCGCAGGCCCTCGACGGTGACGGACTGCGCGGCAGCTTTGCCACCGGCGTGCTTGCGGCCGTGGTCGCCTCCCCGTGCACGGCGCCCTTCATGGGCGCGGCGCTGGGCTACGCGGTGACCCAGCCGGCGCCGCTGGCCCTGCTGGTCTTCGCCACGCTGGGTGCCGGGATGGCCGCGCCGTATCTCGTACTGACCCTCGTGCCGGCCTGGCTGCGGCGCCTCCCGCGGCCGGGCCCCTGGATGGAGCGCCTGCGCCAGTTCATGGCCTTCCCGATGTTCCTCACCTGCGTCTGGCTGTTCTGGGTGCTGGGCCAGCAGGTCGACGTGGATGCGCTGGCCGCCAGCCTGGCCGCCCTGGTGGCGCTGGCGCTCTTTGCCTGGTCGCTTGGCCTGGCCCAGCGTGGCGCGCGGCGCTTTGGCTGGCTGGCCGGGGCGGCCGCTGCGGCGCTGGTGTTCATGGCCGTGCCGCTGACCCGCGCCGTGCTGCGCGCGCCGATCCCGGTGGCGGCCGCGGCCGTGCCGGGCGGCAGCCAGACCCCGGCGGCGTGGTCGGCGTGGTCGCCGGCCGCGCAGCGTGCCGCCCTGGCCCGGGGCCAGCCGGTGTTCGTCGACTTCACGGCCGCCTGGTGCATCACCTGCCAGGCCAACAAGCGGCTGGTGCTGCACGACGAGCGCGTCGAGCGTGCGTTCGTCCGGGCCGACGTCGTGCGCCTGCAGGCCGACTGGACGCGCCGCGATGAAGCCATCACCCGCGAGCTGGCGCACTTCGCCCGCAGCGGCGTACCGCTGTACGTGCTCTACGACCGCAACGGCACGCCGCACCTGCTGCCCGAAATCCTCTCCACCGACGGCGTGCTCGCGGCCCTCGGGTCCGTGTAGCGTTCAGACCGCGCCGACGCGGGCTTCCAGTGCCAGCCAGCGTTCGAGGCAGGACTCGAGCAGCGCATCGACCTCCTGCAGGCGGGCGCTGTCGGCGCGCATCTGTTGCGGGCCGCTGCGGTGATAGTCCGGGGCCGCCATGCGCCCGTGCAGCGCGGCCTGCTCGCTTTCGAGGGCCGCGATCCGGCCGGGCAGCGCCTCGAGTTCGCGCTGCTCCTTGAAGCCCAGCTTGTCGGTGCGTGGCCGCGCGCGCGGCGCTGCCGCCGCGGCCCCCGCC
>JBBISD010000072.1:0-10721 GCA_037441485.1 Burkholderiales bacterium
GCCGAGAAGCACCGCCACCAGCGGCGCAAGGACAAGGACGCCAGCCCCTACATCAACCACCCGATCGCGCTGGCGTCGCTGCTGTGCGACGTGGGCGGCGTCGAGGACCTCGTCGTGCTGCAGGCGGCCATCCTGCACGACACCGTTGAGGACACGGATACCTCCTACGAGGAGCTGATGCGCCATTTCGGCCGCACCGTCGCCGACGTGGTGATGGAAGTCACCGACGACAAGAACCTGGAAAAGGCCCAGCGCAAGGCGCTGCAGATCGAACGCGCGCCGCAGGCGAGCCGGGCCGCCGCGCTGGTCAAGCTGGCCGACAAGACCTGCAACCTGCGCGATGTCGCGCACGCGCCGCCCGAGCGCTGGACGCTGGAGCGGCGCCGCGAATACTTCGACTGGGCCCGGCGCGTGGTCGACGGCCTGCCGCCGGTGAATGCGCCGCTGCTGGCGGCCTTCAACGAGGCCTGCGCGCAAAGGCCATGATCGATCCGGGCGCCGGCCGGCCCGGGAGCGGGTCGGCAGTGCCGCGATTGACCGCGCGCGGCACGCGGCCGGCGCCGCGGCGCTTGCGATACGATGAGCGCCCGTCGCCCGACCGATATCCATGCCCAGCAAACCCGTCACGCCGCCCGCCCAGGGCGCCGAACCCGAACCCGTGTCGCGGCGCATCCGCGAGCGGATCCGTGCCGCCCGGGAACCATTCCACGCCAACGACAACATATCCCGCTTCATCGCGCCCGGCGAGCTCGACCAGCTGCTCGACGAGGTCGGCGCGCGGATGCAGGACGTGCTCGAGAGCCTGGTGATCGACACCGAGAGCGATCACAACACCCAGGGGACGGCGCGGCGCGTGGCCAAGATGTACCTCACCGAGGTCTTTCGCGGACGCTACGTGCCGACCCCGCCGGTCACGGAATTTCCCAATGTCGAGCACCTGAACGAGCTGATGATCGTCGGCCCGGTGACGGTGCGCAGCGCCTGCTCGCACCACCTGTGTCCGATCATGGGCCGCATCTGGATCGGCGTCATGCCCAACGAACACTCCAACCTGATCGGCCTGTCCAAGTACACCCGCCTGTGCGACTGGATCATGAGCCGGCCGCAGATCCAGGAGGAGGCAGTCACGCGGCTGGCCGACCTGCTGCAGGAGCGCATGCAGCCCGACGGCCTGGCGGTGGTGATGGAGGCCGACCATTTCTGCATGCAGTGGCGCGGCGTCAAGGACGCCAACTCGAAGATGATCAACAGTGTGATGCGCGGCTCCTTTCTCAAGGATGCCGACCTGCGCCGCGAGTTCCTCTCGCTGATCCACCGCAACAACGCCTAGGAGAAGGCCATGCTGGTCCGCCTGCTGTATGCCAGCCGCTCGGTGCGCCCCACCAGTGCGGTGGACATCGAGTCCATACTGACGCAATCGCGCAAGAACAATCCGGACCTCGGGATCACCGGCATCCTGTGCCAGGGCGGCGACGTGTTCCTGCAGGTGCTCGAGGGCGGCCGGGCGGCGGTCAACGACCTGTACTGCCAGATCGTGCGCGATCCGCGCCATCGCGATGTCACCGTGCTGTTCTTCGAGGAGGTCGCCGAGCGGCGCTTTGCCGGCTGGACGATGGGCCAGGTCAACCTGGCCAAGGTCAATCCCTCGACCCTGCTCAAGTACTGCGAGAAGCCCGCGCTCGACCCTTACACGATGTCGGGCAGCACGTCGATGGCGCTGCTCGAGGAGCTGATCGCGACGGCACAGATCATCGGGCGGGCGGGCTAGGCCCGGTGCTGCCGCTCCCGCAGGGAGCGGGGGTGCACGCTCAGTGCGCCGTCAGCGTCAGCAGGATATCCGCGTACCAGGCGCAGTTCAGGCCCAGCGCCTCGTCGATGCGCGCGTCGCGCGTGCGCATGTCGAGGCGGGCGGAGTGCACGCCCAGCAGGCACCAGGGCAGGTCGCCCAGCGCGGCGTCCGGTTCGGCAATGCGCAGCACGACCGGCGCGCCACTGCCGCCGCGGTGGGTGCGCGCATCGGTCAGGAAATAACCCTCGCCCTGGAAGCGCAAGCCGAACGACGAGGCGATGCCGGCCTGCCGCACCACGGGCAGGTGGTGCAGGGTGTCGTGAAATCCCAGTGGAAAGCCCACCACCAGCACCGACGAGCCGACCTCGACGGTCATGTGCTCCGGCTGCAGGTGCTGCGGGCCGAACGCGCGGTAGACCAGGGTAGCGGGCAGGGCGGCGCGATCGAGCTCGATCACCGCGACGTCGATGTCGCCAGCCGAGTCCTCGCCCTGGCGCCACAGGCTGCGGCGGTTGCGAAACAGCGGAATGGAAAAACCCGTGGAGCGCGTGACATTGGCCGGGTCGGTGTGCAGCTCAAGGCTGATGCGATCCGGGTGATGGCGCGTGGGCGCGTCGATCATGACGTGCCGGCTGGTGACGAGGAACAGCCGTCCGTCGCGCTCGAAGAAGAAGCCGCTGGCGTTGGTCAGCGCCCGGTCGTTGTCGAAGGTGAGGATCTTGGCGGCCGTGAGCAGCACGGGCTCGATGCCCGGCGGCGTGCTACCCACGGCGCGGGCCAGGGCTCATCGCTGCGGGAACGGCGTGCCCGTGCCCTTGGCGTCCTTCTTCATCTTCTTGGCGGCGCGCTTTTCCTTCAGGTTCATGTTCGCCGGCTTCTTGCTTTCCTTCGTGCTTTGGCGCTCCTTGCCCATGGATTCCTCCCGGAAGGCCCGCCGGCGGACGATTCCGCAGGCGTCGGCGGCGCGAGGCGCCGCCCGCGTCGAGTATAGACCGGCATCTCGCGCGGCGCGCCGCGGGCGCGCGCTCGGACCCGCGCCCAGTTAGTATTGCGGGCACGCACGCGGCATCGGGTCCGCCGCGCGTCCTGCAGGGCCCCGCCCGCCGGCGGCCGCAGGTTCCATCAGCAACAGGAGATGCGGTGCCGGAAACCGAAGGGGACGAGCGCGAGCGAGCCTTCATGCGCCTGGCGCTGGACCAGGCGCACAACGCCTGGGTGCTGGGCGAGGTGCCGGTCGGCGCCGTTGTGGTGCGCGAGGGCGTCGTCATCGCCACCGGCTTCAACCAGCCGATCGGCAGCGGCGACCCGACCGCGCACGCCGAGATCCGCGCGCTGCGCGCCGCTGCCGAGGTCCTGGGCAACTACCGCCTCAACCACTGCAGCCTGTACGTCACACTCGAACCGTGCGCGATGTGCGCCGGGGCCATCCAGCACGCGCGGCTGTCGCACGTGATCTTCGGTGCCGCCGATCCGAAGACCGGCGCCTGCGGCAGCGTGGTCGACCTGTTCGCCGAGCCGCGCCTGAACCATCATGCGCAGGTGCGTGGCGGCGTGATGGCGGCCGAATGCGGCCAGATGCTGGCCGACTTCTTCGCCGAGCGGCGCCGGCGCAGGCGCGACGACGGCCTGGCCGGCGACGTCGAGGAGATTGTCCTTGGCTAGCCCCCGGCACGCCGTAGCGGCGCGGCCGCCGTCGGTGGGCTTCTTTGCGCCGTCCGGCTACGTGCCCGACCCGGGCGTGCTCGACCGCGCCGCGGCCTATTTCTCCGCGCGCGGCTGGCGCGTGAGCGCCGGGGAGAGCGTCTTTGCCCGCGAGCTGCGTTTTGCCGGCCCCGATGTCCTGCGGGCGGCCGAGCTGCAGCGCTTTGCCACCGATCCCGGCCTGGACCTGGCCATTGCGGCGCGGGGCGGCTACGGCCTGTCGCGCCTGCTCGACCAGTTCGACTATGCGGCGATCGCCGCGGCCGGTCGGCCGCTGGTGGGCTATAGCGACTTCACGGCCTTCAACCTGGCGCTGCTGGCGCGTGCCGGCGGCATCAGCTTCCAGGGCCCGTCGGCGGCCGATTTTTCCGGGCAGGCGGATCGCGCGTTCACGATGGCGCACTTCTTCGGGGCGCTGGGCCAGGAACGCCATGCGATCGACTTTGCGGCCGGTGCGCCGGCGGCGGCGCTGGACCTGCGCGGGCGCCTCTGGGGCGGCAACCTGTCGATGGTATGCAGCCTGCTGGGCACGCCGTACCTGCCGCGGGTGCGCGGCGGAATCCTGTTCCTGGAGGATGTCAATGAACCGTGGTACCGGATCGAGCGCATGCTGCTGCAGCTGGCGCACGCCGGCATACTGGGCGCGCAAAAGGCGGTGCTGCTGGGCGATCTCGATCCCGTGCCGGTAATGGCCAATGACAATGGTTTCGACCGCAGCGCGATCCTGGCAGCGCTGGCGCAGCGTTGCCCGACGCCCGTCGTCACGGGCCTGCCGTTCGGCCACGGCCAGCGGCGGGTGACGCTGCCGGTGGGCGCGCCGGCCCGGCTGCAGCTCGATGGCGCGCAGGCCCGCCTCGAGTTCCACGGCCATCCGCGGCTGCGGGCGCCATGAACCGGCGGCTGCTGGCTGCCGCAGCGCGCGGCAGCGCCGATTTATGATGTCCGCATGAGCGCCGGACCCATTACGCGGCTGGGGCTGGTCGACCAGACCCCCGAGCAGCGCCGCGAAAAGATCCTCACGGGCATTTTCGCCGTCCTCGTGCGCCAGGTGCCGCAGGCCGTGCTGGTCAGCATCTTCGGCGGGCTGGCGCTGGTGGCGGTGTTCTGGAACGCGCACGACCAGACCGAACTCATCGTCTGGTTCGTCGTCCTGCTGGTCGAGGCGCTGATGCGCCTGCAGCTGGCGCGGGCGTTCCGGCCCGGCAGCGTGCCGCAGAAGATCGACACGATGCACTGGGCGAGCCGCTGGATCTGGATGTCGGCGGGTGCCGGCGCCCTTTGGGGGGTGGCGGCCTTCCACCTCTACACGCCGGAATCGCAGATCCAGCAACTGGTGTTCGCTGCCGTCATCATGGGGGTGTCGTTCGGCTCGCTGACGCTGTACTCCACCTACGGACCGGCACTCTTCACCTACCTGCCGCTGGCCCTGCTGCCGCTGATCTGGCGCCTGCTGGCGCAAAACGGCCCGGTGTACTACGCCGCCGCGGCCATCGTCACCGCGGTGCTGGGCTTCACGCTGTTCTTCGGCCGCAATTTCGGCCGCACCATCGCCGAGTCGGTGCGCAGCAGCATCGAGAACGACGTGCTGGTGCGCCAGCTGTTCGCCGAGAAGCGCATCGCCGACGAGGCGCGCCGCGCCGCCGAGGAGGCCACGCGCTCCAAGACGCAGTTCTTCGCGGCCGCCAGCCACGACCTGCGCCAGCCGCTGCAGGCCATCGGCATCTACTGTTCGCTGCTGCGCAAGCGCGCCACCGGACCGCTGGTGCCGCTGGTGCGCAACCTCTCCACCGGCGTCGAGACGCTTTCCAAGCTGGTCGAGGAACTGCTGGAGATCTCGCGCCTGGATTCGGGCACGATCAAGCCGCAGATCGCGTCGGTGGCGCTGATCGACATCTTCCTGGTGCTGCAGCGCGAACTGCTGCCCCTGGCCGCCGCCAAGCGGCTGGACCTGCGCATCCGCCCGACCACGCTGGTGGTCCGCACCGATGCGCTGCTGCTGTCGCGCGTGTTGCGCAACCTTGTTGCCAATGCCATCCGCTACACCTCGCGCGGCGGCATCCTGCTGGCCGCGCGCCGCCGCGGCGACCGCGTCTTCGTCGACGTCTGGGACACGGGCCCGGGCATTCACCAGCAGGATCTCGAACGGGTCTTCGACGAGTTCTATCGCGGCGAGAGCTCCAAGACCGAGGTCGGTGCCGGCAACAAGGGCTTCGGCCTGGGGCTTTCGATCGTCAAGCGGATCTGCGGCGTGCTCGGCCATGCGCTGACCGTCAAGACCCGGCCGGGCTCCGGCACCATGTTCCGCGTCATCCTGCCGCGCTCCAACGTGCCCAATCCGCGCCGCAGCACCTTGCTGCAGTCGGCCGATTCTGCCATCCAGCCCATCGCCGGCCAACGCATCGTGGTGCTCGAGGACAACGAGTCCATCCTCAACAGCCTCACGCGGCTGCTGCGCTCCTGGGGGGCTGACGTGATCTCGGCCACCGGCTTCACCGGCGCGCTGGTCAAGCACCTGGGCACCGACCGGCGCGCCGACCTGATCATCGCCGACCAGAACCTGGGCGGCCCGGTCGGCGGCGCCGAGGCCGCGTTTCGCATCCGCGAGCTGGTCGGCGTGCCGATCCCGATCATCATGCTGACGGCGGTGGGGCCGCTCGACGTGCTGGCCGAGTTCCAGCAGCAGATGCAGAACCGCATGCGGCAGAACCCGGAGGCGGCCAGCGCGATCGCCCGCAGCCGCGTGGAGGAGCCCATCGTGCTGACCAAGCCGGCAGAGGCAGCCACGCTCAATGCGCGCATCCTCACTGCGCTGGGTATCGCACCGTTGGACCCGGCCATGCTCGCGCAGCACGCCAGCGTGAGCGAGGGTCGCGAAGAGCGGATACTCGACGGGTTCTAGCGGCCGCCGGCGCTACGGCTAGCTGATGTCGTAGCCGTTGCGGCGCGCGGCCAGCAGGGCCTCGGTGCGGTTGCTGGCGCCAAAGGCGCGGTAGATGGCGGTGACGTGCGTCTTGACCGTGCCCTCGGACAGCGAGAGCTCGCGGCAGATCACCTTGATGGGCGCGCCGCGGGCCAGCAGCTGCAGCACCTGCTCCTGGCGCTCGGTGAGCGACACCCGCGTGGTGCCGGGCGCCGGCTCGTGGATGCGCGGCGGCGGGCCCGACAGCGGGCCCAGGCGCTGCGCCTCGTCGAGCAGGTCGCTGGGAATGTAGACGCCGCCGGAGAGCACGAACTTGATCGCCGCGACCAGGGTGTCGGTGGCCATCGACTTGGGAACGAAGCCGGCCGCGCCGGCCTGCAGCACCTGCATGACGCTGCGCTGGTCCTGCTGGCCCGACAGCACCAGGATCTTCAGGTCCGGATCCTTTGCGACCAGCGCTTCGAGCAGCGAGGTGCCGGTGGCACCCGGCAGGCCCAGGTCGAGCAGCATGAGCCCGGCGTCCGGATTGTCGGCGAGCAGCTGCAGCGCGCTGTCGGCGTCGTGCGCCGTCAGGACGGCGACGTCGGGGTCGACGTCCAGCAGCAGGGCGCTCAGGGCCTCGGTGATCAGGGCGTGGTCATCAACCAGAAGAATTTTCATCGTGTACCAAAAAATCGGAATTCGGCCGGCACGCTGCCGCCAGGGCAAATTGTACTGCCGGCCCGACGTCGGCACGGCGCGGGGCCATGCCCTGCACCGCCCGCTGCGCCAATGCCGCCTTTTTACCGCCAAATGGGCCCTTCGGCGGCCGGCAGTCTGCGTAAAATTTTGTAAGTGACGACGCACGCGCACTGCGCGTGATCGCGCCCGCGCCGCGGAACGCGCGGCAAGGAGAACCCCGCTGAACACCGCTGCGCGCCAACAGCCGGCCTTCGTGCACGAGGACGACTGGCTGTCCACGGTCTACCAGGGCGACCGCGTGCCGCAGCTGACGCTGCGCGCCGTTCTCACCGGCGCGCTGATCGGTGCCGTCATGGCCGTGGCCAACCTGTACATGGTCATGAAGGTGGGCCTGGGCTTCGGGGTCGCGCTCACGGCCTGCCTGCTGTCGTATTTCACCTGGGGCGCGCTGCGTGCCGTCTCGGGTGGCCGGCTGGGCCAGTTATCGATTCTCGAGAACAACTGCATGCAGTCGACCGCCTCGGCCGCGGGCTTTTCGACCGGTTCGACCGTGTCGGTCACCTTCGCGGCGCTGATGATGCTCGATCCGGAACACCGTTCGCAGCCGGCCTGGGTGGTGGGCGTGTTCACCTTCCTGACCGCGGCGATGGGCGTGTTCCTGGCGATCCCGATGAAGCGCCTGCTGATCAACCAGGAGCAGTTGCCGTTTCCCAGCGGCACCGCCGCGGCGGCCACGCTGCGCGGCCTGTACGAGGGCGGCCAGGCGGCCGCGCGCAAGGCCATGGCGATGGTGCTGGCGCTGGTGGCCGGAGCGACCGTCGGCGTTCTCACCACCGCCGAGGACCAGTTCCAGGCGCTGGGGCGATTCTTCGGCTGGATGCGCGCGCGCCTGGTCGATATCCATCTGCCCGCGCAATGGCCGGAGCAGGGCTTTGCGATGCTGGCAGGCAGACCCATGCTCACCTTCGCCTTCGAGCCCGGGGTGGCCGTCGTGGGCGCCGGCATGTTGATAGGCGCGCGCGTCGGGCTGTCGATGCTGGCGTCCGGCCTCGTGCTGTTCCTGGTGGTGGCGCCCTGGCTGCAGGCGCTCGATGCGCGGCACGCGGCCGCGGCGGGTTACGTCGCCTCGCTGCCGCTGGTCGGCGGCGGTTCGCTTTATCACCCCTTGCGCTGGGCGCTGTGGACCGGATCGTCGGTGCTGGTCTTTTCCAGCCTGACCAGCCTGGCGCTGTATTGGCGCACGATCGCGCGGGCCTTCGCCAACCTGCGGGCGCTGTTGCGCCGGCGGCCGGCGGCCGCCGCCGAAGCGGCGCTGCAGGCCCGCGAAGTGCCGCTGTCCTGGATGGCAGCGGGCATGGTGCCGATCGGCATTGCGATGGTGGTTCTGCAGGTGGCGGCGTTCGGCGTTTCCTGGTGGGCCGGGCTGATCGCCGTCGGCTTGTGCCTGCTGCTGTCGTTTGTCGTCTCGCGCGCCGCAGGCGAAACCGACATAACGCCCCAGGGTCCGCTGGGCAAGGTGATGCAGCTGGTATTCGCGCTGGTGTCGCCGCCCGGCATGGCCGGCATCCAGGCCAGCCTGGCGCATAACGTCATGTCGGCCGGCATTGCCGCCACCAGTGCGGCGACCTCGGCCGACCTGCTCATCGACCTGAAGTCGGGCTACCTGCTGGGCGGCAATCCGCGCAAGCAGTTCCTGGCGCAATGCGCCGGCGTGGTGGTCGGCACGCTGGTGTGCGTACCGGCCTGGTTCCTGCTGGTGCCGGACATGGCCGCGCTGGAGAAGTATCCGGTGCCGGCGGCCCAGGTGTGGGTGGCGACCGCGCGGGCGCTTACCGGCGGCCTGGGCAACCTGCCGCCCACGATACTCATCGGCGTGCTGGCCGGCGCGGTGCTGGGGGTGGTGCTGCCGGTGCTGGAGCACGCATTGCCGCGGGCGCGGTCCTACCTGCCGTCGGCGATGGGCCTGGGAATGGGCTGGGTGGTGCCCTTCAGCGTGGCGCTGTCCATCGCGCTGGGGGCCGTGCTGGCCGCCGGGTGGCGGCGCTCGGCGGCGGCCAGCGAGCACCGCTACCGCATCGCGGTGGCATCGGGACTGATCGCGGGAGACTCGCTGGTGCGCGCCGGCCTGGCCATGCTGGCCACGGCGCTGGCGCTTTTCAGCGCAGCGGGTCGTTGAACTCGTGGTCGATGCGCACGGCCTCGGGCTTGCCGGAGACGAAGGCCACGGTCACCAGCAGCTCCGGAGCCACCGAGGCGTGGTATTCCAGTTCGTGGCAGGGGTCGAGCAGCGGCCGCGGGCGCAGGTAGATGGCCGTCAGCACGAGGTCGTCCTCGCGCACCATGCAGGGCAGATTGAGCTCGCGCAGGCGCGCGTTCACCAGGGCGACGCAGGCGGCGGCGTCGCGCACCTGGTTGCGCCGCAGGCCGACGACGCAGGCGACGTGGTCGGCTCCCGGCACGTCGTCGTCGACCACTTCGCAGACGATCTGCAGCGAAAAGCGGCTGTCGGGCATGCGCTGGTGACCAAACCAGAACGACGAGCGGCCGGGCGGCATGCGGACGAACTCCAGCCGGCCGAGCACCGGTGAATCGCAGGTCGACCCCGAGGGGCGGCGCTTGCGCACCGGCTCCAGGCTGCCGAACTTGTAGTCGAACAGGAAGGGATCGGCCGTGCCCTTCGGGTCCGGCGCATTACCGCCGGGCATCGAAGGTCTCTTGGTCGGCCTTGAGCTCGCGGGCGACCCGCACCCGGTCGGTGATGAAGTCGTTGCGGCGCGCCTCGATGCCCAGGTAGGCATCCAGGTCGCCGTGCCGGGTGCGCAGCGCCGGCACGAGATCCAGGAAAAGGTCGGTGAGTTCCGGGTCGAAATGCCTGCCGCGCAGCGAGGCGATCTCGCGCAGGGCGTCCTCGACCGTCCAGGCTTCCTTGTAGCAGCGCCGGTGGGTGAGGGCGTCGAAGACGTCGGCCAGCGCCGTGACCCGCGCCGCCAGCGGGATCATGTTGCCGGCGCGGCGGTTGGGGTAGCCGGTGCCGTCCCAGCGTTCGTGGTGGTTGAGCGCGATTTCCTGGGCGACGAACAGCTGGGCCAGGCCGCCCTCGGCGATCAGCTCCCAGCCATGGTGGCAATGCGCCTCCATGATCCGGCGCTCTTCGGGGGTGAATTTACCGGGCTTGAGCAGGATGGAATCCGGCACGCGCAGCTTGCCGATGTCGTGCAGGCGCGCCGACAGGTCGATGAGCGTGCACATCTCGCTATCCATACCGCTTTTGAGCGCCAGCTCTTTGGCCAGCGCGCCAACGCGGTAGCAGTGCTCGCCGGTCTCGTCGTCGTGCAGTTCGGCGGCGACGGTGTTCTTTTCCAGGACCAGCATGCACTCGCGCAGCACGTCCATCGACAGGCGCTGGAAACGCAGCGCTTCCTGCTGTTCGTTGATGATGACGCGGGCGCGCAGGTCGAGGTTGCGGCCGACTTTGGCCAGGTGCTGGTGGTGGTGCGTGAGCACGCTGCGGACGCGGCTGTCGCGGTTGAGCTGTACGACTTCGTCGAGGTAGACCAGGGCAGCGTTCGGTTGGCCGGCGGCTTCGTAACCGCGCACCATCATGGCTAGGGCGTCGCGTAGGGCGCTTTG
>JBBISD010000073.1:0-10635 GCA_037441485.1 Burkholderiales bacterium
CCGTCCCGGCGGTGGTGCCGATGGCCAGCGCGGCCGAGGTGGCCCCCAGGCTGGCGGCGAGCGCCTGCGAGGCGGCGTCGGACGGGGCCGCCGGCTGGCCAGCGGCTCCCAGCCCAGCGGTGGCACCGGTCGGGGTCTTGCCGGCAACGGCGCTCTTGACCGGGACCGTCAGACGCCCACTCTGCGGGGTTAGCGCTGCCGTGCCGGTCCGGACCGCCGGCGTGCCGGAATCCGCGCGGCTTGCGGCAGCGTCGCCGGTATGTCCGTTGGCCCCGTCGCGTGCCGGGTCGACGGCGCCGCGGCCCATGGTGGCAGCGCCCGATGCCGGCGCGGCGGCGGGCGTCGCACGGGCGGCAGCTGCCGCTGCCGCGGAACCTTGCGCGGGCGCTGGGGACGCGTGGTCGCGACCTGCCGGCACCGCCCGCGCCACGCGCGGCGGCGCGCTGCCGGCGGCTGCCGCCGGCGTCGTCAAGGCCGCCGGCGATGCGGGCGTGGCGGCACCGTCGGCCGCACTTTGCACGACCGTTGCCGGCCCGCTGTCGGCCGCGGCGGGCACCGGGGCCGTGGCGCTCGCGTGCGCCATCGCCACCGAAAAGTCGCTGCCGGATCCGGCCTCGCGTCCGCTGGCGGTTGCCGCATCGGCGCGCGGCAACGATGCCGGTGCCGCGCGCGGGGCGTCGCTGCGCAAAATCATGGTTCCTTCCCTGCGCCGGCCGCGTCATGCTGCAGGCCGGTTGTCGCGGCGCGCTCCATCGCGCGCTGGGCGAATTCATCGGTGTTCTTCTGGTCGCGCCGGGCCGCCGCGCGCTGTTCCTGCGCCCGGCGCCGCTCGTCCAGCGTTTCGAGGCTCTTCCGGCGCCGCAGGCACAGCGCGACCTCGCCGGCCGCGGCGGCCGCCGCCGCGACGCGCGACTGCACCTCGGCGGCCTGGGTATCGACCGCCAGCTGCAGGCGCGCGAGGAACGCCGCCTGGTTGCGGTCCGCGCTCGGATCGCGGTCGTCGCCGGTGCGGCAGCGTCCGCGGTCCTCGTACTCGCGCACGTACTGGTGCAGCATTTCCAGGTGGGCGCGCGCCTGGTCCTCGCTGCGGCGCAGGCGTGCGTGCAGCGCCTGCGCCGCCTCGCTGGACGTGCGGGCACGCTCTATGAGCAGGCGCAGGGTGGCCGGCTTCATGGCGTCGTCCGCGCGGCGGGGTGGCAGGGTACCGGGCTCATCGATCGGTTCTCGCGGGCATCTCAGGCCGCGGCCGGCACCGTCTGCAACAGCGCGCCCAGGTCCTGGCGCGCGCTTGCCAGGCTGGCGCGCTCGGTCATCGTCTGCTGCAGGTAGCGCTCGATGCGCGGGTAGGCGTTGATCGCCGCGTCCAGTGCGGCGTCGGCGCCGGGGACGTAGGCGCCCACCGCCAGCAGGTCGCGATTGCGCTGGTAGCGCGAATACAGGGCCTTGAAGCGCCGCGCGGACTCGAGCTCGTCCGCGCCGCATACGGCGGGCATCACGCGCGAGATCGATGCCTCGACGTCGATCGCGGGAAAGTGGCCGCCCTCGGCCAGCGTCCGCGACAGCACGACGTGCCCGTCGAGGATGGCGCGCGCGGCGTCGGCGATCGGGTCCTGCGGGTCGTCGCCCTCGGTGAGCACGGTGTAGAACGCGGTGATCGAGCCGCCGCCGGCCGCGGCATTGCCGGCCCGCTCGACGAGTTGCGGCAGCCTGGCGAACACCGAGGGCGGGTAGCCCTTGGTCGCCGGCGGCTCGCCGATCGCCAGGGCGATCTCGCGCGCCGCCATCGCGTAGCGCGTGAGCGAATCCATCAGCAGCAGCACGTTGCGGCCCTGGTCGCGAAAATGCTCGGCAATCGCGGTCGCATAGGCCGCACCCTGCATGCGGACCAGTGGCGTCGTATCGGCCGGCGCCGCCACGACCACGGAGCGTGCCAGGCCTTCCGGTCCGAGGATGTCGTCGATGAACTCCTTGACCTCCCGGCCGCGCTCGCCGATCAGGCCCACGACGATGACATCGGCCGATGTGTAGCGCGCCATCATTCCCATCAGCACGCTCTTGCCGACGCCCGAACCGGCAAACAGGCCAATGCGCTGTCCGCGCCCGATGGTGAGCAGGCCGTTGATCGCGCGCACGCCCACGTCCAGCGCGTCCCGTACCGGTGCCCGCTCCATGGAATTGATCGCGCGGCGCACCAGCGGCCGCATCTCGCAGGCAGCGCCCTCGCCGGTTGGAATCGGACCGCCGCGGTCGATCGGCGTGCCGCTCGGGTCGACGACGCGGCCCAGCAGCGCGACGCCGAGCGGCACGTGGCGGGTGCGGTCTTCGATGCGGCGCAGCGGATGGTTGCGGCGCCCCAGGCGCGGGCGCGCGGCGGTCGGCTCGAACGGCACCGCGACGGCGCCGGGCCGGATGCCCTGCGGTTCGCTGATCGGCATCAGGAACAGGCGCTCGCCGGCAAAGCCCACGACCTCGGCGTCCAGCTGGGCGGTATCGGCCTGCACGATGGCCACGCGCGCGCCGACCGGGAGCTTCAGCCCGACCACCTCGAGCACGAGGCCCGCGGAGCGCGTGAGCCGGCCGCGCACTTCGAGCGGATCGGCGCACGCGGTGATGGCCCGGCACTGCTGGAGGAATTCGGGAAAGCGCGGGCTCCCGCTGGCCCCGGCGGGGACGGTCATCGGCCGGGGTCCGCCGCGCCCGGCGCTACAGGGTCGGCCGGCGGTGCGTCCGCCAGCGGCGTCGCGGCGCCCAGCGCCTGCACGACGCGGCGCCAGCGCGTGGGCAGCGTGGCGTCGATATCGCCCTGCGGCGACTCGATCCGGCAACCGCCCGCGGCGATCGTGGCGTCCTCGACGAAGCGGCAGCCGTGGAATCGGCCGTCGCCCTGCAGGGATTCGCGCACGAGCGTGAAGTCCTGCGGCGCGAGGCGCACGGTCGGGTGGGCATTGGCGTCGATCACCAGGTGCAGCGCCTCGCGCACCACCGGCAGGACGGCGTCGCGCCGGGTCTGCACCTCGCGCCGCAGTACCTGCGCGGCGATGTCCAGGGCCAGGTCAAGGAGCGCGTCGGCGGTGTGCGACGACAGGTCGTCGAAGCGCCCGCGCAGGTCGACCAGCACGCCCTCGAGACGCTGCAGGTCGGCGCGGCGGGCCTCGGTCGCGGCCCGCGTGGCTTCGCGCACCGCATCGGCATAGCCCTGCGCGTGCCCGGCCTCGTAGCCGCTTTGCTCGCGCGCGCCATTGGGGCCGCGCGTGGACAGCGACACCGGCCCGGGCCCCGGGGTGCCGGCGGCCAGCGGCCGCAGCTCCCATTGCGCCGCGCCGGCGATCTTCTCCTTCGGGATCGTGCCCGAGAAACGGTCCGAGGCGCCCATGTCAGCCGCCCCCGGACGGGCCATGGTGTCCGTCAGACAAATTCATCGTCGCCTCCGCCGGAATTGAGCTGTATCTGCCCTTCGTCGGCCAGGCGCCGCACGATCTTGAGGATCTCGCGCTGCTCGGTCTCGACCTCGGAGATGCGCACCGGTCCCTTGGCCTCCAGGTCCTCGCGCATCGTCTCGGCGGCCCGCGTCGACATGTTCTTGAAGACGCGCTCGCGCAGCGCCTGGTCGGCACCCTTGAGCGCGACAATCAGCGATTCGGACTGCACTTCGCGCAGCAGCGCCTGGATGCCGCGGTCGTCCAGGTCGTTGACGTTCTCGAACGTGAACATCTGGTCGAGCACCTTCTGCGCCAGGTCGTTGTCGTGCTCGCGGATCGATTCGATCGCCACCGTCTCGACGGCGCTGCCCAGGAAGTTGAGGATCTCGGCGGCGGTCTTGGCTCCGCCCAGCGAAGCCTTCTTGACCTTGTCGCCGCCGGCGAGCACATGCGACAGCACCTGGTTGAGTTCCTCCAGCGCCTGGGGCTGGATGCCGTCCAGGGTCGCGATGCGCAGGATGATGTCGTTGCGCGAGCGTTCGACGAAGTGCTTGAGCACCTCCGAGGCCTGCTCGCGCTCCAGGTGGACCAGGATCGAGGCGACGATCTGCGGGTGCTCGTTCTTGAGCAGCTCGGCGACCGCCGCCGGGTCCATCCATTTCATCGACTCGATGCCCGAGACGTCGCCGCCCTGCAGGATGCGGTCGATCAGCAGGTTGGCCTTTTCGTCGCCCAGCGCCTTGCGCAGCACCTGGCTGACGTACTCGTCGGTGTCCTTGACGAGCGATATGTTGTCCTCGCGCGCCGCGTGGAAGCGCTTGACGATGTCCTCCATGCGCTCGCGCGAGACGGTGCTCAGCTTGGCCATGGACTCGCCGACCTTCTGCACCTCCTTGGGCGTCAGGTACTTGAATACCTCGGCCGCACCTTCCTCCCCTACGCTCATGAGGAGGATGGCCGCCCGTTCGATGCCGGAATCGTCTGCCATGTCGCTGCGCTCAGGCCTTGCCGTCGCCGACCCAGGTCTTGACCACGTTGGCCACGGCGGCCGGGTCGCTCTTGGCGATCTGCCGCAGCCCCTCGAGCGAGGCCTGCGTGCCGCTGATCGGTGCCGCCAGCGCCGGCGTCGCCGCCTCGGGCGCCGGCTCGGGCAGCGCCGCCGGCGCGCCGATCGACTTGACCGCCGGCCGCAGCACGCCGAAGACGACGATGGCGGTCAGCACCAGGAACAGCACCGCCTTGCCGCCTTCCTTGGCCAGGTTCAGCACTTCCGGGCGCTGCAGGAAGGGCACGGGCTCGACCGCGGCCATTTCCGGCTGGGAGAAGGCCGCGTTGACGACGTTGAGCGCGTCGCCCCGCTGTTCATTGAAGCCCATCGCCTGGCGTGCCAGCGACTGCAGGTTCTCGATGTCCTTGGCGTCCCAGGGCGTGCCCGCGCCCTGGCCATCGGCGGACGCCTTGTTGTTGATCACCACGGCGGCCGTGAGGCGGCGGATCTGGCCGGTGGCGACATGGGTGCGACGGACGTTCCTGTCGATCTCGTAATTGGTGGTCTGCTCGTGGTGCGAGTTGCCGGCCGCGGGCGTCGCGGGCGCGGCGGCGTTGAGCGCCGGGGCAGGACCGTTGATCGGGGCGGTGGCCGGCACGGGCGGCTGGTTGGACAGCGCGCCTGGAATTCCCTGCGGCGCTGCGGCGCCCGGCTGGCTGCTCTCGACGCTCGATTGCGAGCGGATCGCCGCCTTGTCGGGGCCCTGGTTGGGCTTGTAGGTCTCGTCCTCGGTCTCGGTGTTGGAGAAGTCGACGTCCGCCGTCACCTCGGCGCGCACGTTGCCGCGGCCGACGATGGGCTCGAGGATGTCCTCGATGCGCTTGATCGTGCTCGTCTCGATCTGGGCCAGGTAATCGAGCTGCGAGGAGTTCAGGCCCGCCACGCCCTCGGACTGGCTAGCGAGCAGGGCGCCGTGCTGGTCGACCACGGACACGTTCTTCGGGTTCAGTTCCGGAACCGAGGAAGCCACCAGGTGGACGATGCCGGCGACCTGGGCGCGGTCCAGCGCCTGGCCCGGGTGCAGCTGCAGCAATACCGAGGCGGTGGGCGGTTCCTTGTCGCGCAGGAAGCCCGAGGCCTTGGGCAGCGCCAGGTGGACGCGCGCGGCTGCCACCGGCGCCAGCGTCTGGATCGAACGCGCCAGCTCGCCCTCGAGCCCGCGCTGGTAGTTGATCTGTTCCTGGAACTGGGTCATGCCGAACTTCTGGTTTTCCAGCAGCTCGAAGCCGACGATCGATCCCTTGGGCAGGCCCTGCGAGGCCAGCTTCAGACGCGCCTCGTGCACCTTGTCGTTGGGCACCAGGATCGTGCCGCCCTCGGCGTTCTTGTACGGAATGTTCATCTGCGACAGCTGCGCCAGGATGGCGCCGCCGTCGCGGTCGGACACGTTGGTGAACAGGATCCCGTAGTTGGGCGCGGTGCTCCAGAGCCAGGCCGCCGTCACGACGGCGATCAGTCCGGCGGCGCCCAGCATGAAGAGCGCGCGGGATCGGGGCGACAGGCGGGTGAAAACCCCGGCGTTGGGAAACGACAGTGCACCGGTAGCGGTATTGGCTGTATCCATCTTTGTTCAGTTGGCGACCGGGATACCCGGTTTGCGTCAAAGTGCGGCATCCCCATTATTCGGCGACTTGAGGTCGCGAAAGCATGGATAAGGCCATGAAAGGTCGACCGTTTCCCGGCAAGCGCGGGGCCGGCGAATTGCCGGGCAATCGCCCGGCACTTGGCCCTATTGCGACGAGTGCCACGCGACTACATTTCGCGGCAGGTGGCACGGCCGGGTTGGCCGGTGTCCAACCGTCTTTCGCGGGGGCGAAAAATGGATCTGGCCAGCATCAATACGCAGATTGCCGGGGCGGTCGTCCAGGCCAAGGGCGTCGCCGGCGCCGCCGCACCGCTCGGCGGCGCGGCCGCCGGCGGCGTCGATTTCGCCAAGTCGCTCGATTCGGCGCTCAAGTCGGTCAGCCAAAGTCAGGCCCAGGCCGAGGAACTGCAGCGCCAGTTCACGCTCGAGAATCCCAATGTCAGCCTCGAGCAGACGATGATCGCGATGAACACCTCCGCGCTGAACTTCTCGGCCGCGGTGCAGGTCCGCAACCGCCTGGTGCAGGCCTACGACCAGATCATGAACATGCAGGTCTGAAGGCGCGGGCGCCGCGACCCGTCGACGTGTGCCGGGCGCAAATCCGTCCAGCATCGTGCGGTTCCGGATCCTGTGAGATTCGCCGTGCATGCTGCGAAGGACCATGGGCCGCCTGCCAGGGCGTGATGCACGCCACGGCGACCAGCGTACGGTCGCGAACGTTACGACGCCTGCCTAGAACCCCAGGCTTGCCAGCAGATCGTCGACCGCGGCCTGGTCGGCCACCACGTCGTCGCGCGCCTCGGGATTGATCACCGGCCCCTCGAGGACGACGGCGGCCGCCGGCACCGCAATCACCTTGTGGCGCTGCTCCGCCGGCGTGGCGTCGATGAGCAGCTTCACCAGCTGTTCCTCCAGCTGCTGCGCCAGCGATACCACCTTGCGGATGACCTGGCCGGTCAGGTCGTGGAAATCCTGCGCCATCATGATGTCGGTGAGGATGCCGTTGGTCTGCTCGGCCCGTTCGCCGAGGGACGCCAGGAAGCTGCAGGTCTCGTCGACCAGCGCTGCTCCGGCGGGGGTGCTGCGGTTCGCGCCATTGGCCGCGTAGGCGGCGACGGCGGCCCAGCGCGCGCGCAGCGCCTGCGCCTGCCCGGCCATCTCGTCCTGGACCGTCCGTGCGCGGTCGACGGAATTGAGCACCTTCTCGGCGGCGTCGCCGGTCAGCCGCGCGATATAGGCGAGGCGGTCGCGGGCGTCGGGCAGGTTGTCGCGCGCATCGGCCAGGCTTTCCTGGTAGCCCAGTTCGCGCATCGCGTCGTGCAGCGTGCGCGTCAGGTGGCCGATGCGGTGATACAGGTCCTCCGGCGCGCCGTCGGCGGCGGCCGGCGCGGCCGGCGTCTGCTCCAGGTCCGCGCCGCCCGGCGCAAGCCCGTCCGTGCTGCCCCAGACCGTCACGGCGCACTCGACGGCCGTGGCGGACCGGGCCGCCTCGTGGCCGGCGCCGTGGGTTTCCTGCAGTGGGAATGCATCGCTATGACCCATGTGGACTCCGGCGCTCAGGCGCTCTTCTGCATGATTTTCTGGACTTTCTCTTCGAGCGTCGCCTTGGTGAAGGGCTTGACGATGTAGCCGTTGGCGCCGTTTTGCGCCGCCCGCACGATGTCTTCCTTCTTCGCCTCGGCCGTCACCATGAGAAACGGGATGCCCTTGAGGTTCTCGTCGGCGCGCACGTTGCTGAGCAGGGCGAAGCCGTCCATGTTGGGCATGTTGATGTCGGAGACCACGAAATCGAACTTGCTCGAGCGCAGCAGGTTGAGCGCGACCGCGCCGTCCTCGGCCTCCTCGGCATTGTTGAAGCCGATCTCCTTGAGCAGGTTGCGGACGATCCGCCGCATGGTGGAGAAGTCGTCGACGATGAGAAAACGCGGATCGGTGCTCATGCTGGCTCCTGCAGTGCAAACCCGGCGGCGGGCGCGCCACCGTGGCGCGCCGGAACGCGGCGCACCGGCGCTGCGGTCCGGGCCCCGGGGCAGGACGATTCTGCGGCCCGCGGGTGCGGTTCAAATGTGCGAAAAGGGCGGTTCCCCATATCCATTCCGTGCTCAGGGCGTCGGCACGCCGGGTGCCGGCGCGACGGCGGTGCCGTCGGCGGCCGGTGCGGGCGCTGCGCCATCGCCTGCCGGCGGCGCCGGCGCGTCGGCGGCGACCGACTTTTCCAGGCCGTCGGCGCTGCCGGCCTCGATCTCGCCGCCCGCCATCTGCATGCGCTCCTCGGCAAGCTTGTTGAGGACGATGATCGAGATGCGGCGGTTCAACGGGTTCATCGGGTTGGCGGCGTCGAGCAGGCTCGAGTCGGCCAGCCCCACCACGCGCGCGATCTTGCGCGTGTCCATGCCGCCGGCGACCAGTTCGCGGCGCGAGGCGTTGGCGCGGTCGGCCGACAGTTCCCAGTTCGAGTAGGCCTTGTCCCCGGCCGCGTATTGCGCCGAATCGGTGTGCCCGGTGAGCACGATCTTGCTGTCGACGTCGTTGAGCACCTTGCCGAACTCGCGCAGGATGTCGCGCATGTAGTCCTTTACCCGGGCGCTGCCGATGTCGAACATGGGCCGCCTGAAATCGTCGACGATCTGGATGCGCAGGCCGTCGGGCGTGATCTCGACCCGGATCTGGTTGCGGAAATCCCGCATCCGGTCGCTGGCCAGGATGGCCTGGTTCAGGTGACGCTGCAGCTCTTCCATGCGGGCCCGCTCCGACCGGATGACCTCGTCGCGGCGGTGCTTCTTCGCCTTGACCTCGCCGCGCTTTACCTGGCCGGCCGACTGGGTCAGGTCGTCGCCGCCGCCGGTGACCACGGTATTGGAGTCGCCGGCGCCGTCGCCGCCCGACATCGACACCTGCAGCGGGGTCTGGAAGTACTCGGAGATGCCCTTCAGGTCGCCCTTGGTCGTCGATCCGAGCAGCCACATGAGCAGGAAGAAGGCCATCATCGCGGTGACGAAGTCGGCGTAGGCGATCTTCCAGGCGGCCCCGTGCGCACCGTGGCCGCCCTTCTTGATGCGCTTGACGACGATGGTCGACTTGGCCTTTTCGCTGCTGGCGCTCATGGCGGCGTCCCGGATTCGCTCAGCGCTTCTGCTTCACGTGCTTTTCGAGCTCGACGAAGGTCGGGCGCTCGGTCGAGTACAGGATCTTGCGGCCGAACTCCACCGCCAGCGCGGGCGCATAGCCCTGCAGGTTCGCCAGCAGCGTGGCCTTGACGCAGTTGAGTTCCTTGGTCGATTCGTCGACCTTCTGCTCGAGCAGGCCGGCCAGCGGCCCGATGAAGCCGTACGACAGCAGGATGCCCAGGAAGGTGCCCACCAGGGCGGCGGCGATCATCTCGCCCAGTACGGCCGGCGGCTTGCCCACGGATGCCATGGTCTTCACGACGCCCATGACCGCGGCCACGATGCCGAAGGCTGGCAGGCCGTCGCCGGCCTTCTGCAGCGCGTGCGAAGGCGCCATGGCCTCGTGGTGGTGGGTCTCGATCTCCTGCTCCATCAGGCTCTCGATCTCGAATGGATTCATGTTCCCCGAGACCATCATGCGCAGGTAGTCGGTGATGAACTCGACCAGGTGATGATCGGCCGCGATGGTCGGGTGCTTCTGGAACAGCGCGCTCTTCTGCGGCTCCTCGACGTCCGACTCGATGGCCATCATCCCTTCCTTGCGGATCTTGCTCAGGATGTCGTAGAGCAGCGCCATCAGGGCCATGTAGCGGGCCTTGGTGTACTTGGACCCCTTGAGCAGCTTGGGCAGGGCCCGCAGCGTCGCCCCGAGGACCTTGCTCGAGTTGGCGACGACGAAGGCGCCGCCGGCCGCGCCGGCGATGGTCAGCGCCTCGACGGGCTGGATCAGCACGTGGAAACTGCCGCCCTCGAGCGCATAGCCGCCGAAAACGGCGCCCAGGACAACGAGATAACCGATGATCACGAACATGCTGCTCGACCTTTTCCCCAAGACGTCGCGCCGCGTCCTTTGCCTTGGCGGGCCCGCCAGGAAAAGAATCGCGCTAGCCCCGTTTCGGCAGGGATCCGCCGCACCTTGAACACGTTTTGTGCAGGGCCCCGTGCCCCCGCTAGGGAAGGGTGGAACTGCCCGGTCGGGAACCGATAATTCCGGCGATCGGATCCGGCCACCGGGCAAAAAAAGACCCGGAGGGGTCCGGGTCGAGGTCGGAGGAAAGAACGGTATGCGGTGCGGTCAGGCGAGCGCCTCTTCCTCGGCGCGCACGCTGCCGCGGCCCTTGCCGGCACGCGCCGGGGGTTCGCACAGGCCGCAGACGTAGTTGCGCGTCAGCTCGTAGGTGTGGGTGACGAACTTGCCGCTGCACTTGCAGCAGGCCGTCAGTGTGACCATCCCGGCGTCGACGAACTTCACCAGGCGCCAGGCGCGGGTGACCGACAGCAGCGGATCCAGGTTCTGGGCGCGGATCTGCTCGATGTAGAGCTCGTAGGCCTTGATGATGGCGTCGATCTCTTCAAGGTCCGTGGTCTTGTTCAGGTACTCGTAGATGTTCAGGAACAGCGACGAATGGATGTTCG
>JBBISD010000074.1:0-10284 GCA_037441485.1 Burkholderiales bacterium
CCAGCGGCACGCCGTAGGCGCCCTCGCTTTGCGCGATCTCGTTCTCGTGGTGCGGAAAGATGAGGTCCGGGCCGCCGCCGTGGATCTCGAAGCTGCGCCCCAGCGTGGCCTCGGCCATCGCCGAGCACTCGATGTGCCAGCCCGGCCGCCCCGGGCCCCAGCGCGAGGGCCAGCTCGGTTCGTCGGGCCGCGCGTGCTTCCACAGCACGAAGTCCAGCGGATCACGCTTGGACAAGTTGATGCCGATGCGCTCGCCGCTGCGCAGCTCGTCGATCGAGCGGCCCGAGAGCTTGCCGTAGTCGGGAAAGCCGCGCACCGAGAAATCGACGTCGCCGTCGTCGGCGCGATAGGCCAGCCCCTGGCGCTCAAGCACACCGATGAGGTCGAGCATCTGCGTGATGTATTGCGTGGCGCGCGGTTCGATGTCGGGACGCGCCATGCCCAGCGCGTCGAAGTCCTCGTGCATCGCCCGGATGTTGCGCTCGGTCAGCGCGCCGATCGGCTCGCCGCGCTCGAGCGCGCGGCGGATGATCTTGTCGTCGACGTCGGTGATGTTGCGCACGTAGGTGACGCGGTAGCCGCGGGTGCGCAGCCAGCGCTGCACGACGTCGAAGGCCAGGAAGAGGCGCGCATGCCCCAGGTGGCACAAGTCGTAGGTGGTCATGCCGCACACGTACAGCCGCACGTGATTGGCCTCGCTGGGCACCAGGGTTTCCAGCTGCCGCGACAGGGTATTGTGGATGCGAACTGTCATCGGGGATCGGCCTGTTGCGCCGGACACCGGCGCACGCCGGGCCTGCGGGACCGACACGAGCGCTGGGCAGGCAGGTAACGCCGTCCCGCTCGGGCGGTATGCATGGTTAGAATGATGGGTTGATTATATCAGCCGCCCTCCTGCCCTTGCCGCCAGCGTACCGCATTTTGCCCATCGCTCCCGCACTCACCGCCACGCGGTTGCGCCATCGCGCCTCGGCCGCGGTGCTGCTGCGCGTGGCGCTGCTGGCGGGCGTGGGCGCCGTGGCCGGCAGCGCGGCGCTGGCCCAGCCGGCTGCGCCCGTTGCCAGCCCGCCGGACAACGCGCCGGCGGCCGCACCCGCGGCGGCCGATGGCGCGGCCGGCGGCGATGCGGCGCGCACCGGCGCCCGGGACACGGCCGGCGACGACAGCGACCCTGCCAAGAAGACCGTCGCCGAACAGATCGGTGCCGTGCTGCGCAAGGGGCAGGCGGCCGACGCGCTGCGCCAGGCCGACGAGTTCCTCGCGCGGCACCCGCGCGATGCGCAGGTGCGCTTCCTGCGCGCCGTGGCGCTGGGCGACCTGAACCGCGCGGCCGAGGCCGCGGCGGTGCTCGAGGGGCTCACGCAGGACTTCCCGGAACTGGCCGAACCCTACAACAACCTGGCCGTGATCCGCGCCAACCAGGGCGCGCTGTCCAGCGCCGAACACCTGCTGCAGCAGGCGATCGCGGCGCAGCCCAATTACGTCACGGCGCGCGAGAACCTCGGCGACCTGTACATTGCGCTGGCGGCGGCCGCCTATGACGACGCCGCGCGGCTGAATCCGGCCAGCGCGACCCTCAAGCGCAAGCTCACCCTGACCCGCGAACTCGGCGGCAAGCTGCACAGCGCGCGCTGAGCGCGCAACCGGGCGCTGCCCCGCAAACCCCAAGGAGACCAGACCCCATGAACCCGATTCGACGCCTTTCCTGCATCGCGCTGCTGAGCCTGGGCGCGACCGTCGCGTCCGCGCCCGGCCATGCGCAGGCCCCGGCACCGGCCGCCGCGGCCGGTCCCGTGATCGTCACGCTGGAGACCACGGCCGGGCCCATCGTGCTCGAGCTCGACGCCAAGGCGGCCCCGCGCACCGTGGCCAATTTCGTGCAGTACGTGAAGGACGGCTTCTACAGCGGCACGATCTTCCACCGGGTGATTCCCGGCTTCATGATCCAGGGCGGCGGCTTCACTCCCGCCATGGTGCAGAAGGCCACGCGCCCGCCGATCGCCATCGAGAGCAACAACGGCCTGAAGAACGCGCGCGGCAGCATCGCGATGGCGCGCACGATGGATCCGAACTCGGCCACCGCGCAGTTCTTCATCAACGTCGTCGACAACCCGATGCTCGACTACCCGGGCCGCGACAATGCCGGCTACACGGTGTTCGGCAAGGTCGTCGACGGCATGGACGCGGTCGAGACCATCCGCACCGGTCAGACGACGGTGGTCAACGGCATGCGCGACGTGCCGGTCACCGCCGTGGTCATCAAGAAGGCCCACCTGGGCCGCTAGGTACGCAAGGCGGGCACCGGCGCGGCGCCCGCGATCGGCAACCCCATCGGGAGACAGGCACCATGGTAAGACTGCATACCAACCACGGCGTGATCGGCATCGAGCTGGACGCCGCCCGCGCACCCAAGACCGTCGAGAACTTCCTGCAGTACGTGCGCTCGGGGCACTACGACAACACCGTGTTCCACCGCGTGATCAACGGCTTCATGATCCAGGGCGGCGGCTTCGAGCCCGGCATGCGCCAGAAGCCCACCGCGGCCCCGGTCGACAACGAGGCGGCCAACGGCCTGCGCAACCAGAAGTACACGGTGGCCATGGCGCGCACCTCGGACCCGCACTCGGCGACGGCGCAGTTCTTCATCAACGTCGCCGACAACGCCTTCCTCGACCACACCGCGCCCACCGGACAGGGCTGGGGGTACTGCGTGTTCGGCAAGGTCGTCGAGGGCATGGACGTGGTCGACAAGATCCGCGCAGTGCGCACCGGACGCAGCGGCGGCCACCAGGACGTGCCCGAGGAAGACGTCATCATCGAACGCGCCGAGGCCGATGCCTGATCCGGCCCCGGGCGGAGCACCCGCCGACGCGCCGGTGGTGCCCGTGCGGCTGCCGGGCCTCGCCCAGGTGGCGCTGCGCGCCCCGGTCTTCGTCTCGGACCTGCACCTTTGCAGCCAGCGGCCGCGCAGCCTGCAGGCGTTCCTGGCCTGGCTCGGCGCGCTGCCCGAGGGCGCCGCCGAGCTGGTGATCCTGGGCGACCTGTTCGAATACTGGGCCGGCGACGACACGCTCGAGGGCGAGGAGCCCGACGACCGCGTTGGCGCCACGGTTGCCGACGCGCTGGCGCAGCTGTCCGGCCGCGGCATCGCCGTCTACCTGCTGCACGGCAACCGCGACGTGCTGCTGGGCGCGCGCTTCCTCGAGCGCAGCGGCGCCCGGCTGCTGGCCGACCCGGCGCTGGCGCGCATCGGCAGCCCCGGGGCGGCACATTCGGTGCTGCTGGCCCATGGCGACGCCTACTGCATGCTCGACGTGCCCTACCAGGCGTTCCGGCGCCAGGCGCGCGACGCCGCCTTCCAGGCCGGTTTCCTGGCCCAGCCGCTGCCCCAGCGACGTGCGCTGATCGGCCAGGCCCGGGCGCGCAGCGAGGCCAGCAAGCAGCAGCTGGCGATGCAGATCATGGACGTCACGCCCGAGGCCATCGCGGCGGCGCTGCGCGCGGCCGGCGTGCCGCGCCTGCTGCACGGGCATACGCACCGGCCGGCGCACCACCGGTTCGACCTCGACGGCGTGGCGGCCGAGCGCTGGGTGCTGCCCGACTGGGAACTCGAAGCGACGCCGCCGCGCGGCGGCGGCTTGCGGTGGGACGGGGAGCAGCTGGTGGTCTTCGCGCCGCCGGGTTTGTAGGCAGCCCGCGCGCCGCCGTTCAGCGCGGCGTTTTGCGCCCGGCGCGCAGCTTGCGCGGCAGCACCATGGCGCTGGCGACGCCGCGCAGCAGGTCGACCTCGGTGGCCGTGGGGCGGGCGCGCAACAGCAGGCGGCGCAGCCGCGCCAGCAGGTGCCTGGGCTGCTCGGGGTCCAGATAGCCTACGGCCACGAGGCCCTCTTCCAGGTGCGCGAACATCGCCTCGGTCTGCTCGATGCCGGCCGCGGGTTCGGCGCTGCGCTCGGCCCCCTGTGAAACGTCGCGCCGCGGCGCCGGGGTGTCGGGCTGGCCGGCATGGCCGAGGATCTCGCGGCGCGCCTCGTAGGCCACCACCTGGGCGGCCTGCGACAGGTTGAGCGAGGCCCGCAGCGGATCGGCCGCGATGCTGCAGGCGGCGTGGCAGCGCTGCACGTCGGCGTTGGACAGGCCGGTGCGCTCCGGCCCGAACACGAAGGCAACCTGCATGTCGGGCGCATCGAGCGCCCGCGCACACTGCCCGGCGGCGATCCGCACGTCCAGCGGTTCGGTGGCGAAGGCGCGGGCGTAGCCGGTGGTGGCAAAGGCCAGCTGCACGCCGTGCAAGGCGGCCGCCAGGTCGGCATAGTCGACCGAGGCCGCCAGCACGTCGCCGGCGCCGGCGGCCAGCGCGACCGCCTCGGGCGCAGTGCGATACCCGCGGGTGCGCGGCGCCACGACGGCCAGCCGGGTGAAACCCATGCTGCGGATGGCGCGCGCGCTGGCGCCGATATTGCCCACGTGGCTGGGTTCGACCAACACGAACCGGACGCGCGCCAACGGCCCGGCGTCCGGGCCTATAGAATCCACGTTATGCATCCATTGCTCAATACGGCGGTAAAAGCCGCCCGCAAGGCCGGGGCCATCATCAACCGGGCCAGCCTGGACCTGGACCAGTTGCGGGTCAGCTCCAAGGGCCATGCCGATTTTGTCACGGAGGTCGACCGCGCGGCGGAACAGGCCATCATCGAGGTCCTCTCGCAGGCCTATCCCGACCACGGCTTCCTGGCCGAGGAATCGGGCGCCCACCGGCCGGCAGGTGCGGCCGACTACACCTGGATCATCGATCCGCTGGACGGCACCACCAATTTCATCCACGGCTTCCCGCAGTATGCGGTGTCCATCGGCTGCCAGCACGGCGGGCAGATCACCCAGGCGGTGATCTACGACCCGGCGCGCAACGACCTGTTCACCGCCACGCGCGGCCGCGGCGCCTTCCTCAACGACCGGCGGCTGCGCGTTTCCAAGCGCAGCCAGATGAAGGACGCGCTCATCGGCACGGGCTTCCCGTTTCGCGACTTCGAGAAGCTGGACCAGTACCTGAAGCTGTTTCGCCGCCTCACCGCCACCACCGCCGGCCTGCGCCGCCCCGGCGCGGCCGCGCTCGACCTGGCCTATGTCGCCGCCGGCCGCTTCGACGGCTTCTTCGAGTACGGGCTCAAGCCCTGGGACATGGCCGCCGGCAGCCTGCTGGTGCTGGAAGCCGGCGGACTGATCACCGACGAGAACGGCGGCGCCGACTACCTCGCCACCGGCAACCTCGTGTGCGGTACCCCGAAGATCTTCCCGACCCTGCTGCGCATCATCCAGGGCCTGGAGCCGGAAGCCGCCGGGGAGGCGGCCTGAGCATGGCGCTGCTGCCCGCCAGCCTGCTGCGGCCGCGCGTGCTGTACCTGGCGGTCGCGCTGGCCTGCGCGGCGCTGATCGGCGCGGCGATGTACCTGCAGTTCCACGAGCAGCTCGAACCCTGCCCGCTGTGCATCCTGCAGCGCTACGCCTACGTCCTGCTCGGTGCGCTGGCCATGCTGGCGGCGCTGCTGCCGGCGCTGCTGGGGCGCATCGTGGCCGCGCTGGGCATCCTCGTGGCGCTGGCCGGCGCCGGCGTCGGGGGCTGGCACGTGTGGCTGCAATTGCACCCGCCACCGATGTCGACCTGCGGTCCCTCGCTCGAATACCTGGTATCGAACCTGCCGCTGGGGCGCGCCCTGCCGCGCATCTTCCAGGGCTACGCCGACTGCACCAACGTCGACTGGACCTTCCTCGGACTGAGCATCCCGGCGTGGTCGCTGCTGTGGCTGGTGTTTCTTGCGCTGTTGCTGGGGGTGGCGCAGGCGCGGCGCTAGGGCCTGCGCCCCCGGCCCTGCTCCCGCGGAGCGGGCGAGGGCAACATGAAAAAAAGCCCCGCGTCAGCGGGGCTCCGTCATTGCGGCGCCGGCTATGCGGCGGCCGGTGCGGGCTCGCTGGTGGCGCGGCCCGAATAGGCGGTCCAGCAGCGGCGCGAGAAGTCGTACAGCTTGCAGCGGCGCGCGGTGTCGAAGTACCAGCGCCAGGAGAAGCGCTGGATGACGATGCGCTGCGGCAGCAGGTCCTCGAGCATCTTTTGCGCGCTCTTGAGGCGGTACAGCGGAATGCTCATGTCCAGGTGGTGCGCGGTGTGCTCCATGATGTGGTGCAGCACCGCGCCGAAGCGCAGCGGGAAGGTGAGGTGCACGGTGGTCGAGATGAACGGCTGCGCGCGCGCCCAGTCCGCGCGGTCGTCGAACCACGACACCTTGACGTGCGTGTGGTGCACATAGACCACGAAGCCGATCATCGAGCACCAGAACAGGAAGGGCACCAGCAGCCCGCATACGATGACCGGCAGCAGCGGTTCGCCGGCGGCCGACGCTCCGGCCACCAGGGCCCCGGTCCAGGCCACGCCGTAGACGCTGACCAGCAGGCAGTCCCAGAGGAAGATCGAGCGGCGCGTTCCCATGTACGAGCGGCTGGGGAAGAACATGCGCAGCCACCAGATCTCGATCATGTAGTACAGCCCCGGTGCCCAGCCGCTGCGATAGACGCGGTCTAGCGCCTGGCGCCACAGCGGCAGCGCGTTGAATTCGTCGCGCGTCAGCGGCGCCCAGACGAAATCGAAGCCCTTCAGGTTGGTATAGCCGTGGTGCACGACGTTGTGGCCCACGTCCCACAGGCTGTAGGGCGTGATCGACGGCAGGAAGGCGATGCGGCCCAGCACGCGGTTCAGGCCGCGGTGCGGGGTCAGGCTCTGGTGGCAGGCGTCGTGGCCGATGATAAACAGCCGGCCAATCATGAAGCCCGCCGCCATTCCCAGGGCCAGCTTGGCCAGCCAACCGTGCACGACCACGGTGCCGGCCAGCAGGCCGAACAGCAGGGCGTAATCGAAGAGCAGCAGCGCAATGGCGTAGGCGGTCGTGCGCTCCGACAGCGGCAGAAGCCAGCGGCGCATGACCTTGCGGTGCGGCAGTGGCGCGCCGACCGGCACGGGTGTTGGAGCCTGCGCCGGGACGGCGACTTTGACTTCGTTCGTAGCTTCGTTCGTAGCGTTCATAGGCTTTCTGGACCAGGCTTACGGCCTCCAGCACTCCATCCTAGCCGGCGCATGCAACGGCAATTTGACCGGCAACAAGGGCGGAGCAACCCGCGGACCGGAGATGGCGTCCCGGCGCGCAGGGGCAAGAGGGCAGACGCCACGCACCAGTGCGCATGGCGGCAGGGCAAACAGAAATTTTACCGTAGTCCGGTGGCCAAAAACGCGGCGCCAGGGACGCCGGCCGGCAGATTCTTGCGGCCGCAACCGAAGCGATGGCGCTCCACCGTACCCGGCACGACGACCGTAGCCAGACGCTGGCAGCCGATTGCCGCCCGATCGCCGCAATACGACGTCAATAGCCACGCAAAGCACGCGCCGCACGGCACCGTTGGGGCATCGTACGGTTATTCCGCGCAAAAGTCACGAAATGCCGATCATTGCGGACAGGTATGCCGGTTCGCCAGGGCCCTGGCACCTACCGGCCCGGGAGCGGCGGCGACGGCGGCCCGCAGGCCTGCGCCGGATGGGGGCAAAAAGGCGGTCTTTTGTTTGCCCGCATAATGCTCGGGCCTCCAAGACGGCGCGTCTGCGATGCTATTCAACTCCTACGAATTCGTCTTTCTCTACCTGCCGATCGTCCTGCTTGGCTTCTTCCGGATCGCCCGCGCACGCACCGACCTGGCGGCGCTGTGGCTCGCGCTGGCATCGCTGTTCTTCTACGGCTGGTGGAATCCGGCGTTCGTCGCCCTGCTGGTCGCGTCGATCGTCGGCAACTTCGGCGCCGGCCGGCTCATCGCCCGCGCGCCGCCGCGCCGCAAGCGCCACCTGCTGTTGGCCGCCATCGGCGCGGACCTCGTCCTGCTGGGCGTGTTCAAGTACGCCAACTTCTTCATCGGCATCGCCAATGACGTGGGCGCGTCGATCTTGCCGCTGGACATCGTCCTGCCCATGGGCATTTCGTTCTTCACCTTCACGCAGATTGCGTTCCTGGTGGACGTCTACCAGGGCGTCGCGCACGAATTCGATTTCGTGCGCTACCTGCTCTTCGTGACCTGGTTCCCGCACCTGATCGCCGGGCCCGTGATCCACCACAAGCAGGTCATGCCGCAGTTCGCCGAGCCGCAGACCTATCGGCCGAACCTCGAATCCCTCTCGGTCGGGCTCACGCTGTTCTCGCTCGGGCTCTTCAAGAAGGTCGTCATCGCCGACCAGCTGGCGCCATATGCCAATGCCGTGTTCCACTCCGCCGCCACCGGCGGGCACCCGATGCTGCTGGGCGCCTGGATCGGCGCCCTGGCCTACGCGCTGCAGCTCTATTTCGACTTCTCGGGCTACTCCGACATGGCCATCGGCCTGTCGCGGATGTTCAACGTGCGCCTGCCGCTGAATTTCGATTCGCCGTACAAGTCGGCCAATATCATCGATTTCTGGCGCCGCTGGCACATGACGCTGTCGGCCTTCCTGCGCAGCTACCTGTACATCCCGCTCGGCGGCAACCGCAAGGGCCGGGTGCGGCGCCACCTGAACCTGCTCGCGACGATGCTGCTGGGCGGCCTGTGGCACGGCGCCGGGTGGAATTTCCTATTCTGGGGCGGGCTGCACGGCGTCTACCTGGTGATCAATCACGCGTGGCAATCGCTGACCCGCAGTCATGGGGTTCGCGCCGGCCGGTTGGCGCGCTATGGCGCGGTCGCCGTCACCTTCCTTGCCGTCGTCGTCGCCTGGGTGCCGTTTCGCGCGGCATCGCTGCCGGCAACGGCAACGATCTGGCAGGGCATGGCGGGGCTCAACGGCATTTCCCTGCGCCTGGCCGACCTGTATCCGGGACTGCCCCTGTCGCCGCAGCACGCCATCTGGTGGGTGCTGGCCGGGCTGGGCATCGTCTTTCTCCTGCCCAATAGCCAGCAATGCCTGGCAAGGTATGCCCCGGCCTTCGAACCGGTGGCCGCGGCACCGGCCGCGTGGCGCTGGCAGCCGAGCCGGTCGATGGGGGTGCTGACGGGCCTCGTCTTCGCGGTGGCCGTGCTGCTCTTCAAGAAGAACAGCCCGTTCCTCTACTTTCAGTTCTGAGCGGCCATGCCCTTCCTGCGCCATTTCCTCGTCGCCGCCGCGATTCCGCTGCTGGCCTTCCTGCTGCTGGGCATCTACCTGCAGCCGCTGCGCGGCGACCTGACCCGGCTGGGCAATTTCTCCGAGCGCAGCTGGGGTTGGAACCGGGATCAGCCCGCCATCCACGTACGCGGCAACGATCCGCGGCAGGACGCCGCCGTCCTGGTGATCGGCGACTCGTTTTCGGCGCAGAACCGCTGGCAGTCGGTTGCGGCGGCCCGGCTCGGGCTGCCGATCACGAGCTTCCAATGGTCCGACATCGGCGGCCCCGGCTGCCTCCCGGTCGCCCTGGCGACGCTCAAGCGCCAGTATCCGCGGGCACGGATGCTGGTCATCGAGGCGGTGGAGCGCACCTTCGTGTTGCGCTTCGACTATGCGCAACCGGACCCGGCCACCTGCCCGGCGGCCATGACGACGTCGATCTATGCGCAGGACGGGATGACGCCGACCCGGCGCGACCGCTATGCCGACCCGATGCCCGATCCGGTCTACGCCATCCGCGCGCTTTGGGCCGATGTGCGCAATCGCCCGGGAACGCTTTCGTCCGGGCCGACCTCCATCGCCCCGCTCGCCCGCGCGGACCTGTTTTCCAACCGCCGGTCCGATGCGATCCTGTTCCACAACGACGACCTCGCAAAAGGCGCGTGGCGGCCCGAGCAGGTGGAACGAGCCATCGCCAATGCACGCCAGCTGTCGGCATCGGGCCGGGCGCTGGGTCTGGTGGTCACCATTGCCGTGGTTCCCGACAAATTGACGGTCTATGCGCCCTTCCTGCGGCCGGGCGTCGCCGTGCCCGCGTCCGCCAACCTCTGGCGGGCGCTGGACGCCGCCGGGGTCGCCTCGGTCGGCCTGGACGAACGCCTGGGCGGCAATGCGGGCAGTATCGTCGACCTTTACCTGCCGGACGATACCCACGTGGGGTCGCGCGGCTACATCGAGATGGGGGAGGCCGTCGCCGCCGCCATTGCCCCGCCGCCGGCGCGCTGAGCGCGACGGCAAACCTGGCACATTGGATCGATCGGCTCCTCACGTGACGGACGATACGGCGCTCTGCGGCCACACGCCGGTAATGCAGCAGTACCTGCGGATCAAGGCCGAGCATCCGCACGTGCTGGTCTTTTACC
>JBBISD010000075.1:0-10142 GCA_037441485.1 Burkholderiales bacterium
TCGGCGCGTGGACCTGGCCGCGGCGCTGCGCGCGGCGGCGCGCACCGGCGGCGAGCTGCCCGGCCTGCCGATGCGCGAGCCGCGCACGCGCCCCGAGCCGCTGGTGGCGATCATCGACATCTCCGGCTCGGTGAGCGCGTATTCGCGCGCCTTCCTGCATTTCCTGCATGCGCTGGCCAATGCCGACGGCCCGGTCGAGGCCTTCGTCTTCGGCACCCGCCTTACGCGCATCACGCGCCTGCTGCGCGGGCGCGACCCGGACGTGGCGCTGGCCGCCGTGGTGGCGGCGGTCGACGACTGGTCGGGCGGCACGCGCATCGCCCAGTGCCTGGAGCAGTTCCACCGCCAGTGGTCGCGGCGCATCGCCCCGGGCGGCCGCACCGTGCTGCTGATGAGCGACGGCCTGGAGCACGGCGACGGCGGCGCCCTGGCGCAGCAGGCAGCGCACCTGGCGCGCAGCTGCCGGCGCCTGGTATGGTTAAATCCGCTGCTGCGCTACACAGGCTTCGAGCCGCGCGCGCAGGGCGTGCGGACCCTGCTGCCCCATGTAGACCGGATGCTGCCCATCCACAACATCGACAGCCTGTCGCAGCTGTCCGGTCTGCTGGCGCGCGCGGGCGCGCGGCGCACCTCGCGGGAGCGCACATGGAACTGAACGGCGAACGCTTGCTGCCGGTAGACCGGCAGCGTGCCTGGGAGGCGCTGAACGACATCGCGCTGCTGCAGCAGTGCATCCCCGGCTGCCAGAGCATGACCCGCACCGGCCCCGACCAGTACGCCGCCGTCGTCAATGCCGCCGTCGGCCCGGTGAAGACACGCTTCCAGGGCAGCTTTTCGCTGGCCGACATCGTCGTGCCGACGGGCTACACGCTGCGCTTCGAGGGCAACGGCGGCGCCACCGGGTTCGCGCGCGGCCAGGCGCAGGTCAGCCTCGAGGACCGGGGCGCGGCGCAGACCCTGCTGCGCTACCGCGCGACCGCACAGGTGGGCGGCAAGCTGGCGCAGATTGGCTCGCGCCTGGTCGACGCCGCGGCCGGCGCGATGGCGGACAAGTTCTTCGCCGCCTTTGCCCAGCAGCTGGCGCCGCCGGCCGGCGCAGCCGTTCAGGCCGGCGCGGCGCCGTCGATGGGATTGTGGGGAACCATAGCGGCATTCCTGCGGCGCCTGTTCGGTCGCGCGTAGGCCGGTGCCGGCCTGCCGGGCCCTGGCGGCCGCCGCGCTCTCGGTGGCGTATGTTGTCGGTATCGTCCGCGGCCCGCAGCGCGCCGACCGACTCGCCCGACGCATCGATCAGCGCGATGACGGTGTCGACTGCGGCGTCATTCGTGCCGCGCATCGCCACCAGCTTTGCGCGCCACGCCATCGGCGTGCCCGCCAGGCGTTCGGCAAATGGCTGCCGGCCCGCGCCCGGCTCAGTAGACCTTGCCGCGCGCGTCCACCGGCCAGACGGCCTCGACGCGGCCCTTGCGCGTGGCCACGATCCACTCGTGCAGGTTGACCGTCGGATCGCAGTGGCTGGGCACCAGCAGGGCCTTGTCGCCGAGCTTGATGGCGGTGCCGTCGTCCGAGCGCATCAGCACCGTGTGCTCGTCGGAGACATTGCGCACGCGCCAGCCGTCGAAGGCCGGGTGCGCCGGGCCCATGTCGGTGGAGAAGGCCTTGACGCCGGCGTCCAGCGTGGCGCGCTCGTTCTGCAGGCTCATCACCGTGGCCAGCACGAACAGCGAGACCTCGAAGGCCGGCGCCTGGGGGTCCCGCTCGTTCTTGGAGTAGTCGACATCCATGAAGACGTACGAGCCGGGCTGGACCTCGGTGTAGACGCCGCTGGCGATGTCGTAGGCCACGGTGCCGGTACCGCCGCCGGTGATCACGTCGCAGGGCAGGCTGGCACCGACGATCAGGTCGCGCGCGCGCGCCGCGCGCGTGGCTGCCGCGTGGGCGGCGGAGCGGCGCTCGGGTACGCCGCGCCGGTGCTGCGCCAGGCCAGCATAGGCGTGCAGGCCGCGGAAATTGAATTGCGGGGATTCGTGCAGCAGCCGGGCCAGCGCGACGATGGCATCGGCCTCTACCAGGCCGCCGCGGTTCTGGCCGACATCGATCTCGATGTAGACGTCCAGCACGACCTGTTCGGCGGCGCACACCGCCGCGAGCTGGCGCGCGATCTCGATGTCGTCGACGCACACGCCCAGCCGCGCCGGCGCGTAGGCGCGCGCCACCAGCGCCAGCCGGCGCATCTTGGCCGCGCCGACGATCTCGTTGGTGATCAGCACGTCGTCGATATTGCCGGCGAGCATCGCCTCGGCCTCGCCCAGCTTGGCGCAGCACACGCCCACGGCGCCGGCCTCGACCTGCTGGCGCGCGATCTCGGCGCACTTGTGGGTCTTGGCGTGCGGCCGCACCCGCACGCCGCTGCCGGCGGCGGCCGCCATCAGCCGGGCCGCGTTGGCCTCGTACTTGTCGAGGTCGAGTATCAGCGCCGGCGTATCGATCTCCTTGAGCAGGTCGCCGGGTTGCGCCGGGATCCAGTCTGTGGGGAGCGAACGCCGGGGCCGGAACTCCTTGAGCACGCTGCCTTGGTCGGCGGCGGTCCAGTTCAGAGCCATAGCGAGCCGGGGGAACCTTAGAAAACGCCAAGAGAGGACCTGCAGTCAGTCCGCAAGAGGTTTTGTATCCGACAATGGCGGGCGGCGCAAGTCGCGGCTTTGTTACCGTGGTTTGCGCCGCAGCCGCGTGCACCCGTCCAGGACACGCGTGGGCGGCCCCCGGATCCGCTACCGTAAAATCGGGCCCTTCTTCAGGAACCCCCCAATGTCCATTAAAAGTGATCGCTGGATCCGGCGCATGGCTGCGCAGGGAATGATCGAACCCTTCGAACCGGGCCAGGTCCGTTCCGTGGACGGCGAGCGCATCGTCTCCTATGGCACCTCCAGCTACGGCTACGACATCCGCTGTGCCGCCGAATTCAAGATCTTCACCAACATCAACAGCACCATCGTCGATCCCAAGGCGTTCGACCCGGCGTCCTTCGTCGATTTTCGCGGCGATGTCTGCATCATCCCGCCCAATTCCTTTGCGCTGGCCCGCACCGTCGAGTTCTTCCGCATTCCGCGCAACGTGCTGACCATCTGCCTGGGCAAGAGCACCTACGCGCGCTGCGGCATCATCGTCAACGTCACGCCGCTCGAACCCGAGTGGGAGGGCCACGTCACCCTCGAGTTCTCCAACACCACGCCGCTGCCGGCCAAGATCTACGCCAACGAGGGCTGTGCGCAGGTGATCTTCATCGAGTCCGACGAGGTCTGCGAGACCTCCTACCGCGACCGCAGCGGCAAGTACCAGGGGCAAACCGGCGTCACGCTGCCGCGCACCTGAGGGCGCCCGCGAGCCGCAACCTCCTTGCCTCGTGTATCCTTCTTCCACGCTCGTGACCGCGACGTGGGAGAGCGTCAGGAGGCAGGACCCGGCGCATCGCCGGCCCGCTCCCTGACCGCCGAAGGCGCAATGCCCGTAATCGCTCAGGTCCAGGAACCGCGCCGCGCGGGCGTCTCTGGAGAGATCCGCCTTCGCCCCTTGGGCGGTGGCGGGCGCCGAAGGGGCAAGGGTCATCTGGCGGCACGCCTGCGCGGCGCTGCCGGCGCACCCGGAACTCTCAGGCAAAAGGACAGAGGGGCGCGCATCGGATCCCCGATGTGCGGCTCTCGTTCCGGATGCCACATGCTCAAGCACACTCCCTTGTACGACACCCACCGTGCGGCGGGCGCCCGCATGGTCGACTTCGGCGGCTGGGAAATGCCGCTGCATTACGGCTCGCAGATAAACGAACACCTGGCCGTGCGTCGCGCCAGCGGCATGTTCGACGTCTCGCACATGCGCGTGGTGGACCTGGCCGGCCCGGGCAGCCTGGAATTCCTGCGCCACCTGCTCGCCAACGACGTCGGCCGGCTCAAGCCCGGCCGGGCGCTGTATAGCTGCATGTTGCGGCCCGACGGCGGGGTGATCGACGACCTGATCGCCTACCGCGTCGCCGACCCGGGGGCGACCGACGGCGCCGACTACCGACTGGTCGTCAATGCCGGCCGCGCCGAACGCGACCTGGCCTGGATGCAGGAGCAACGCGCGCAGAGGCCCGGCGACGTCGCGCTGCGCGCCCGCGAGGACCTGGCGCTGCTCGCCGTCCAGGGCCCGGCCGCCCGCGCCCATCTTGCCTGCGCCATACCCCGCCTGGCGGCCACTGTCGAGGCGCTCGCCGTCTTCAATGCCGCCAGCGTCGGCGGGTATTTCGTGGCGCGCACCGGCTATACCGGCGAGGACGGCTGCGAAATCGCGCTGCCCGCGGGTGCGGCCGTCGAGCTCTGGCAGGCGCTGGCGCAGGCCGGCGTCGCCCGCTGCGGACTGGGCGCGCGCGACACGCTGCGCCTGGAGGCCGGCATGAACCTGTACGGCAACGACATGGACGAAACGGTGACGCCGCTCGAATCCGGCCTGGCCTGGACGGTCGACCTGCGCGCGCCGCGCGAATTCGTCGGCCGCGGCGCGCTCGAGCGCCAGCAGTCGGCGGGTCCCCTGCGCCAGTTGCTGGGACTGCGCCTGCTCGATCGCGGGGTGCTGCGCGCGCACCACGCGGTGCGCACGCGCCAGGGCGACGGCATGGTCACGAGCGGCACCTTCGCGCCGACGATGGACTGCTCGATCGGCCTGGCGCGCCTGCCCGCCGGCGTGAATCCCGGCGACGAGGTCGCGGTCACGCTGCGCGCCGGCCCGGCCAGCGCGCTGGTGTGCCGGCCGCCCTTCGTTCGCAATGGCGCCGTTCTGGTGTGACACCGATGGCGCGCACCCTACGATCGACCCGGCCGCGCGGCGGCCGGCGGCACGAGTACGGCCACAACCAACGCGGCAATTACCGGGAGGCAGCATGAAGGTTCCAGAAGATCTGCGCTACACGTCCTCGCACGAATGGGTGCGCACCGAAAGCGACGGCAGCCTGCTGGTCGGCATCACCGACTTCGCCCAGGTGGCGCTGGGCGACCTGGTCTACATCGAGCTGCCCGCGGTCGGCCGCAGCTTTGCCGCCGGCGAGGTCATCGCGGTCGTCGAGTCCGTCAAGGCCGCCTCCGACATCTACGCACCGGTGGCCGGCACCGTGACCGCGGTGCATGACACGCTGAAGGACGCGCCCGAGGCGCTGAACCAGGACGCGTTCGCCGCCTGGCTGTTCCGTCTGCAGCCGGCGGTCGCGGGCACCGCCGGCCTGCTCGACGCCGCGCAGTATCGGGCGCAGATCGAGGCCGCCAAGTGATGGACGGCCACAAGCCTGCCGGCGCGACCGGCCCCGGACCGGCCGCGCCGGGCCTGGCGGCGCTGGAGCACCCCGGTGCATTCATCGAGCGCCACATCGGCCCCGGCCCGCAGGACCAGGCGCTGATGCTGGCGAGCCTGGGCCAGGAAAGCCTCGCCACACTGGTGGCCGCCATCGTGCCGCCGGCTATCCGCCTGGACCGTCCGCTGCCGCTGGGCGCCCCGATGGGCGAGCCCGAGGCGCTGGCGCGCCTGGCCGCGCTGGCGGGCCGCAACCACGTGCTGCGCAGCTTCATCGGCATGGGGTATTACGGCACCCATCTGCCGGCGGTGATCGCCCGCAATGTGTTCGAGAATCCGGCCTGGTACACGGCCTACACCCCCTACCAGGCCGAGATCTCGCAGGGCCGCCTCGAGGCGATCCTCAATTTCCAGACCATGGTCTGCGATCTCACGGCCATGCCCATTGCCAACGCCTCGCTGCTGGACGAGGCCACCGCCGCCGCCGAGGCCATGATGCTGGCGCGGCGCTGCTCGCGCAGCGCGTCGCGGCGCTTCCTGGTCGCGCGCGACTGCCACCCGCAGACCATTGCCGTCGTGCGCACCCGCGCCGAACCGCTGGACATCGACGTGGTGCTGGCCGACGATCTGGCGCAGGCCGGCGAGGCCTTCGGCGCCCTGCTGCAGTATCCGGCGTCGACCGGAACGGTGCCCGACCTGCGGGCGCTGGTGCAGGCGCTGCAGTCGGCCGGTACCGTGGTCGCGGTGGCCACCGACCTGCTGGCGCTTGCCGTGCTCGAGCCGCCCGGCCGCTGGGGTGCGGACATCGTCGTCGGCAGCGCGCAGCGCTTCGGCGTGCCGATGGGCTACGGCGGTCCGCACGCCGGCTTTCTGGCCTGCCGCGACGACGCCAAGCGCTCGATGCCCGGCCGCCTCGTCGGCGTCTCGGTCGACGCCCAGGGCAATCCGGCGCTGCGCCTGGCGCTGCAGACCCGCGAGCAGCACATCCGCCGCGAGAAGGCCACGTCCAACATCTGCACCGCCCAGGTGCTGCTGGCCGTCATCGCCGCGTTCTATGCCATCTACCACGGCCCCGAAGGATTGCGCCGCATCGCGCTGCGCGTGCACCGGCTCACGGCCATACTGGCGGCCGGCCTGCGGGCGGCCGGCTTCGCTGTCAACGACAGCTTCTTCGACACGCTGCGCGTGCCGGTGCGCGATGCGGCAGCGGTGCACGCCGCGGCCCGCGCCCGCGGCCTCAACCTGCGCGAGCTCGGCGCGGACGCGGTCGGCATCTCGCTGGACGAAACCACGCGGCGCGAGGACGTCGAAACGCTCTGGAGCCTGTTCGGCGTCCAGGCCCAGGTGGCGGCGCTCGACGACACGGCGCCCGACGCACGGCCGCCGGCGCTGCGCCGGCCGCCGGACTTCCTGGTGCACCCGGTGTTCCACCGGCACCGCTCCGAAACGCAGATGCTGCGCTACCTGCGCGAGCTGGCCGACCGCGACCTCGCGCTCGACCGCACGATGATCCCGCTGGGCTCGTGCACGATGAAGCTCAATGCCACCAGCGAGATGGTCCCGGCGAGCTGGCCGCAGTTTGCCGCGCTGCATCCGTATGCGCCGGCGGAGCAGGCGGCCGGCTATCGCGAGCTCATCGGCGAACTCGAGCAGATGCTGGCGGCCTGCACCGGCTATGACCGCGTCAGCCTGCAGCCCAATTCCGGCGCGCAGGGCGAGTTCGCCGGCCTGCTGGCCATCCGCGCCTATCACCGCGCCAACGGCCAGGCGCAGCGCACGGTATGCCTGATCCCCGAGAGCGCCCACGGCACGAACCCGGCCTCGGCGAGCCTCGCCGGGATGCAAGTCGTGGTCGTGCGCTGCGATGCGCAGGGCAATATCGACGTGGCCGACCTCGCGTCCAAGGCCGCGCAGCACGCCGCACAGCTGGCCGCGCTGATGGTCACCTATCCGTCGACCCACGGCGTCTTCGAGGAGGCCATCCGCGATATCTGCGCCATCGTCCACCGCCACGGCGGACAGGTGTACACCGATGGCGCCAACCTCAATGCACTGGTGGGCCTGGCGTGGCCGGCCGACTTCGGCAGCGACGTGTCGCACCTGAACCTGCACAAGACCTTCTGCATTCCGCACGGTGGCGGCGGCCCCGGCGTGGGCCCGGTGGCCGTCAGGGCGCACCTGGCGCCCTATCTGCCGGGCGGCCTCGGCGGACCGGGCCCGGTCGGCATGGTCAGTGCCGCGCCGTTCGGCTCGGCCTCGATCCTGCCGATCTCGTGGATGTACCTGACGATGATGGGTGCCGCCGGGCTCACCCGCGCGACCGAGGTCGCGCTGCTCAATGCCAACTACCTGGCGCGCCGCCTGTCCGCGCATTACCCGGTGCTCTACACCGGACGCAACGGTTTCGTGGCGCACGAATGCATCCTGGACCTGCGCCCCATCAAGGAGCAGTGCGGGATCAGCGCCGAGGACGTGGCCAAGCGCCTGATGGATTACGGCTTCCATGCGCCGACGCTGTCGTTTCCCGTGCCCGGCACGCTGATGATCGAGCCCACCGAGTCCGAATCGCGCGACGAGCTCGACCGCTTCGTCGACGCCATGGCGCGCATCCGCGCCGAGATCGACGCGGTCGCCGCAGGTCGCTACGACCGCGAGGACAATCCGCTGCGCAATGCCCCGCACACGGCCGCCATGGTGACGGCCGAACGCTGGGAGCACGGCTATCCGCGCGAGGTGGCTGCCTTCCCGACGCCCGCGCTGCGCCAGCGCAAGTACTGGCCGCCGGTGGCGCGCGTCGACAACGTCTACGGCGACCGCCACCTGGTCTGTTCCTGCGGGCCGGCATCCGACTGGGCCGAAGGCCCGGCGCAGCCCGGGAAGTGACGTCGCAGGACGTTGCTTGCCGTCCGGGCCGGCAATGGCGCTGCGCTGCCGCCGGCTATCCGCGACACGGCAATCCGGATATAACGTCCGGCAATCCGACGACTGGCTGGAGTACGCGATGAGCCTGCGCAATGCCCTGCAGGGGCTCAGCCCCTTGGTCCTGCTGCTGATCGCCACGACGCTGGAGGTCAGCGGCGACGCCATCGTGCGCGTGGCCCTCTACGGCCACTCCGGCCTGGCGCGCGTGGCGCTGTTCGGCGCCGGGGCGGCGCTGCTCTTCGGCTACGGCGGCTTCCTGAACCTGGCGCCGCTGGAGTTCGGCCGCGTGGTCGGGTTGTACATCGCCACGCTCTTCGTCGTCTGGCAGGTGATCAACTTCCTGTTCTTCCAGACGCTGCCCAGCCTGCCGGTCCTGGTCGGCGGGACGTTGATCGTCGCCGGCGGCGCCATTGTCACCTTCTGGAAACCCGCCTGAGACACGCGCCGCGCCGCGCCGCGGCACTTCTGTAAGCTACGCCCCTTCAGAGCGGGAGCGGGACCTATGCAATACGTCTACACCATGCGGCGCGTGGGCAAGATCGTGCCGCCCAAACGGCACATCCTGAAGGATATTTCGCTGTCGTTCTTCCCGGGCGCCAAGATCGGCGTGCTGGGCCTGAACGGCTCGGGCAAGAGCACGCTGCTGCGCATCATGGCCGGCGAGGACAAGAACTTCGAGGGCGAAGCGGTGCCGATGCCCAACATGAAGATCGGCTATCTGCCCCAGGAGCCGCAACTCGACCCCGAGATGACCGTGCGCGAGGCGGTCGAGCAGGGGCTGGGCGACCTCATTACGGCGCGCGCGAAGCTCGAGGAGATCTACGCGGCCTATGCCGAGCCCGATGCCGACTTCGACAAGCTGGCCGCGGAACAGGCCAGGTACGAGGCCGTCATCGCTGCCGGGGGCAGCGATGTCGAGCACCAGCTGGAGATCGCGGCCGACGCGCTGCGCCTGCCCGAGTGGGACGCGCGCATCGGCCGGCTTTCCGGCGGCGAGAAGCGCCGCGTGGCGCTGTGCCGCCTGCTGCTGTCCAAGCCCGACATGCTGCTGCTGGACGAGCCGACCAATCACCTCGACGCCGAGAGCGTCGAATGGCTCGAGCAGTACCTGCAGCGCTTCCCGGGCACCGTCGTGGGCATCACCCACGACCGCTACTTCCTGGACAACGCCTGCGCCTGGATCCTGGAACTCGACCGCGGCCACGGCATCCCCTGGGAAGGCAACTACAGCACCTGGCTGGCGCAGAAGGAGCAGCGCCTGGCGGTGGAATCGCGCCAGGAGGCGGCCCGCATCAAGAGCATCAAGCAGGAGCTCGAGTGGGTGCGCCAGAACCCCAAGGGGCGCCAGGCCAAGAGCAAGGCGCGCCTGGCCCGCTTCGAGGAGCTCAACTCGCACGAATACCAGCAGCGCAACGAGACCCAGGAGATCTTCATCCCGGTGGCCGACCGGCTCGGTGCCGAGGTCATCGAGTTCAAGGAAGTGAGCAAGGCCTTCGGCGACCGGCTGCTGATCGACAAGCTGTCGTTTCGCGTGCCGGCCGGCGCCATTGTCGGCATCATCGGGCCGAACGGCGCCGGCAAGTCCACGCTGTTCCGCATGATCACCGGCCAGGAAAAACCCGACAGCGGCACCGTGACGATTGGGCCGACGGTGCGCCTGGCCTATGTCGACCAGTCGCGCGATGCCCTGGTGGCGGACAAGTCGGTCTGGCAGGAGGTGTCCGGCGGCAACGACATCCTGACCGTGGGCAAATTCGAGATGCCCTCGCGCGCCTACCTGGGCCGCTTCAACTTCCGCGGCGCCGACCAGCAGAAGATCGTCGGCCAGCTGTCGGGCGGCGAACGCGGGCGCCTGCACCTGGCCAAGACGCTGATCTCCGGCGGCAACGTGCTGCTGCTCGACG
>JBBISD010000076.1:0-9692 GCA_037441485.1 Burkholderiales bacterium
GGCGCTGCGCGCCGGACGCGCATCGTCGTCGGCCGGCGCGCCGGCAGCGGCGCCGGCGCCGCCGCGCGAGCCCAGCATCTGCATCACGTCGGCGACGATTTCCGTCGAATAGCGGTCCTGGCCGGTTTCCTTGTCCTGCCACTTGCGGGTCCGCAGCCGGCCCTCGATGTAGACCTGCGAACCCTTGCGCAGGTATTCGGCGGCGATCTCGGCCAGCCGGCCGAAGAACGCCACGCGATGCCACTCGGTTTCCTCGCGCTTTTCGCCGGTGGCCTTGTCCTTCCACTGCGACGTCGTGGCGATGGAGACGTTGGTCAGCGCCGCGCCGTCCGGGCTGTAGCGGGTCTCGGGGTCACGGCCCAGGTTGCCGACTATGATCACTTTGTTTACCGAAGCCATCGCTTCCTCCCGTTGATTCCCGTTGTGCTGCGCAGTCCGGCCGGCACCATGCCGCGGCGCCAGCCCGCGGACCGCCGGCCTGCAGCGATAATACAGACCAGCGCGTCGGCCGCGGCAGGCCACGGGCGGTAGCCGGTGCCGGGCAGACCGGCATGGCACGGCCGCGCGCATTCACCGTCTTGCACAGGACCACGCCGCCCATGAGCACGCCATTGCGGGCCCTCATCCTTTTTGCGCACGGCGCCCGCGATCAGCGCTGGGGCACGGCGCTGGAGCAACTGCGCCAGGCGCTGCTGTCGCAGCAACCGGCAATGCGCATTGCGCTGGCCTTTCTCGAACTGCAGCCGCCCACCCTGCCCGAAGCCCTGGCGGCGCTGGCCGCCGAGGGCGTCGCGCACATCGACATCGCCCCGGTGTTCTGGGCGCGCGGCGGCCACGTCGCCGTGGACCTGCCGGCGCTGGTCGCGGCGTTCACCGCGCGCCACCCGGCAACCACCGTGCGCATCCTGCCGGTGCTGGCCGAACTGCCGGGCATGAACGGGTTCATCGCCCAGGCCCTGCTGGCCTATTGCCGGCCATCGTCGTAGGCCGCCGCGGCATGCCGGCGCCCGGCAATGCCATGGCGCGCGGACGTCCGATATATCCGCCACGTATAGGCGCATAGCCAAGTGGTCGTTCCCGCAGTGCCGCAGCCCTCGTAAGCTTCCCTTTCCGGCTCCCAGGCCGGCGTCCGCCGCCGGCAGCGCGTGTGCGGACTCCACCCCGGGCGCCGGATTTCGGAGTAACCCCTTGATTCTGCAATACATAGTCAGCGGCGCCCTGGTGGGTTTAGTCGTCGGCGCCACGGGCGTCGGCGGCGGCTCCCTCATGACCCCGCTTCTCACCCTGGTATTTGGCATTCCGGCCCAGGTCGCGGTGGGCACGGACCTGCTGTTTGCCGCTATCACGAAGTCGAGCGGTGCCTACGCCTACGCGCGGCGCGGCCACATTCCGTGGGCGATCGTGCGCTGGCTGGCGCTGGGTTCCGTGCCGGCGACCCTGCTGACGCTGGGCGCCGTGCGCTGGTGGAACCCGGATGCCGGGCAGCTCGGCGACCTGGTGCGGCCGGCGCTGGGATTCGCGCTGCTGCTGACGGCCGCGGCGCTGGCGTTCCGCCGGCAGATCCAGGCGCTCGGCGCCTCGTTTGCCGCGCGCGACGACATCAATGGCGGCGTACTGGCGGCGGCGGGCGGCGCGCCGGTGGTCGTCGCCGCCACGGCCCGACAGCGGCTGCGCACCGTCGCGGTGGGAGCGGTGATCGGCACGCTGGTGTCGCTTACCTCGGTCGGCGCCGGCGCCATCGGCGTGGTGGCATTGTTCTTCCTGTACCCTGCGCTCCCGGCGCGCAAGCTGGTCGGCGCCGACATCGTGCACGCCGTGCCGCTGACGCTGGTCGCCGGGCTGGGCCATGCCGCGCTGGGTACCGTGGATGTGCGCATGCTGGCCGGCCTGCTCATCGGCTCGCTGCCGGCCATTCATGCCGGCGCGGCGCTGGCCGGCCGCGTGCCCGAGCGCGCGCTGCGCGGCATGCTGGCCACGATGCTGGTGCTGATCGGCGCGCGCCTCGTCTGGGTCTGAAGCAGGACACATCGTCATGTACCGCTACACCGAGCTGGATCAACGCCTCGTCGACGAACGCGTCGCGCAATTCCGCGACCAGGTCGCGCGCTGGAAGCACGGCGCGCTGAGCGACGACGAACTGCGGCCGCTGCGGCTGCAAAACGGCCTGTACATCCAGCGCCACGCACCGATGCTGCGCGTGGCCATCCCCTACGGCATGCTGGGCGGCTTCCAGCTGCGCGCGCTGGCGCGCATCGCCCGCACCTGGGACCGCGGCTACGGCCATTTCAGCACGCGCCAGAACATCCAGTTCAACTGGGTCGCCCTCGAGGATTCGCCCGCCGTGCTGGCGGCGCTGGCGGCGGTGCAGATGCATGCCATCCAGACCTCCGGCAACTGCGTGCGCAACATCACCACCGACCCGTACGCGGGGGTGGCGCCCGACGAGGCCGTCGATCCGCGCCCGTACTGCGAGCTGATGCGTCAGTGGAGCGCCTTCCACCCGGAATTCAGCTTCCTGCCGCGCAAGTTCAAGATCGCCTTCAACGCCTCGGCCGCGGAGGACCGCGCGGCCACGGCGATGCATGACCTGGGTTTCTACCTGCGCCGCGACGCCGACGGCGCGGTGGTCGCCGACGTGCTCGCCGGCGGCGGCATGGGGCGCACGCCGCTGGTGGGGTCCATCGTGCGCCGCGGCCTGCCCTGGCGGCACCTGCCCACGTATACCGAGGCACTGCTGCGCGTGTACAACCGCTACGGCCGGCGCGACAACCTGTACAAGGCGCGCATCAAGATCCTGGTGCGCGCGCTCGGCGCCGAGGCGTTCGGCGCCGAGGTCGAGGCCGAGTTCGCCCACCTGGTGGACGGCCCCGGCACCGCCACCGACACCGAGCTGGCCCGCATCGCGGCGGGCTTTGCGCCGCCGCCGTACCAGGCGCTCGCGGTGCAGGCCGCGCTGCTGGCCCGGCAGTCGGCGGTCCACCCGGGCTTCGGGCGCTGGCGCGGCCGCAACGTGCGCGCGCACCGCGTGCCGGGCTACGCGACCGTCACCCTTTCGCTCAAGCGCAGCGGCATCGCGCCCGGCGACATCGACGCCGACACGATGGATGCGGTCGCCGGCCTGGCCGACCGCTTCAGTTTCGGCGAACTGCGCGTCACGCATGAACAGAACGTGGTGCTGGCCGACGTGGCCGAGCATGACCTGTACGAATTGTGGAACCAGGCCAAGGCGCTGGGACTGGCGACGCCCAACATAGGGCTCATCAGCGACATGATCTGCTGCCCGGGCGGCGACTTCTGCTCGCTGGCCAATGCCAAGTCGATCCCGATCGCGCAGGCGCTGCAGGACCGCTTCGACGACCTCGATTACCAGCACGACCTGGGCGACCTCAGCCTGAACATCTCGGGCTGCATCAATTCCTGCGGCCACCACCACGTCGGCAACATCGGCATCCTCGGCGTGGACAAGCAGGGCGCGGAGTACTACCAGGTGACCCTGGGCGGCGCGGTCGGTCCGGACGCGGCGCGCACGACGATCGGCGAGGTGCTGGGCAAGGCGTTCGCCGCTGAGCAGGTGCCGGGCGTGGTGGGCGCCATCATCGACGCCTACGTCGCCCTGCGCGAACCGCAGGAGCGCTTCATCGACACGCTGGCGCGCGTGGGCATCGCGCCGTTCAAGGCGGTGGCGTACCCGGCGCAGGACCCGGCCCGGGAGCTGGAAAATGCCTGACGCCCGGCGCGTGATCCGCCTCGTCGACGGCCGGCCGCGGGTCGTGGCCGACGACTGGTGCCTGGTGGAAGGCTCGGAGCAGTGGGATGCCTGCACCTGCGGGCAGCGGCCGCTGCTGCCGCTGGAGCTGGCGCGCGCCCAGGCGCAGCGCGCGCACCGGCACAGCGGCTGGGGCCTGTGGCTGGCGCCCGACGACGATCCGGCGCTGGCCGTAGAATTCTTTCCGCACCTGTCCCTGATCGGCGTGCAGTTTCCCACGTTCACCGACGGGCGCGGCTACTCGAGCGCGGTGCTGCTGCGCACGCGCCACGGCTGGCGCGGCGAGCTGCGCGCGCTGGGCGACGTGCTGCACGACCAGCTGTATGCGCTGCGGCGCGTCGGCTTCGACAGCTTCGCGCTGCGCGCCGACCGCGACCCGCAGGCGGCGCTGCGCGGCTTTACGCCGTTCTCCGACGCCTACCAGGGCTCGGTCGACCAGCCGCTGCCAGCCTTCCGGCGCGCCGGGGCCGCATCGTGAGCGCGGCTCCGCCGGCGGGCGACACGCCGGCCGAGCGTGCGCTGGCGCTGCTGCGCGAGGCGGCGGCGCTGGCACCGGCGGCGTTCTCGACGAGCTTCGGCGCCGAGGACATGGTGCTGCTCGACCTCATCGTCGGCCACCGGCTGCCGATCGGGGTGTTCACGCTCGACACCGGGCGGCTGCCCGAGGAGACGTACACGCTGATGCAGCAGGTCGAACAACGCTACGGGCCGGTCGTGCAGACCTTCGCTCCCGACGCAGCCGCGCTCCAGGCCCTGGTGGCCCGCAACGGCATCAACGGCTTTCGCGACTCCGTCGACAAGCGCAAGGAATGCTGCGCCGTGCGCAAGCTCGAGCCGCTGGCGCGCGCGCTGGCCGGCAAGCGCGCCTGGGTCACGGGGCTGCGCGCCGGGCAGTCGGCCGACCGCGCCGGCGTGACAGCGCGCGCCACCGAGGCGCAGCGCGGCATCGAGAAGTTCAATCCGCTGCACGACTGGAGCGAGGCCCAGGTTTGGGACTACCTGCGCGCCGGCGGCGTCCCCTACAACGCGCTGCACGACCGCTTCTATCCGAGCATCGGCTGCGCGCCGTGCACCCGCGCGGTGGCCGCGGGCGAGGACCCGCGCGCCGGCCGCTGGTGGTGGGAACGGACCGAAGCGAAGGAATGCGGCCTGCACCCGGCCGGCGGGCGCCCGACCGTGCTGCGGGAGACCGCGTGAACGCGCCGCATGCGGCGCCGCGCGCCGCCGGTCCGGCCCTGAGCCACCTCGACTGGCTCGAGGCCGAGGCGATCCACATCCTGCGCGAGGTGGCCGGACAGTGCGCCCACCCGGCGCTGCTGTTCTCCGGCGGCAAGGACTCGATCGTGCTGCTGCACCTGGCCACCAAGGCGTTCCGGCCGGCGCGCTTTCCGTTTCCGCTGCTGCACGTGGACACCGGGCACAACTTCCCCGAGGTGATCGAATTCCGCGACCGCCGGGCCGCCGAGCTGGGCGAGCGCCTGATCGTACGCACCATCGACGACTCCATCGCCCGCGGGCGCATCGTGCTGCGGTCGCCCGACGAGTCGCGCAACAAGCACCAATCCGTCACCCTGCTCGACGCCATCGCCGAATTCGCCTTCGACGCGTGCATCGGCGGCGCGCGCCGCGACGAGGAGAAGGCGCGCGCCAAGGAGCGCGTGTTCAGCTTCCGCGACAGCTGGGGCCAATGGGACCCGAAGAACCAGCGCCCGGAGCTGTGGAACCTGTACAACGCCCGGGTCGGCCCCGGCGAGCACATGCGCGTGTTTCCGATCAGCAACTGGACCGAGACCGACGTCTGGGAATACATCGCGCGCGAGCACCTCGAGGTGCCCAGCCTGTACTTCGCCCACCCCCGCGAGGTCGTGCGCCGCGGCGGCGCGCTGGTGCCGGTGACGGCGCTCACGCCGCCGCGCCCCGGCGAGGCCGTCGAGACCGTCAGCGTGCGGTTTCGCACCGTCGGCGACATCTCCTGCACCTGCCCGGTGGCGTCGGAGGCCGCCGATTGCGCCCAGATCATCCTGGAGACCGCCGGCGCCACAATGACCGAGCGCGGCGCCACGCGCATGGACGACCAGACCTCGGAAGCGTCGATGGAACAGCGCAAGCGCGAAGGATACTTCTGACATGCCGGCGTCGCCCGCACCGAACCCCGTCGCCGAGGACCGCGGCGTGCTGCGCTTTCTCACCTGCGGCAGCGTCGACGACGGCAAGAGCACGCTGATCGGCCGCCTGCTGTACGACACCAAGGCGCTGCTGACCGACACGCTGGCCACGCTGGAGCGCAACGCGCGGCGCCGCGGCCTGTCGGCGCCGGACCTGTCGCTGCTCACCGACGGCCTGGTGGCCGAGCGCGAACAGGGCATCACCATCGACGTCGCCTACCGGTATTTCGCCACCGCCCGGCGCAAGTTCATCATTGCCGACAGTCCCGGCCACGTGCAGTACACGCGCAACATGGTCACGGCCGCGTCCACGGCCGATGCCGCGGTGCTGCTGGTCGATGCGCGCAAGGGCCTGCTGGCCCAGACCCGCCGGCACGCCACGATCGCCTGCCTGCTGGGCGTGCGCCGGCTGGTGGTCGCGGTCAACAAGATGGACCAGGTCGACTACGCCGAGGAGCGCTTCGGACAGATCGCCGCCGAGTTCGGCCGGTGGCTGGAGCGCCAGCCGGACCTGGCCGTTGCCGTCGACTACCTGCCGCTGTCGGCCCTGGAAGGCGCCAACGTGGTCGACCGCGACCCGCGCCTGGCCTGGTTCGCGGGCCCCACGCTGATCGAACTGCTCGAGCAGTTGCCCGCGCACGAGGGCGACGCGGCCGCGCCGCTGCGCCTGCCGGTGCAGTGGGTCTGCCGCCCGGCGCAGTCGGACTTCCGCGGCTATGCCGGGCGGGTCGAGTCCGGCAGCATCGCCGTCGGCGATGCGGTCGTGGTGTTCCCGTCGGGAGCCCGCTCCCGGGTGGCCAGCCTGGCCATCGGCACGGCGGCGCGCACGCGGGCCGTGGTCGGCGAATCGGTCATGCTTACCCTGGCCGACGACATCGACATTTCGCGCGGCGACCTGCTCGCCGGCGCGGACGCGCCGCCGCCGGCGGCACGCTCGCGCATCGAGGCCAGCGTCTGCTGGCTCAGCGCCGCGCCGCTGGAGCCGCGCCGCGAATACCTGCTGCGCCAGGCCGCCCGCGAGACCCGGGCGCGCATCACGGCGGTGGCCGCGCGCCTGGACATCGAGGACCTGCAGTGGCAGGAGGACGCGGCGGCCACCGGCGCCGCCGTCCAGGCCAACGATATCGTTCGCCTGGTGCTGGGCACGCAGACGCCGATCGCGACCGACGACTACCCGCAATTTCGCGCCGTCGGCAGCTTCATCCTGGTCGACCCGGCGAGCAACGACACCGTCGCGGCGGGGATGATCCGGGCGGCGTGATCGCGGGGTGAGGGGGTCCGTTACCGCCCCCATGCGCCACGGGCGTGAAGCGCGCGCGGCACGAGGGCACCGGATTGCCTAGAATGCGCACGCCCGGGCTTCGTCGCCGGCCGTCTTCCCGGCGGCCGCCGCAGCGCCGCCCGCGCAGAAGGACCGGATGAAAGCCCTGCGCAATCCAGAACGCGAGATCCTGCACTTTCGGGAGCGCCTCGTATCGGCCTCGATCGTCGTGGCGCTGGGCTTCCTGGTGCTGTGCCTGCGCTTTGCCTGGCTGCAGGTCGTCCGCCACGGCGAGTTCCAGGCGCGCGCCGAGCAGAACCGCATCGCGCTGGTGCCGGTGACGGCCAACCGCGGCCTGATCAAGGACCGCAACGGCGTCATCATCGCCAAGAACTACTCGGCCTACACGCTGGAGATCGAACCGGCCAAGGTGGACAGCGTGGACGCCACGATCGACGCGCTGTCCACGGTGGTGGAAATCCAGCCGCGCGAGCGGCGGCGCTTCCACAAGATGCTCGACGACTACAAGCACCTGGACTCGGTGCCGATCCGCACCCGGCTAAGCGACGAGGAGGTGGCGCGCTTTGCCGCGCAGCGCTTCCGCTTCCCGGGCGTGGAACTGCGCGCGCGGCTGTTCCGCCAGTATCCGCTGGGCGAGACCGCCTCGCACCTGCTGGGCTACATCGGGCGCGTCAGCACCAAGGACGAGGAACGCATCGATCACTTCGCGCATCCGGACAACTACAACGGCACCGACTACATCGGCAAGATCGGCGTCGAGTCGAGCTACGAGGAGCAGCTGCACGGCACCACGGGCTTCGAGCAGGTCGAGATCACCGCCGGCGGCCGGCCGGTGCGCACGCTGACGCGCACGCCCTCGGTGCCGGGCGACAACCTCGTCCTGTCGGTCGACATCAGGCTGCAGCAGATCGTCGAGCGCGCGTTCGGCGACCGGCGCGGGGCGCTGATCGCCATCGAGCCGGCCACCGGCGACGTGCTGGCCTTCGTCTCCAAGCCGACCTTCGACCCGAACCTGTTCGTCGAGGGCATCGACCCCGTCAACTGGGACGCGCTCAACGGCTCGATCGACAAGCCGCTGCTCAACCGGGCGCTGCGCGGCACCTACCCGATCGGCTCGACCTACAAGCCCTTCCTGGCGCTGGCCGCCCTGGAATTGGGCAAGCGCCGTCCCGACAGCATCACCTTCGATCCGGGCTTCTACTCGTACGGCGGCCACCTGTTCCGCGAGGGCGGGCCCAAGGGCGGACACGGCGCAGTCGACCTGCACAAGTCGATCGTGGTCTCGAGCGACGTGTACTACTACGCGCTGGCCAACGACCTGGGGGTCGACGCCATCCACGACTTCATGCAGCCCTTCGGCTTCGGCGAGCTCACCGGCATCGACATGGAGGGCGAACTGGCCGGCGTGCTGCCCTCGAGCGAATGGAACGAGCGGCGCTTCCACCAGAAGTGGTTCGGCGGCGAGACCATCTCCATCGGCATCGGCCAGGGCAAGAACGCCTTCACGCTGCTGCAGCTGGCGCACGCGACGGCGACCCTGGCCAATGACGGCGTCGTCATGAAGCCCCACCTGGTCAAGGCCATCGAGGACGCGGCGACCGGCCGGCGCACGCTCACCGTGAGCGCCGAGTCGGGACGCATCACGCTGCACCCGCAGAACCTGGCGCTGGTGCGCGCCGCGATGGTGGGCGTGACCACCGAGCGCGAGGGCACGGCGTATGCCGCCTTCACCGGTTCGACCTACCACGCCGCCGGCAAGACCGGCACCGCCCAGGTCGTGGGCATCGGCCAGAACGAGAAGTACAACGAACGCCTGGTCGAGGAACGGCACCGCGACCATTCGCTGTTCATCGCGTTCGCGCCGGCCGAGCCCGGCGCCCAGCCGCGCATCGCACTGGCGCTGCTGGTGGAGAACGGCGGCTGGGGCGCGCTGGCGGCGGCGCCGATCGCCCGCGCGGTCATGGACTATTACCTGCTGGGCAAGGAGCCGCCCGGGCCGGTGACCGCCGGCACTACCGCGCCCGCGGCGGCTGCCGCGGCTGTGGCAGCCGCCGCGCCGCTGGCGGGCGGGCTGCATTGACCATGGAAACCGGCCAGGGCCTGCGCTTTCGCCTGATCGGCTTCGGGCGGTCGCTCGATCCGACCCTGCTGGCCGTGCTCGGCGCGCTGGCCGTGGTCGGTCTGGTGACGCTGTATTCGGCCGCCTCCGACCATCCCGGCAACTTCGGCAGCCAGCTGCGCAACTTCGCGCTCGCCGCCGCCGTCATGCTTGCGTTCGCCGGCCTGTCGCCCAGCGTGCTGCGCCGCGTGGCGGTGCCGGTCTACGTGATCGGCCTGCTGGCGCTGCTGGCGGTGCTGGTGATGGGCGTCTCGGTCAAGGGCGCGCAGCGCTGGCTCGAGCTCGGGGTCACGCGCGTGCAGCCCGCCGAGATCATGAAGCTGGGCGTGCCGCTGATGCTGGCCTGGTACTTCGACCGGC
>JBBISD010000077.1:0-9641 GCA_037441485.1 Burkholderiales bacterium
AACAGCACGATGGTTTCGCCGCGCGCGCCATCGGCGGTGGATGATGCAGCGTGCAGGTCGCCCAGGCGCCAGGCCGCCACGCTGGCCAGCGCCGCGGCCGCCAGCAGCGGCGTGACCCAGCGGGGCGCGCCGATGGTCTCGCGCCAGGTGGCGGCCAGCAATCCGGCGCAGGCCAGCGCGATCGGCACCCGGTCCCAGACGAGGCGGGCGTTGTCCGGCGCCAGGTGATAGGCCGCGGACCCCAGCGCCGTCAGGACCAGCGCGCCGAAGAACAGGGTCCAGCCGTCGCGGCCGCCGCGCAGCGCCGGCGACCAGCCGGCACGCAGTACCCGGCCCAGCCCCAGCACGCCCACGACGGCAAAGCCCGCGTTGGAGAGCACGTCGGCGGCGTGGGGCAGGCCGAACGCGCCGCGCTGGTCGGCAAAGTCGTGATAGTGCAGCGGCTGCGCGATCGGCCCGTGCCAGGCCAGCGCCAGGAGCGCTGCCAGCAGCACCGCGGCCGGCAATGCGTACGGCAGCGCAAGGCGCCGTGCGGGCGAGGCGGCGGCGCACCACTGGGCGCCGTGCACCGAGGTCCAGGGGAATGGCTCGCGCGGGAGGAGGGGGGACATGGGCGGCTCCGTGGAAGACAGTGGCGCCACTGTGGCTGACCGTATCGAAAAATGGAATGAATTTTGCCAACTTGGCGATAACGGCCACCGGTAGTATCGTTATTCAATACTTTTGTAGCGCGCGGGGGACGGCGATGGCCGGCAGCCAGACCGAGCAGGTGGTCGACACGCTCAAGAAGCAGCTCAAGGCGCGCGGCATCACCTATCGCGCGGTCGCGCAGCACCTGGGGCTGAGCGAGCCCAGCGTGAAGCGCCAGTTCTCGCAGCGCCGCTTGCGCCTGGACACGCTGGAGGCGATCGCCGACCGGGCCGGGCTGGACCTGGCCGAACTGGTGCGCATGGCCGACGCGGACCAGGCACGCACGCACCGGCTGAGCGCGGCGCAGGAGGCCGACCTGGTCGCCGATCCGCGCCGCCTGCTGGTGGCCGTGTGCGTGCTCAACCACATGAGCCTGGAGCAGATCACCGCCAAGTACCGGCTGAGCCGGGCCGAGGGCCTCGCGCAGCTGCTGCGCCTGGACCGCCTGAAGCTGATCGCCCTGCTGCCGGACAACCGCGTGAAGCTCAAGATCGCGCGCGATTTCGACTGGCTGCCCGACGGCCCCATCCAGCGCTATTTCCGCGAGCACGTGCAGACGGACTTCCTCGATTCGCCCTTTGCGTTTGCCGGCGAATACCGGCGCTTTGCCAACGCGCTGCTGACGCCGGCGGCCAACCTGCGCTTGCAGCAGCGTCTGGCGCGGCTGGTGCAGGAGCTCGCCGAGCTGCACGCCGACAGTGCCGACGCGCCCGAGGAGGAGCGCTATGGCACCAGCCTGCTCGTGGCGCTGCGCCCCTGGGAGCTGCCGGCCTTCGACGCCTTGCGCCGCAGCCCCGACCGGCGGACCTTCCTGGCGCAGCTGCCGCCCGAACGGCCGCTCGCCGCTATGCCGCCGCCCCGGCCGGGACGCGGAAAACCGCCACGGCGCTGACCAGGTCCTGGGCCTGCGCGCGCAGGCTGTCGGCCGCGGCGGCGCTTTGCTCCACCAGCGCCGCGTTCTGCTGGGTGACCCGGTCCATCTGGCCGATGGCTTCGCCCACCTGCGAGACGCCTTCGCTTTGCTCGCGGCTGGACCGGCTGATGTCGCTGATGATCTCGGAGACGCGCTGGACCGCTGTGACGATCTCGCCCATCGTGGCGCCGGCTTCGTCCACCAGCGTCGCGCCGCTTTGCACCCGCTCGACGCTGGTGGCGATCAGCGCCTTGATCTCGCGCGCGGCCTGGGCGCAGCGTTGCGCCAGGTTGCGCACTTCGCCGGCGACCACGGCGAAGCCGCGGCCCTGCTCGACGGCATCGCCGCCCCGGCCGGCGATGCCCGAAGCGCTGCGCGCCATCTCGTTGGCCTGGACGGCGCTTTCGGCATTGTGCTTCACGGTCGAGCGCAGCTGTTCCATCGACGCGGCCGTCTGCTGCAGCGAGGACGCCTGCTGCTCGGTACGGCTGCTCATGTCCTGGTTGCCCTGCGCGATCTGTGCGCTGGCGGTGGCCACGCTTTCGGAGCCGCGGCGCACGTTCACCACGATCGATGCCAGCCGCGTTTTCATGTCGCTCAGCGCCTGCAGCAGCTGCGCCGTCTCGCTGCGGCCGCCCGTCGGTACGTCGATGGCCAGATTGCCCTCGGCAACGGCCTGGGCGATGCCGACCGCCGCGCCGAGCGGCCGGGTAGTCGAGCGGATGATCGAGATCGCCATCACCACCGCCAGCAGGATCGTCGCGGCCACGATCGCCGGGACGAGGCGAATGGCGTTCTGCACGGTGGCGGCGACGCTGCGGCCCGAGTCGAGCATCAGCTCGTTCTGGTAGGTGACCAGGTCCCGCAGCGCGCCGAAATAGGCGGTCTGGACCGGCCGCAGGTCCTTGAGCAGCGCGAATCGGGCTTCGTCGACGCTGCCGTCGGCCAGCAGCGCCAGCACCCGGTCCCGCTGGGCGCGATACGCGGTGCGGGCGTCGTTCAGGTTGTTCAGCAGGATCCGGCCGATGTCGCTGTTGACGCGGCTGTCCAGGTCGGCCAGCGCGGTGCTTATGGCCGCGTCGTTGGCGGCGATGTCCGCGCGCTGCGCGGCCATGCCCAGTGCGAAGCAGGTGATCGGCGCGGGAATCCGCGGCCGCTGCAGCGCACGCGGTATGACCAGCAGCCCGAAGATCAGGCCGATGTAGGCGAGCTCGCTGTGGAGGGGGGCCATGGCTGGATCCGGGCAGGGGGCTGGCGCGGCACGCCATTGTGGATCCTGGCGGCGCGGCGCGGGCCCGCAAAGGTACACCGCCCGGCCGGGTGCCCGCGGACGCATCCCCCACGCGTGCTAATATATTTGTACAAATGCATATGCGGGCCCCACCCGGGTCCCGTTCGACCGACCCGACAGGAAGGGAATGCCCGACGCCATGAAGAGCCTGCTGCTGCTGACCCTCGCGACCCTGCTGGCCGCATGTTCCACGACCGAACCCACCCCGCCGGCACCGGCGCCGTCGGCCAAGGCGCCCGTCGCGCCGCCGCCGCCGCCAGCACCGGTCGCGCAGTCAGCGCCCGTCCCGCCACCGGAGACCCCGCAGCAGGTCTTCGAGCGTGCCCGTGCGGGACTGGCCGGGCAGAGCGTGTATTTCGCGTTTGACAGCCATGCGGTGACGCCCGAGCAGGCATCGACCGTCGCACGGCACGCCAATCTGGCCAATGCCACGCCGCGGGAACATATCGCCCTGGAAGGCAATTGCGACGAACGCGGCGGGCGCGAGTACAACCTCGCGCTGGGCCAGCGCCGCGCCGATGCCGTGAAGAGCCGGCTGGTCGAACTGGGGGTTGCCCGCGAACGCATCGAGACCGTGAGCTTCGGCAAGGAAAAGCCGCGCGCCGCCTGCCATGACGAATCCTGCTGGTCGCAGAACCGGCGGGTCGATTTCGTCGAAACGTGGAAGTAGGCCGCCAGCGCCCCGGCCACGTTCCCGCGCGGCGCCGCGATGCGGACCGCGCACCGCCAGCACGCCGCCTACATGTCGCCCAGGAAGATGCGCTTGCCGGCGCGGTCGCGCACCTTCATGTGACGCGCGAGGCTTTCCAGCAGGACCTTCAGCTGGGCGAGCTCCGCGGCCGGCAGCGAGCGCAGCGCATTGGGCAGGACGCCTTCGAGAGGCATCGGGGCGCGGGCGATGACCGCGTTGCCGGCCGCGGTCAGCGACAGCAGCACATTGCGGGCGTCCTTGGCAGAGCGCACCCGCTGCACGAGTCCGCGCTCTTCAAGGCGTTCGAGCAGGTTGCTGACGGTGGACTGGTGGACGGCCAGCGCGCGCGCCAGTTCCGTGACGCGAATGCCCGGGGTGCGCTGCAGTTCGGCCAGCACCCAGAGCTGGGCGCCGCTGACGCCGGTGGCGGTCTCGACCCACTGGAAGTGCTTCTTCGTCGACCGGAATATCACCCGGAACTGCTCGAGCACCGACAGCGCCGCGGCCGCGTTGGCGGCCCGCGCCGTCTTCGTCGGGCGGACGGGCGCGCGCAGGGCAACGTCGTGCGTGCGTTGCGAAGGGGTCCGGCGGGTGGCCATGGGTGCGCGTGGCGGCATTCGCGAGGGCGGGTGGCGAACAATATACTGCCCCGATCCATCCCGGCCGCGCGGACGCCCGTGACCGCGCGCAGGGGCCGGCGTTGATGGTGGCGCTGCCGCGGCGGCTCTTCAGCTCCGTGCGCTGGCGCACCCGCGCCGTCGTGTGGTCGGCGGCCGCCCTGGCAGGCCTTGCCGCAGCGGGCTTTGCGCGGCTGTCGGACCTGGCGTTGCAGGGCTTTGCCCGGGTGACGCACGAGCGCCTGTGGATCGTTCCGCTGCTGACACCGGCGATGGGCATGCTGGTGGTCTGGCTGGCGACGCGGCATTTTGCCGGCGCACAGGGCAGCGGCATTCCGCAGACCATCGCGGCCACGCGCCTGCTGGGAATGCGTCGCTCCGTTGCCGGCCTGCTGTCGCTGCGCATCGCCGTGGGCAAGGTCCTGCTGGGCGCGCTGGCCCTGTTCGGCGGATTCTCGGCGGGTCGCGAGGGGCCATCGGTGCAGATCGGCGCGTCCGTCATGCTGCTTGCCCATCGGCTGCTGCCCAAGGCGCGCGCCGTGCAGGCCGCCGACCTCGCGCTGGCCGGCGGCGCCGCCGGAATCGCCGCGGCATTCAACACGCCGCTGGCGGGCATCACCTTCGCCATCGAGGAACTCGGGCGCCGGTTCGAGTCCCGGGCGACGGGCCTGCTGCTGAGCACGATCATCGTCGCCGGCCTCACCGCCATGGCGCTGGAGGGAAACTACCGCTACTTCGGGCACCTGAGCGTCGGCGCGCTGGGCCTGGAGGTCGTGCCCGCGATCGTCGCCAGCGGCCTCGCCTGCGGGCTGGCCGGCGGCCTGTTCAGCCGCCTGCTGCTGTGGCCGCAACGTGCGGCCGCAGCGCCGTTGTGGGCCTGGCGGCGCCAGCGGCCGGTGCTGTTTGCCGGCATCTGCGGCCTGGCAGTGGCCCTGCTCGGCTGGTTCGGCGGCGGCGTTTCGCTGGGCAGCGGCTACGCCGTGACGTCCCAGGCGATCGACGGCAGCATCGCGCTGCCGTGGTACACCCCGGCGTTGCGCTTCGGTGCCACGGTGTTGAGCTATTACAGCGGCATTCCGGGGGGCATCTTCGCGCCCTCGCTGGCCGTCGGCGCCGCGCTCGGCTTCGACCTCTGCCATGCCTTGGCGCTGGGCGTCGGCGCGCATCCGGTCGTCGCGCTGTGCATGGCGGGTTTTCTCGCCGCCGCCACGCAGTCGCCGATCACCGCGACGATCATCGTGATGGAAATGGTCGACGGGCACGCCATGGTCATCAGCCTGATGGCCACGGCACTGATCGCCAAGGCGATCAGCGAGCGCCTGGGGCCGGAGCTGTACCAGCGCCTGGCCCGGGACTTCATGCCCGTGGCCCGCGCCGCCGCATGAACCACCCGGTGGGCGTCGTCGCCCGGACCATCGAGGTCCTGGGGTTCGCGCTGATCGTCACGGCCTGCTGGTGCCTGTGGGAGCTGGCCCGGCGGCGGCGCGCCGGGCGGCGCGGGGCGTCCCCGCCGGACAGCACCGGGCGCGGCTGAGCAGCCCGCTAGAATCCCGCGCACGGCGCCATCCGGCCGCCGTAGCGGAGATTCCCCTTGACCCCCGAACAGGCCGTACAGACCCAGCTCGACGCCTACAACGCGCATGACCTGCCGCGCTTCATCGGCGTGTACGACGAGAACGTCCTCATCTTCCGGCCGCCGGCCCGCGAGCCGACCATGGTGGGCCGGCGCGCCGTGGAGGAGTTCCACGGTACGCAGCGCTTCACGCTGCCGGCCCTGCGCGCCGAACTGCTCGACCGCATCGTGATGGGCAGCAAGGTGATCGACCACGAGCGCGTCTTCGGCCTGGGCGACAAGGTGTTCGAAGTCGTGGTCGTCTACGAGGTACGCGACGGCAAGATCGCCGCGGTGTGGTACTTCGGCGCCTAGGACGGCCGCGCGGGGGCCCGCACCGGTGCCGCCGATGCACGACGAGAACCAGTCGCCGATCCCGGCCTCGTTCATCGCGCTGTTCGTGCCGCGCGGGCGCGAGCGACCCACGGCCACGCGCGCGGCCATTGCGGCGCGCTACGACCTGTGCGAGGACATGGCGCAGATGCTCACCGAGCACGCGCGCACGACGCTGTTCGCGCTGTCGATCACCGAGGCCCTGGTGCTCGATCGCATCCACCAGGGCCTGCTGGCCGACGGCTCGGTGGTCAGCGCGCACGAGGCGCGCTGGGTGACCTGCCGCCTGGCCGAACTGCTCGACTGGCCGATGCCGCAAGGCGCCAGCGCCACGCCCTAGGTACCCGGGCGCGCGGCGCCGCGCCGGCCGGGTCGTGCGCTATTGTCCTGCGGTATTCTCCTGCAGCGCGCCCGCCGCGGGCGGCCTGTGCGAGAAGCCCTCCACCCTTTGCCATGGCTGACGCCGCCGACTTGGAAGCCCTGACCGATCCGGTCTGCGGAAAGGCCGTGGCCATCGGTTCGGCCTTCCGCCTCATCCACGCCGGCGCGCTGTTCTGCTTTTGTTCGGTGCCGTGCCGCGAGCAGTTCGCCGCAGACGCGGAGCGTTTCCTGCGTGCCGCATTGCCGGGCGAACGCTCGACCGTGGCGGCAGCCCCGCCTCCCGAGCCATTGCCGGGCCCTGTGGCGCCAGCGGCAGACGCGGCGCCGGTGAGCCCCACCACCGGACCGATCACGGTGCCAACGTTCGACGGCTGGACCGTACCGTTCACCGTGCCTGCCGCCGCCGTCAGCGGCGCTGCCGAAGCGGCGTCCTTGTCCCTGCGGCCGGCGCCGGGGACCGCGCATGAGAGCGCCTTCGCATTCCTGGTGCCGATGCAGCAGCGGCGCTTTGCGCGGCGGGTCAGCCGCGAACTGCTGGCGCTGTACGACGCCGAGCGTGCGCGCAACGCCCGGGTGCAGGGCCGCGACCTGTACCGCGAGGTCGTCAGCGCCCGCATGCTCGTCGACGTGGTGGGCGCCGAAGCGCTGCTCGTACAGGCCGAGGAAAGCTTTGCCGCCTGGCCGACCGAACGCCCGCTCACCTTCGTCGACGTGGTCCACATGATCGTGATCCTGGAGTTTCGCGCCCGCTACGGCGGCGCGCCGTGGATCCGCGCCAACCTGGGCCACGTGGTCGCCGAGCAGATACCCCACCAGTACTGAAGCGGGACGGTGCCCGGTATGCCGCCCTAATGCGGACCTACGGCAACAGCCGCAGTGGGTCGATTGAAGCGAATCAATCGGCTAGAAATGGACTAGCTCATGGAAACGCATCGGTACAAATACACGCTGCCACGCGAGTTAATTGAAAAGGTGGCCAATTTGGGGGAGTTTCACCTGGGCGGCACACAGGTACATGTGAAACTTGTTGACGGACGGGTATTTCCAGGTGTTCTTATCTCGAATTGCAAATGGATCATTGCAACGCGTGGGTACAAGGATTTGCCATTTTCAATTGAGGCCATTGAAGAAATCTTTCAATCCGAGGACGACGAGAATCCGGCGGTTCGAGGAGGATGGGATTTCTTTGGAAAGGAATCCGTGTCAAGCTGAATTGGAGGTCCAGTGTTGTCGCTGTGGAGTTTCCAAGATGCATATATGCAACGCTCATAATAATCAGCGAGCTAGAACTCGGCGGTGCCCGGCGCAATACGCACCCTTTCCAATATTCGATACCTGTGTGTCTTTCGTTTCCAAAATTCTCGCACAGCGTCACCTTCGGTTCGCTCTACGTTGAAATCAAAGGCACCCGAAGCTGGCGGACTATTGATTCACCGCACCCCAGCTGGCTCAGTCGGTGCGGAGAATCACCAGTCGTTAGCCGCTTGCTTGACGACTTGGTTCGGCGCGAGCATTGCGTGCCACCCGCTTCGACTCCGCTTCTCTTATACGGTCGTAGCGACTCCGCCAATATCGGGCACGGCTGCCATTCTTTCGATAGCCCAATAGCCCGTCCTCATATGCGTCCGCGAGCGCAGAAAGGGCGCCCCAATCCCCAGACTTGGCCGCCTTCTCCAACCAGCGGTGACTCAGGATCGTATTGCGAGGCACACCTTCTCCGGCCCAATACATCATTGCTAAGTTGTACTGGGCTTCACCGTGTCCTTTCATGGCCGCGCGGCGATACCAGCGAGCAGATTCTGCGACGTTTTTTCGGACGTTTTCCCCGGTAGCAAGTTCTGCTCCTAGAAAGTATTGAGCGCCTACATGCTGTTGCTTTGCGGCACACCGAATCCATCTAATCCCCTCGCCATACGCGTCTCGATCCCAGCAAAGAAAAAGACCTAGCTCCATCTGACTATTTGGATCACCACCGCGCGCCGCCGAACGGTACCAGACCAGCGCTTCTTCGAATTTCTTGCGACCGACCAAACGGCGAGCAAGTTCGGCTTGCGCGGCAAAATCTCCCCCTTGCGCTTGGATTCGTAAGGTGCGCAGCGGTATGGAAGTGCTTTTTTCAACACTCATTTAATCTGCGCTCGGGTAAAAGGGCGCACCCTTCGGGTCGGTGCACTTGTATGTGCAGTGCTTCGGCTGGCAACCTCGTACTGCCGAGAGCCTATTGTTGGCGTCGGTACGTGCTCCATTCCTAGCTGTCCTAGGGTCGGGACCTACGCCGTAACCGTATACCAGGCTGGGGCAGTCCGGCTCTGGACATATGGTAGGCAGTGTCGTGCACCGTGCGTAGCATGCGTACATGCCCGGCACTCTAGGTGGCCTACCTGTCAGCACCTCGCCCAAAACGCCGAGCGCGTTCTGTATGCCCCACGGCCTCAAATGACCACCTAGAACGATGAGCCCCGAATCGTCGACATTGGTTAGGGGGTTCCCGTCGACGTATGTGTAGGCATTGATACCTCCTTCGATTCCGATCGGATCGGATTGCACGTAGTTCCGCCCCGACGCGATCCCATCGTAATTTCACCTAATTTCAAGATCCCCCGCGACCGACGGGTGCGTTTGTTTCTAGTTTTATCGCTTCTACGAGCTCGCTATTATTGGATTGAATTGCCCAATCCAATGGGGATTTTCCATAACTGTCCTTAGCATCGCGATTTGCTCCCCTCGCGATCAGAAATTTGATCATCAGTACCTGTTTGCTGCCAACTGCGCGATGAAGCGCTGTTTCACCATCTTCACCTCTAGCCTCAAGGTCTGCGCCATTTTCAAGGAGCACTTCCGCAGCCTCGACGTCACCCCAAATTGCGATTTTATGCAACGGATAGTCCTCAAAAGCACCCTGGTCTTGAGCGCTTTTCGCTGGTTTGCAGGAAAAATCATCCAAACCCTCATTTAAACGACGGAGAATCCCTGCAAGGGTTTGCTTTGTCGATGGTGTTTCATTTGACACAGCATTTCTCCCTCAATAATGCTTCGAGCCTGTGCAATTCAGCCTCACGTGTTCTTTCCGCCGTCATACTAGGCCAGCATTCCGGAGTAAATCTGGGCCACTG
>JBBISD010000078.1:0-9211 GCA_037441485.1 Burkholderiales bacterium
CATCGGGCCGGCGCCGCTTGACGGGCCCGTGCGGGGCGCGGTCGGCGCCGCCGGCAGCGATGTCGGTGCCGGCGGTGTCACGGTACGTGTGGCGCCGGCCGCGACCGGCGCCGGTGGTGGCGGCGTGGCCGGCAGTGCCGGCGGGGCTTCCGGCGGGAAGGGCAGCGCCGCGATCGGATGCATGCCGCTGCCGGGAGCCACGGGCACCGGTGCATCCGGCAGCGCGTTCAGGCCCTCGACGTCGGGTTCGGCCGCCGCGCCCGCGGTGTCGATCATCGGCAGCGTGGTGTCGAAATCCAGCGGCGCCAGGCCGAGGCGGTCGGTCAGCACCGGAATGGTCGGGTCGTCCGGTCCCGGCACCGGGAGCCGTTTGGGCGGCGTGTTCATGTGATCGATCCCTCGTCGTGGATTCAGGCGCTGCCGACTTCATGCGCGACCGGCGCGAACCCGGCCTCGCGGTAGGCCTTGAATCGCGCGCGCGCCCGGGCGCGATCGTCCTGCTCGGCGCCGACCACCTCGATCACCCGTTCGAAGGACGCGAACCAGCGCGCGAAGTCGGGGGCCGGCGCGTCGTCGAGCAGCAGCAGCAGGTCGCGCGGCGCCTCGGCCGGCGCGGCGCTCAGCCACACCGGCGTGCGCGGCGCCAGCGGCGAGGGCAGCGTGACGTGCGGCAGGAAGTCGAGCGCCGAGAAATTCCACAGCGCCAGGTCCAGGCGCGCGCGCCGGTCGTCGTCGCGGCTGTAGACCAGCACGGTCTTGCCGGCGCTGCGCGCCTTGCGCACCACGCGGCAGGCATAGTGGATGCGATGGTCGACGTTGACGTGGAAATCGACGGCCGTGCGTGCCGGCGCATCGCCGGCCGCCGCAGTCATCGCGCTGGCTGCTGGATCGTTCACGCGCGGCCCCTTCTTCGGCTAGGCTGCGCGCCGGCGCAGGAACTCGGCGAGCAGCGGCACCGGGCGTCCCGTTGCACCCTTCGTGGCCCCGCCGCGCCACGCCGTGCCGGCGATGTCCAGGTGTGCCCAGCGCTGGTCCTTGACGAAGCGTGCCAGGAAGCAGGCCGCGGTGACCGAGCCGGCATTGCCGGGCAGGCCGATGTTGGCCATGTCGGCGAAATTGGACTTGAGCTGGTCCTGGTAGTCGTCGTCCACCGGCATGCGCCAGGCGCTGTCGCCCGACGAGCGGGCCGCGGCCAGCAGGTCGTCGGCCAGCGCATCGTCCTTGGAGAACAGGCCCGAATGCACATTGCCCAGCGCCACGACGCAGGCGCCGGTCAGCGTGGCGATGTCGACGATCGCGGCCGGCTTGAAGCGCTGCACGTAGGTGAGCGCGTCGCACAGGATCAGGCGGCCCTCGGCGTCGGTATTGAGCACTTCGATGGTCTGCCCGGACATCGAGGTGACGATGTCGCCCGGCTTGGTGGCGCTGCCCGAAGGCAGGTTCTCGCACGCCGGAATCACGCCGACCACGTTGACGCGCAGCTTGAGTTCGGCCACGGTGCGCAGCGTCCCCAGCACGGACGCGGCGCCGCACATGTCGTACTTCATCTCGTCCATCGCGGCGCCCGGCTTGAGCGATATGCCGCCGGAGTCGAAGGTGATGCCCTTGCCGACCAGCGCCACCGGATCGGCGAAGCCGCGGCCCGCGCCCTCGTAGCGCAGCACGATCAGCCGCGGCGGCTGGACCGAGCCGTTGGTGACCGACAGGAAGGATCCCATGCCCAGGGCGGCGATCTGCCGCCGGTCCATGACCTGCGCCTTGAGCCCCCATTCGCGCGCCAGCGCCCGCGCCTGGTCGGCCAGGTACTCGGGCGTGCAAACGTTGCCGGGCAGGTTGCCCAGGCGCTTGGCCAGGTCCACGCCGTTGGCGATCGCCACGCCCTGGCGCAGGCCGTCGGCGATGCCCCGCTCGGGTTTGTCGGTGACGACGGTGATGCGCCGCCGGCGCGGCTCCTGGCTGGCCGCCTGGGCGGCCTTGGACTTGAGCTCGTCGCTGCGGAAGGCCGTGGCGCGCGCCGCGGCCACCAGCGCCCGCGCATTGCCGTCGGCGGCCCGCCCGACCACCTTCCAGTCGCCGATGGCGAAGGCCAGCGCGCCGGTGCCGGCGCCGCAGCCGCGCACCGCGGCCGTGACCGCTTCGCCGAACGCCTTCTCGCCGAAATCGGCCGCCTTGCCCAGGCCGACCAGCGCGACCCGGGTGCTGGCCACGCCCTTGAGCCCGCGCAGCACGACGATGCTGGCGCGCTTGCCGGCCATGTCGCCGCTGGCCATCGCGGCCCGCACCGCCCCGCCGCTGACCCGGTCGATGCGCCGCGCCGCGGCGCTCATGCCCTTGTCCTCGAATATCCCGACCGCCAGGCAGTCCGCCTTGATCGCCTCGGGTGCCGCCGCCTTCGTGTTAAATTCCATCGCGAATACCGTCCCTGTTCTTTTTCGTGCAATCTCTGGCCTGTTCCTGGCCGACCCTGGCGGCGACCGTGCATCGACCGAATCGACCGAGCGGTGTTTCCCGGTGCGGCGCTCCATGGGGTGCGCGGCACCGGTCCGGAGGCAGCGGGCCGTGCAGACCCGCGAGTATAGATCGTGCCTCGGCGAAGCAGGTCATTTGAGCGTCGCCGCTGAGCCCGACGCCGACGGGGCGCTGCCATGATCTTCCGTCGCGCGATCGTCGGCGAAATCGCCAACAGCGCCGGGGCGGTTTTCTCGGTGCTGTTCTGCATCGTCTTCACCCAGGTCCTGGTGCGCCTGCTCGGCGACGCCGCCAGCGGCGACGTCGACACGCGCGCGCTGTTCTCGATCGTCGCCCTCTCGACCCTCACCAACCTGCCGCTGGTGCTGACGCTGAGCGTCTTCATCGCGGTGCTGATCGCGCTGTCGCGGGCTTTCCGCGATTCGGAGATGGTCGTCTGGTTCGCCGCCGGCCAGAGCCTGCTGGCGTGGGTGCGGCCGGTGCTGCGCTTCACGCTGCCGGTGGCCGCCGTGATCGCCGTGCTGGCGCTGTTCGTCTCGCCCTGGGCGGAACGCATGATCGCCGAGGCGCGCCAGCGCTTCGAGCACCGCGACGACGTCAGCAAGGTGACGCCGGGCCGGTTCATCGAATCGGCCGCCTCCGACCGGGTGTTCTTCGTCGAGAACCTGGACATCGACGGGGCCCGGGTGCAGAGCGTGTTCGCCAGCCAGCGCAGCAACGGCAAGGAGATCGTCATCGTCGCCGCGCAGGGCAATGTCGAGACCCACGCCGATGGCGCCCGCTTCCTGGTGCTGAGCAACGGGCGCCGCTACGAGGGCGCCGCCGGCGTTGCCGAGCACCGCGTGCTCGAATTCGACCGCTACGCGATCCGCCTCGAGTCGCCGATCGAGGCGCCGATCACCAGCGCCAACGCGCGCACCTTCGCCACGCCCCAGCTGCTGGCCGACGCCACGCCGCGCAACCTGGGCGAGCTGCTGTACCGCATCGCGCTGCCGGTCACGGCGATCATCCTGGCGCTGCTGGCGGTGCCGCTGGCCTACGTCAATCCGCGCGTCGGCCGCTCGGCCAATCTCATCTTCGCCACCCTGCTGGCGCTGGTCTACCTGAGCTCGATCCAGAACATGCAGGCCCTGGTGCAGCGCGGCCGCCTGGGCTTCGGCACCGCGGTATGGCTGGCGCACGCCGTGGCGCTGGGGCTGGCGGCGCTGCTCTTCTACCGCCGCGTCACGCTGCGCCGCTGGCTGCCCCGGCCGGCATTGCGCGGCGCGCGGCCGGTGCCGCCCAGCGGCGCGGTCTAGGCGCCGGCGGACCATGTCGGCCATGCGCACGCTGCGACGCTATCTGTGGCGCGAGATCGCCGGTGCCGCGCTGTTCGTGCTGCTGGCGCTGATCGGCGTGTTCTCGCTGTTCGACCTGATCAACCAGCTGGGCGAGCTCGGACGCGCCAACTACGAATTCATGCACGCGCTGGCCTTCGTGGCGCTGCTGGCGCCCGGCCATGCCTACGAGCTGATGCCGATCGCGGCCCTCATCGGCACGATCTACGCCCTGTCCAAGCTCGCGGCGAACTCGGAGTTCACGATCATGCGGGTCTCGGGCATGACCACACGCCGCCTGGGTGACGCCGTGCTGGTCGTGGCCGTGGGCCTGGTGGCCCTGGCCTACGTGTTCGGCGAGGTCATCGCCCCGCCCGCGGAGGATCTGGCCCAGCGCTTCAAGTCGCGCGCCATCGGCTCGGCGGTCGGCCAGGAGTTCCGCTCGGGTGTCTGGGTGCGGGACCTCGTGCGTGGCCGCGACGGGCAGCCCGACCGCATGCGCTTCGTCAACGTGGCGCGGGTCAATCCGGACGGCAGCGTCGACGACTGGCGCATCTTCGAATTCGACGCCGGCCTGCACCTGCGTTCGATCAGCACGGCCGCCAGCGGCAACTACCAGCGCGGCCAGGGCTGGCTGCTGAGCACGGTGGTCGACACGCAATTGCCCGCGGTGGACGCGCACGGCCCGGTCGCGGGCGACGCCGCTGCCGGAACCCGCGTCGTGCGCGAACCGCTGCGCCTCTGGGTGTCCGATCTGACGCCGGCGATCTTCGGGGTCCTGATGGTGCAGCCCGAGCGCCAGAGCGCCTACAGCCTGCTGCAGTACATCCACCACCTGACCGACAACCACCAGCGTACCGACCGCTACGAGATCGCGTTGTGGAAGAAGGTCTTCTATCCGCTGGTGTGCGTGGTCATGATGGCGCTGGCGCTGCCCTTCGCCTACCTGCACGTGCGGGCCGGCACGGTGAGCCTGAAGATCTTCACCGGCATCATGATCGGCGTGCTCTTCTACGCGATGAACAAGCTGTTCTCGCACCTGGGCCTGATCAATACCTGGCCGCCGGTCGTGGTCGCGGCGCTGCCCGCGCTGGTGGCATTCTGCTTCGCGCTCGGGGCGCTGTACTGGGTAGAGCGGCGCTAGCCGCCAGCCTTCCGCCCCGGCCCCTCTCCCGCGGGCAGTCCCTCAGTACTTCAGATCCTCATCCGTGATCGCCCCCTTGCTGGCGCTCGAGGCCAGCACCGCGAACTTGGCCAGCACGCCGCGCGTGTAGCGCGGCGGCGGCGGCGTCCAGGCGGCGCGGCGCCGGGCCAGTTCGGCGTCGTCGACGTGCAGGTGCAGCACGCGCCGCTCGGCGTCGATGGAGATCGACTCGCCTTCGCGGATCAGCGCGATGGCGCCGCCCACGTAGGCCTCCGGCGCCACGTGGCCCACCACCATGCCCCAGGTGCCGCCCGAGAACCGGCCGTCGGTGATCAGGCCGACGCTCTCGCCCAGGCCCTTGCCGATGATGGCCGAGGTGGGTGCCAGCATCTCGCGCATGCCCGGGCCGCCCTTGGGTCCCTCGTAGCGGATCACGATCACGTCGCCGGGGCGGATGCAGTCGCCCAGGATCGCCGCCATCGCCGCGTCCTCGGAATCGAACACCCGCGCCGGTCCGGTCATTGACGGATTCTTCAGGCCGGTGATCTTGGCCACGCAGCCTTCGGTGGCCAGGTTGCCGCGCAGGATCGCCAGGTGCCCCTGTGCGTACAGCGGCTGCGCCCACGGGCGGATGACCGACTGGTCGGCGCGCGGTGCATCGGGCACGGCGGCCAGCGCCTCGGCGATCGTCTGGCCGGTGACGGTCATGCAGTCGCCGTGCAGCAGCCCGTTGGCCAGCAGCATCTTGAGGACCTGGGGGATGCCGCCGGCCGCATGCAGGTCGGTGGCCACGTAGCGGCCGGAGGGTTTCAGGTCGCACAGCACCGGCACGCGGGCGCGCACGCGCTCGAAATCGTCGATGGTCCACTCGACCCCGGCGGCGTGGGCGATGGCCAGGTAGTGCAGCACCGCGTTGGTCGATCCGCCCACGGCCATGATCAGGCTGACGGCGTTCTCGATCGACCGGCGCGTGATGATGTCGCGCGGCTTCAGGCCCCTGCGCACCGCGCCGACCAGGACGCGGGCCGAGTCGGCCGCGCTCTGGTGCTTGTCGGCGTCCGGGTTGGCCATCGTGGAGGAGTACAGCAGGCTCATCCCCAGCGCCTCGAACGAGGAGCTCATGGTATTGGCGGTGTACATGCCGCCGCACGAGCCCGAGCCCGGAATGCAGCGGCGCTCGATCTCCTTGAAGTCGGTTTCCGACATGCGTCCGGCGCTGAACTCGCCGACGGCCTCGAAGGCCGACACGATCGTCAGGTCCTTGCCCTGGTAGTGGCCGGGCTTGACGGTGCCCCCATAGACGAAGATGGCCGGGACGTTGCAGCGCGCGATGGCGATCATGGCGCCGGGCATGTTCTTGTCGCAGCCGCCGACCACCAGCGCCGCATCCATCCATTGGCCGTTGACGCAGGTCTCGATGGCGTCGGCGATCACCTCGCGCGACACCAGCGAGTACTTCATGCCCTCGGTGCCCATGCCGATGCCGTCGGAGACGGTGGGGATGCCGAATACCTGCGTGTTGCAGTCGTTGCGGCCGATCTCGGCGATCGCGGCGTCGACCAGCGGCTGCAGCCCGGAATTGCACGGCGTGATCGTCGAGTGGGCGTTGGCCACGCCGATCATCGGCTTGTCGAAGTCCTCGTCGCGGTACCCCATGGCGTAGTACATCGCGCGGTTGGGCGAGCGGGCCACGCCCTGGGTGACGTTGCGGGATCGGTCGTTGTGCGCCATGGAATGCGTCTCACGGAAAGGAAGGGGGTGGGCCGCGGCGGGTGCCGCCGCCCCGGGCGGCGTTGCGCCACGGACACTACAATCCGCCATTCTAAGTCGCATTTGCGGAGTGCCCGGCAGCGCCATGCTCACCCATCCGGATTTCAATCCCGTCGCCTTTTCCATCGGCCCGCTGGCCGTCCGCTGGTACGGCCTGATGTACCTGCTGGGCTTCGTCCTGTTCACGGTGCTCGGGCGGCTGCGCGCCCGCGACGCCTGGCGCGGCTTCAGCACCCGCGACGTCGAGGACCTGCTGTTCTGGGGCGTGTTCGGGGTGATCCTGGGCGGACGCCTGGGCTACGTGCTCTTCTACCGGCCCGACTACTACGCGGCGCACCTGCTGGAGATCCCGATGCTCTGGAAGGGCGGCATGGCCTCGCACGGCGGCATCGTCGGCGTCATCGTCGTGCTGTGGCTGTTCGCCCGCTCGCGCGGCAAGGCCTTCTTCCAGGTGACCGATTTCGCGGTACCGCTGATTCCGCTCGGGCTGGCGGCCGGCCGCCTGGGAAATTTCATCAATGGCGAGCTCTGGGGCCGCCCGGCCGATCCGGCCGTCTGGCCCTGGGCCATGGTGTTTCCGCAGGCCCACGACGGCATCCCCCGTCACCCGTCGCAGCTGTACCAGTTCGGCCTCGAGGGCCTGCTGCTGTTCGCCGTGCTCTGGTGGTACTCGCGCCGGCCGCGACTGCCGGGCACCGTGTCCTGCCTTTTCCTCATCGGCTACGGCACCCTGCGCATCGTCGCCGAGTTCGCCCGCGAACCGGACAGCTACCTCGGCTTCCTGGCGCTGCACCTGTCGATGGGCCAGTGGCTGTCGCTGCCGATGGTTGCCGGGGGCGCGATCCTGCTGCTCGTGCTGCTGCGGCGGCGCCCGCCGCCGGCGGCCGCATCCTGAACCGGCCGCGCTACCAGCGCGGCGGCGGCCGGCGCAGCACGGCGATGCGCTTGTCGCGCTGGACGATGTAGCCGCCGATGCGCAGTTCCTTGAGGATGCGGCTGATCATGTCGCGCGAGGCGCCCACGCGGTTGGCGATCTCCTGCTGCGTCAGGCGTTCGCAGCTCCACGCCAGGCCGTCCGCGCCGACGGCGGTCGGCATCGACAGCAGCAGGCGCGCGACCCGGCCGTAGACGTCCATCAGGGCCAGGCTCTTGACCTCCCCGGTGGCGCTGCGTGCGCGACCGATCAGGCCGGCGATCAGCCGCATGGCGATTTCCGGGTCGGCGTGCACCGCCGCACGCAGCGCATCGCGCGCCACGACTGCGCAGCTGGTGGGTTCGAGCGCCATGACCGATGCCGAGCGCGCCTGCCCGTCGAGCGCCATCTCGCCGACGTAGTCGCCGGCCGCGTAGGTGGTGAGGCTCATCTCGCGGCCCTGCGGATCCGATACGTAGACCCTGACCTTGCCGCTGAGCAGCAGGTACAGCGCGTCGCCGGCCTCGCCTTCGCGGATGAGCACCGCGCCGCGCGGATAGCGGCGCACCTGGCCGCGCGCCGCCAGCTCCCGCACCAGCGGATCGGCCATGCCCGCTACACCGCGCTGTGCCTGTGCCATGCCGTCCCCCGGTGCTGGCAGGCGAACACCCGCGGGCGCCGGCCAGCACGGCGCACGCCACATCGACGGCGCAATGGTTGCGCGCCGCCGGTGGCTTGTCCAGCCACGCGCGCACGGCATCGCCGTTACGTGCCGCCCGCGCCGGCTGCCTTTGCCCGACCGCCGAAGGCGCGCGCGATGCGCGCCAGCGACTCGGCACTGTCCCAGTCGCGGGCACCGACGATCTTGTCCAGGATCCGGCCGTCGGCGCCCACCAGGACGGTCAGCGGGATGTGCTGCGCGCCCAGCATGTTCTCCATCAGCAGGTCGTGATCTATGAAGTGGCTGATGGTGGCGTTGGAGCGCCGCAGGAAGGCTTGCGCGGGCTCGGGCGTGTCGTCGGTCGATATGCCGATGATGCGGAAGGGCACGCGCGCGTCGCGCCACGCCAGGCGCTCGAGCGAGGCCATCTCCTCGATGCACGGCCCGCACCAGCTGGCCCACACGTTGATGAGCAGCGGCTGGCCGCGATACTGCGCGAGGCGGCGCGCCGGGCCGTTGAGGCCCTGCAGCGTGGCGTCGCGCAGGTAGCCGCCGATGGGAACCTGGTCGGGTCCCGCCATGGAGGGGCCGGCGGCCAGCAGCGGGGCCCCCAGGACCAGCGCGAGCAGGCGGCGGCGCGCGCCGGGGCGGCCGGCGGCGTGCGCGAAGCGTCGGATCGTCGGTGTCACCCGGCGCAGCTTAGCGGAGCGGCGCGACCGGGGCTGTTCACGTCCGCGGTAGCAGTGCCAGAATCGCACCATCGCCCGGCGCCGAAGGGGGCCATGATGTTGCGCGCGCTTGCCGCACCCGTCCGCCCGGCGCGCTCCGGGGCGCCGCATGACGCGCCCGAGGCCGGTGGCGCCGCGCGCGGCCTGCTCGCCCTCGTGCTGGCGGTGGCGATCGCCGCCGGCGACGCGGCCGGCTATGGCCTGGCTGCG
>JBBISD010000079.1:0-8969 GCA_037441485.1 Burkholderiales bacterium
GCCTAGGCCTGACCCACCGCGCCGAGCGGCCGGGCATGCGCAGCGCGACCTTCTTTCCGCGCCTGCGAGACAACGTCCGCATGCTGCGCCAGGCCCACGCGGTGATCGGCACCCAGGCCGCGGCGGGCTACGACATCAGCCCGGCGGCGCAGTGGCTGCTCGACAACTTCCATCTCATCGAGGCCCAGCTGCTGGCGATCCACGAGGGCCTGCCGCGCAGCTACTTCCGCGCCCTGCCGGTGCTGCTCGACGAGCCGCTGGCCGGACTGCCGCGCATCTACGGCGTCGCCTGGGCCTTCGTCGCCCACACCGACGGCGCCTTCGACGAGGACCTGCTGGCGCCCTTCCTGGACGCCTACCAGGAGTCGCGCGAACTGCGCCTGGGCGAGATGTGGGCCCTGCCGACCACGCTGCGCGTAGTGCTGGTCGAGAACCTGCGCCGACTGGCCGAACGCCTGGCCACCCACAAGGCGGCGCGCGAGGTGGCCAACCTCGTCTGCGATCGGCTGCCGGCCTGCAGCGCGGAACTGCTGCAGGCACTGCGGGCCCTGCTGGACCGGCGCGGCGTGGCCGCGCCCTTCCTGTCGCAGATGGCGCAGCGCCTGCAGGACCGCGCCCTCCAGGCCGACGCCGAGGTGCCTGCGGCGGTGCAGGAATGGGTGCAGGCTGCCCTGCCCAACCTGGCCAGCGTGCACGCGCAGCAGGGGATGGAGCAAACCGCCGACAACCTGAGCGTGAGCAACGCTGTCAGCTCGCTGCGCCTGATCGGCGACGCCGACTGGCCGGACATCGTCGCCCACACCAGCGTCCTAATGCGGCTGATGCTCACTTCGGCCTCGTTCGCCGCCGAGCACAGCGGCACGCGCGACAAGACGCTGCACGCGATCGAGCGCCTGGCCCGGCGCAGCCGCTGCAGCGAGGTCACGGTGGCGCGGGCGCTGCTCGGGCTGATCCGGCCACCGGCCGCACCGGGCGAAGCGCAGCACAGGGTCGAGCCGGCCGACACACCGCAACCGGCCGACGCCACCACGGCAGGCCACTGGCTGCGCGGCAGCGGTCGGGCGGCGCTGAACCGCGCCCTCGGCATGCATCCCGATCCCCGGCTGGCATGGCAGGCGGCGCTGCATCACGCGGCGCTGCCGCTGTACCTGGGCGCGGTGGTGCTCGGCACCCTGGTGCTGATGGCCTGGGTGCTGCCCCATGGGCCCGGCGCCCATCCCGGGCACGGCGCCTGGGTGGCGCCGCTGCTCGCCCTGCTGGCGCTGGTGCCGGCCTCGGAGGCCGCGGTGGCGGTCATCCACCGCCTGGTCAGCGAATCGGCGCGGCCGCACCCGCTGCCGCGCCTGGCACTGGCCGATGGCATTCCCGCGGACCACCGCGTGATGGTCGTGATCCCCGCCCTGCTGACCGACGCGGACGCCATCGACCGCCTCGTGCACCGTCTGGTCCTGCACTGGCTGGCCAACCCCGAGCGCCATGCGCAGTTCGCGCTGTTGAGCGACTGGGCCGATGCCGCCACCGAACGCGCTGCCGGCGACGATGCGCTGCTGGCGCACGCGGTGGCGCAGATCGGCGTGGTCAATGCGCACCACCCGATGCCCGGCTTCGGCGCGCCCGCGCCACGTTTCATCGTGCTGCACCGCCGGCGCACGCACGGTCGAAGCGAGCAGGCATGGATCGGCTGGGAGCGCAAGCGCGGCAAGCTCGAGCAACTGGTGGCCGCGCTGGCCACCGGCGACCGCTCGGACTTCGCCGACCTGGGCGAGGCCTCGGCGATCGCCGCCGGCACGCGTCATCTCGTCACGCTGGACAGCGACACCCAACTGCCCCCAGGTCGCCTGCGCGAACTCGTGAGCGTGGCCGCCCACCCCGAGAACGAGCCGCGTCTGACAGCCGACGGCACGCGCGTCGTCGCCGGCTACGGCATCCTGCAGCCCCGCATCGTCACGCCCCTGCCGACGCCGCCCGAAGACACGCTGTTCCACCGCCTGTTCGCCGGCCAATGCGGCATCGATCCCTACAGCGCGGCCAGCTCCGAGGTCTACCAGGACCTGTTCGGCGAAGGCAGCTTCACCGGCAAGGGCCTGCTGCAGGTGGACGCGGTGCACGCGGTGCTTCGCAGCCGCCTGCCTGCCGGACAGGTGCTCAGCCACGACCTGCTCGAAGGCTCGATCGCGCGCTGCGCCGCCGTCACCGACATCACGCTGATCGAGGACGCGCCCGGCCACGCCGAGGTCGCCGCGTCGCGGGTGCACCGCTGGACCCGCGGCGACTGGCAGTTGCTGCCGTTCCTGCTGCGGCCGCGGCGCTGGCCGCTCGGCGCGGTCAACCGCTGGAAGTTCGTCGACAACCTGCGCCGCTCGCTGCTGGCGCCGGCATCGCTGGCGCTGCTGGCGATCATGTTGGCGGGTCCGTGGCTTTCGCCGTGGCGCGTCCTGGCCCTCGTGTTCGCGGCCTTCGCCGCCGGACCCCTGCTGGGGGCGCTGGCCGGCCTCGTGCCCACCCGCACCGCGGTGGCGAAGGCGCATTTCTACCGCCGGGCCGGGCTCGATCTGGCACGCGCCGTCGGCGCCGGTCTGTGGCACGGCTCGATGCTGCTGCAGCACGCCGCCGCCGCCGCCGACGCGATCGCGCGTGCCGTGTGGCGCATGACGGTGAGCCACCGCCACCTGCTGCAATGGACGACGGCCGCGACTGCGAAGGCCGCCGCGCGCGAGGACTTCGCGTCGGCCTTGCGCCGCCACCCGATGGTGCTGCCGGCGGCGCTGCTGCTGTTCGGCGCGCTGGCACTGGCCGGCACGCCGCACCCCGTGCTGGCGCTCGAACTGTGCCTGTTGTGGGGCGGCGCTCCGCTGTGGAGTTGGTGGGCGAGCCGCCCCGTGCCCGTGCCGGCCACGGCCACCGTGCGCGACGAAGACCGACCCTACCTGCGCGCGCTGGCACGCGACACCTGGGGCTACTTCGAGCGCTGCGTGACGGCGGCCGACCGCCACCTGCCGCCCGACAACCTGCAGACCGCGCCGCACGAGATGCTGGCGCGGCGCACCTCGCCGACCAACATCGGCCTGTACCTGCTGAGCTTGGCCTGCGCGCGCGAGTTCGGCTGGATCGACACCCCCGAGTTGCTCCGCCGGCTGCAGGACACGCTGGACAGCGTGGACCGCCTGCAGCGCCACCGCGGCCACCTGCTCAACTGGTACGACACCGCCAGTGGCGAGCCGCTGCTGCCGATGTACGTCTCCACCGTCGACAGCGGCAACCTGAGCGGCCACCTGCTGGCTGTCGCGCAGGCCTGCCTGGCCCTGGCCCGCGACCCGGCGCAGCCGGTTGACGACGACGACACCCAGCGCCGCCTGCGCAGCATGGCCTACCGCTGCGAGCAGCTCGCCTGGCGGCCCGACTTCGCCTTCCTATACCACCGCAAGCGGCACCTGCTGCACATCGGCTGGCGCGTCGCCGAGCAGCAGCTCGACGCCGGCTTCTACGACCTGCTGGCCTCCGAATCGCGCCTGACCAGCCTGCTGGCGATCGCCAAGGGCGACGTGCCGGTGCGCCACTGGTCGGCGCTCGGGCGCCCGTTCTACGCCGTCGGCGCGGCGGCGGCGCTGCGCTCGTGGTCGGGTTCGATGTTCGAGTACCTGATGCCCACGCTGATGCTGGCCGAGCCGCGCGGCAGCCTGCTGGCGGAGGCCGGGACCGCGGCGCTGGTCGAGCAGCGCCGCTACGCGGCGGCGCGCGGGATACCCTGGGGTATTTCCGAGTCGGCCTACGCCGGCTGCGACCACACCCTGGCCTACCAGTACGCGCCGCAGGGCGTGCCGCGGCTGGCGCTGCGCCGCACCCCGCCCGACGAGCTGGTGATCGCGCCCTACGCCACGGCGCTGGCGGCGCAGATCGCGCGCACGACGCCTGCCTGAACCTGGCAGCCCTCGAGGGCCTGGGCGCGCGGGGCGAGCTTGGATTCTTCGAGGCGCTGGACTTCTCGCCCTCGCGCCAGACCAGCCCGCAGGCCGGCGGCACGCCGCTGACCCGGGTCCAGACGTTCATGGCCCACCACCAGGGCATGACGCTGGTGGCACTGGCCAACGTGCTGCTGGACGGCGTGGCGCAGCGCTGGGGGATGGCCAATCCGCATATCGAGGCCGTCGCCTCGCTGCTGCACGAGCGCACCCTGCGCGAGATCTCGCGCCTGTACGCGCCGCTGGCCGACCCGCTGCCGGCCGCGCTGCAGGCGCGCGCGCCGCTGCTGCTGCGCATGCTGGCACCGGGTCAGCAGGCGGTCGAGCCGACGCAGCTGCTGTCCAACGGCCACTACGCTGTGAGCCTGCGTGCCAACGGCGCCGGCACCAGCCGATGCGGCGGCGTCGACATCCACCGCTGGCGCGACGACGCGCTGCGCGATGCCTGGGGCCAGTTCCTCTACCTGCGCCGGGCCGACGGCGGCCCGCTCGCCTCGCTGACCCAGCACCCGGCGCCCGACCCCGCGGCGCGCTACGAATGCGTGTTCCATGCCGACCGCGTGTGCTTCGAGGCCCACTGGCCCGACCTGCACACGCGCATCACGGTCTGGGTGAGCCCCGAGGACGACATCGAGTTCCGCCAGGTCGAGCTGCTCAACCTGGGCGACAAGCCGCTGGCGATCGAGATCGTCTCGGCCTTCGAGGTCACGCTGGCCGAGGCGCGCGCCGACGAGGCGCACCCGGCCTTCGGCAACCTCTTCGTCAGCGCCCACGCGCAGCCTGCGCAGCGGGCGCTGCGCTTCGAGCGCCGGCCGCGCCTGGCCAGCGAGCCGGGGCTGCTGTCGGCGCACTTCCTGTCCGACGGCAGCGCGCAGGTGCAGGGCCTGCGCTGGCAGACCGACCGCCGGCGCTGGCTGGGCCGCAGCCGCGATGCATGCGCGCCGCGCGCCGCGATGGTCGAGTGGCCGGCCGGTAGCGACGAGGTCGTGCTCGACACCGGCCTCGATCCGGTGTGCGCGCTGGCCGCGCGGCTGCTCGTGGCGCCGCGGGGGCAGGCCGGCCTGACCTTCGCGACCGCGGCGTCGGCGCACGGCCCGACGCTGCAGGCGGTGATCGACAAGTACCGCCAGCACAGCCATGTCGGGCGGGCGTCGCTGATGTCGGCCACGCTGGCCGGCATCCGGCTTCACGACCTGCGCCTGGCCGCCGACAACCTGGCCGCGATCCAGACCCTGACCACGGCCCTGGTGCAGAGCCTCGCGCGAGCGATCGTCCTGCCGGTCGCACCGGCCGCCTGCGACCGCCGGTTGCTGTGGCGCTACGGCATCTCGGGCGACAAGCCGCTGATCCTGGTCTCGATCAGCACCCCGCCGGGCCTGGGCCTGGTGAAGGTGCTGGCGCAGGCGCTGCGCCTGTGGTCCTGGGGCGGCGTGGCCTGCGACCTCGTGGTCGTCAACGCCGAGCCGGCGTCGTACCTGATGGCGCTGCACCGCGACCTGGGTGCCCTGCGCGACCGCCACGATGCCGACGCGCCTGCGCGCGCCGGCGCTGCTGCCGTCGGGCTGCACCTGCTGCGCGCCGAGGATCTGGCCAGCGACACCCTGGCCACGCTGCATGGCCTGGCGCGCATCCGCCTGCTCGCGGACGGCCGCCCGCTTGCCCACCACGCGCGCGAGTGGGCCGAACGCCACGAGGCGGCGCGCACGCTGCGGCAGGAGGATCTGTCGGTTGTCGCGCTCGAGGTGGGCGGCGGCGGTGACGGTGAGGACGGTGAAGGCGAGGAGGGCCGCGAGGCCGGCGGCGAGGGTGTCCCCGGCGCCACCGTCGAGGGCGCTGTCGATGCGCATGGCAACAGGTGTGAGGGCGCCACGCCGGGCGGCCGCTTCGCACCCGACAGCGGCGCGTTCAGCTTCGAGGTGCGCGGCGCGCGGCGGCCGCCGCGGCCGTGGATCAACGTGCTCGCCAACCCCGGCTTCGGCAGCCTGGTCTCCGAGTCGGGGGGCGGCACGAGCTGGGCCCTCAACAGCCGGCTGAACCAGCTCACGCCCTGGTCGAACGACGCGCTGGCCGACACGCCGGGCGACTGGCTGCTGCTGCAGGACCGGCGCACGCGCGAGGTCTGGAGCGTCACGCCGTCGGCCTGGGGCGACCCCGTGGCCGCGTATCGCGTCGTCCATGGCCAGGGCAGCACCACCATCAGTCATCGCCGCGGCGAACTCGAGGTCTCCGCCAGCTGGTGCGTGGATGCCGAGGCGGCGGTCAGGCAGGTGCGGGTGCGCATCGTCAACCATGGACCGCGCCAGCGCTCGCTGCGCCTGGTGGGCATCGTCGAATGGCTGCTCGGGGCCGCGCGCAGCGACCGCCGCACGGTGCACACCGCGCTGCACCGCCAGCGCGCGCCGGGCGCGCCGTTCGCGGCCCTGCTGGCAGCGCAGCAGGACAACAGCGCCGGCTTCGGCGGCGGCACAGCGTTCTGGGCCCTGGCAGGCGGCGACGACGAGCCCGCGGACTGGAGCTGCGACCGACGCGAATGCTTCGACGCCCGCGGCCGCCTGGTCCTGCCCGACCATTTCGGCTGCCAGCAGGGCGGCGGTGGCGAACCTTGCGCCGCGCTGGGCGCCAACCTGGCGGTTGCCGCGGGCAGCTTGGTCGAACGCGTGTTCCTGCTCGGCTGGGCGGCCAGCCCCGCGGCCGCCGGCGAACTGGCCGATGCGGCGGCGCGGGTGCCCGCGGCCGACCGCCTGCAGCGCGCGCGCGCCGGCTGGGACCGGCTGCTCGGCGCGGTCACCGTGGCCACGCCCGACCCGCGGTTCGACGTCCTCGTCAACCGCTGGCTGCTGTACCAGACCGTCGCCTGCCGGCTGTGGGCCAAGGCGGCCTTCTACCAGGCCGGGGGGGCGACGGGTTTTCGCGACCAGCTGCAGGACGCGATGGCGTTGGCCTGGGCCGCCCCGGCAATGCTGCGCGAACAGATCGTGCTTTGCGCCTCGCGCCAGTTTGCCGAGGGTGATGTCCAGCATTGGTGGCACGCCCCGCTGGGGGCGGGCGTGCGCACCCATTTCTCCGATGACCTCCTGTGGCTGCCGCGCGCGCTGGTCCATTACCTGCACGCCACCGGCGACGCCGCCTTGCTCGACCAGAGCGTGCCCTTCATCGAGGGCCAAGTGATTTCCGAGGGCGCCGAGGACAACTACGGCACGCCGCAGGTGAGCACGCAGCAGGCCTCGGTCTACGAGCACGCGGCGCGGGCCGTCGACCGCAGCCTGCGGGTGGGCGTCCACGGGCTGCCGCTGATGGGCAGCGGCGACTGGAACGACGGCATGAACCGCGTCGGCATCGAAGGGCGCGGCGAATCGGTGTGGCTGGCCTGGTTCCTGTGCCGGCTGGTGGCCGACTTCGCGCCCTGCGCGCACCGGCGGGGCGACACGCTGCGCGCCGAACGCTGGGAGCACGCGGCACTGGGCTGGCGGGCGGCGCTGCAGGGCCCGGCGTGGGACGGTGGCTGGTACACGCGCGCCTTCTTCGACAACGGCCAGCCGCTCGGATCGCACCACGACGCCGAGGCGCGGATCGATCTCATCGCGCAGGCCTGGGCCGTGCTGTCGGGCGTGGCGCCGCCCGATCGCCAGGCGCAGGCCCTGGCGGCGGTGCAGGCGCAGCTCGTCGACGAGGAGGCCGGCCTGATCCGCCTGCTGACGCCGCCCTTCGTTCACGCCAGCCCCAGCCCGGGCTACATCCAGGCCTACCCGCCGGGCGTGCGCGAGAACGGCGGCCAGTACTCGCACGCCGGCGTCTGGACGCTGATGGCGCAGGCCGCGTGGGCCAAGACGCAGGCCGATCCGGGCCCGGGCCTGGCGCTGGCTTGGCACTGGTTCGAGCACCTGAGCCCGCCCCACCGTGCCGCCTGGCCGGCGCAGGCGGCGGCCTACGAGATCGAGCCCTACGTGATGGCTGGCGACGTCTACACCGCGCCGCCCTACGTCGGGCGCGGCGGCTGGAGCTGGTACACCGGCTCGGCCGCATGGATGCACCGGGCGGCGATCGAGTCGATCTTCGGGCTCCAGCTCGGCGTCGGCACGCTGGTCTTCGCGCCCGGGCTGCCGCCGCACTGGCCGCGTGCCGAGCTCACGCTGCGCCGCGACGGTCGCACGCTGCGCTTCCTGCTGCTGCGCAGCGCGCCGGCACGGGCGCTGGATGCCGCGGCACCGTGGTGCGAGGCCGACGGCCCGAGCCAGCTGCTGCCTGGTGCGGCGCTGGACTGGCGTGCGCTGGCCGGCGATGCCTGCTTCGTGGTGCCGCTGGGCGCAGCCGTGGCCGGGGCTGCCTGATGGTCACCCGCGCGCGGCGCCGTCCTACAAAGCGGCACGGATCGCGCCGATGGACTCGGGCGGCGCCGGTTCCTACAGTCTCTGCAGAGTCGGGCCTCCGTCCGACCCCCGCCAGGAGCCCTTCATGACCCCCCCGAAAGAACCCAGCAACGTCAAGCAGATGCCGTTGGCCGATCACGAGCCGATGGCGCTGGACATCGTGGCCATCGAAGGTGCGCGGGGCCGTGCCGCCGCGCCGGCCGCGGGCGCTGCCGACGCACTCTGGCGCAAGGGTCTGGTCAAGCTGCTCAACGATGCCCTGGCCACCGAGCTGGTGTGCGTGCTGCGCTACAAGCGCCACCACTACACCGCGCATGGCCTGGCTTCGCCGCGCATCGCCGAGGAGTTCGCGGTCCACGCGGCCGAGGAACTGACCCACGCCGACCGCCTGGCCCGACGCATCGTGCAGCTCGGCGGCGAGCCCGACTTCGCGCCCGACACCTTGTCTCGCCGCAGCCATGCCGGGTACGACCAGTCGCCGGGACTGAAGGCCATGATGCTCAGCAACCTGAGCGCCGAACGCGTGGCCATCGAGGCCTACGGCCAGCTCGTGCGGCTGGTGGGCGACCGCGACCCGAGCACGCGGCGCCTGCTCGAGGACATCCTGGCCGACGAGCAGAAGCATGCCGAGGAACTCTCGGGC
>JBBISD010000080.1:0-8946 GCA_037441485.1 Burkholderiales bacterium
GTGCTGAGCTTGTCGGGGTCCACCTCGGCCACCAGCGGCTCGCCCTGCACCTCGATCCTGAGCTGGCGCGCGCGCCACTGCAGCCGCTGCTGCGCCACCACCGCGTCGATCAGCGCCGTCAGTTCGGTGCTTCGCCGCACCAGCCGGCGCGCCTCGAACGCGGCGGCGTTGAAGCGCAGCAGGTCTTCTATCTGTCCCTGCAGCACCGAGGTGTTCTGGCGCAGGATGCGCGCCACCTCCTTCTGGCTGCTGCTCAGCGTGCCGGTCACGCCGTCCTCCAGCAGCGCCACGCCTTCGCGCAGCGCCGCCAGCGGCGTCTTGAGCTCGTGCGACACGTGCTGCAGGAAGCGCGACTTGTCCGCATCGAGCTCGGCCAGCCGCAGCCGCAGCCATTCCAGGCGCCGCCCCAGCAGGCGCACGTCGGTCGGGCCGCGGATGTCGATCGGCTGGTCCAGGCGGTTCTCGCCCAGGCTGACCATCACCTCCTCCAGGCGCTGCAGCGGCCGCGCCAGCCACAGGCCGAAGGCCAGCGCCAGCACCACGGTCACCACGATGGTGGCCAGGATCTGCCGGCCCAGCTGCGCGCGGCCGGTCTCCATCTCGTCCATCAGGACGCGGTTGCGCGCCTCGGTGGCCATGCGCACCTGCTCGGCGATGGCCGCATTGAGCGCATCGAGGTCGCGGAACGCCGCGGTCACCGATACCTCGCGGGCGCGCATCGTCGCCTCGGGTCCGCGCAGCTGCGTGGCGATCAGCGCCTCGGTGCTGCGCCACTGGTCGGCCAGGTTGGACGGGATGCGGTAGTCGGCCAGGCGGCCCAGGGCAGCGGCGGCATCGTTGGCGGCCTCGTCGAAGCGCTGGCGCAGCGTCGGGTCGTCCAGCACCAGGTACTGGCGCGCAGCGCGCTCCATGGCGCCGGTACGCTCGGCCAGCACTTCGGCGTCGGCCGTGTGCGCCACCGCCTGGCGCGCGCCCTCGCTGCTCTGGCCCAGCAGGCCTTCGAGCAGGTAGAACTGGCGCAGCGAGGCCACGCTGAGCAGGGTGGCGATCAGCAGGAAGGCCACCAGCAGCAGTTGGCGGAAGGAATATCGGTGGAGCGAGAACACGGCGCCCCGATTCTGCCCGATTTCCCGCGGCCCGCCGGGCCGCGCGGACCTCAGGCGCGGGCGCCGAACAGCGTCATCCAGGGCGGCGCGTGCCGCAGGTAGCGCGCCGCCGCCCACGGCGACATCGGCGTGGCCAGCAGGAAACCCTGCCCTTCGTCGCAGCCCATCCCTTGCAGCAGCGCCAGCTGCTCGCGGGTCTCGATGCCCTCGGCGACGCAGCGCAGGTTCAGGTTGTGCGCCAGCTGGATCAGCAGGTGCACGATCTCGCGCGCGCCCGGGTCCTCGGCGATGCCGCTGATGAAGCTGCGGTCGATCTTCAGGCGGTGCACCGGCACGCGGCGCAGGTAGTTGAGCGAGGAGTAGCCGGTGCCGAAGTCGTCGATGCTCAGGCACACGCCGAGCGCGCGCAGGCCATGGAGCGTGCGCATGGCCGATTCAGCGTGACCCAGCAGCTTGGACTCGGTCAGCTCCAGCTCGAGCAGCGCGGGCGCGACGCCGTGCTGCCCGAGCAGCCCTTCGATGCGCGCGACCATGTCCTGGTTCTGGAACTGCATGGCCGAGAAATTGACGGCGATGGGCACGCGGATCGAATCGTCGGCGCCGCCGTGCGCCAGCGTCTCGAGCGCCCGCGCGAGCACGCGTTCGCCCAGCGGCGCGATGAGATTGTGGCGCTCCGCCAGCGCGATGAAGATCGCCGGCGGCACCGGCGTGCCGTCCCACAGGGTCCAGCGTGCCAGCGCCTCCAGTCCCACCAGCGCGCCGTCGGCCAGCGCCACCTTGGGCTGCAGCGCGATCTCGATCTGGTCGGCCACGATCGCTTCGCGCAGCGCCTGCGTCAGCGAGCGCTCGCCCAGCTTGTCCTCGTAGCTGTTGATCGTGGCGTGCGGGCTGCCGAAGCGGCGCGCCGTCACCGCATGCTGCAGCGCCTCGGCGGCGTCGTAGCCGCGCCCGAGCCAGGCCTGGCCGATCACGGTGCCCAGTTCCAGGCTCTGGCCCTCGATCGGGAACGGCTGCGCCAGCGCCTGCTGCAGTTCGGCCAGCATCTGCTCCACCCAGGCGGCGGCCGCCGTGTCGCCGCTGGCGGTGGTCGGCGGCACGAGCGCCAGCGCGAACTCGTCGGCACCGACGCGGCCGACGACACAGTGGCCATGCTTGCTGCGACCCACCTGCGCGCAGCGCTCGGCGACCGCGCGCAGCACCGCGTCGCCGAAATCGAGGCCGTAGGCTTCGTTGATTTCCGTGAACTGGTCGATGTCCAGCGCGATCACCGTGGCCGTGACGCCCAGGTTCTGCAGCATGCGCACTTCGGTGATGAAGCCGCTGCGGTCGGGCAGGCCCGTGAGCGGATCGAGGTGGCGGCTGCTGTCCAGCGGCTCGTGGCCGCCGATCGCGACCTTGCTCACCAGCGGCCCGAGCCGTCGGCCGTGCGGCCGGGGCAGGGCACCGGGCACGGATTTGTCCAGAAGTTTGCGGCGCGCGGTCATAATCATGGCTGTCCAATGCGGTCGGCGGCGGGGCGCGTGGCCCAGCGCCGGCGACACGTTCCCGGGCGACGGGTAGCCGCGGGTCAAAGTGCCGGAACACGCGCGGTGGCACGTGCCAGGCAGGCCCGGGCAATGTAGTTGTTGCGCTGCGCTGCGTCTGTAAGGGACTCTTGACGGTGCGCGTACAGATCCCCCGCCAGCCAGGTGCCGGTGCGTTCGACAGGGTCGCGCACCGCAGGGTATTGGGTCAGAATGTCCAGGACAAGGTCCCGGCGCCCACGCCCGGGAACGGGAGACGTCGTCGATGCGGATGAGCGCACGCAAGGAGCAACTGCTGGTCGCCGGCGGCGTGCTGGCCGTGCTGGTGCTCCTGCTCGCCCGCAGCCTGCCGCGCACGCTCGATCTGGTGCCGCCCGACACGAGCCTGCTGACGGCGCACCTGCTGCTCGAGATGTTCGCGGTGACCATCGCCGCCCTGATCTTCACGGTCACCTGGCACACGATCGACGAGCGCGCCAATCCGGGCGCCAGCGTGCTGATCGCCGGCTTCCTGGTCGTCGCGGTGTGCGACCTGATGCATGCCCTCACCTACGCGGGCATGCCCGACCTGCTCGGACCGACCTCGACGCCGCGCGCGGTGTTCTTCTGGCTGATGGGGCGCACCGCGGAGGTCCTGACGCTCGGTGCGGTGGCGCTGGGCGGCATGCCGTTCCTGCGCCGGCGCACCGCCATCGCCGCAGGACTGGCGCTGGCGGCCGGCCTGGTGCTGTTCGGCTCCTACGGCCTGGCGGCGTTTCCGGCCACGTTCATCCCCGGCGCCGGTGTCACCCCGTTCAAGGCCGGCTACGAGGCGACGCTGTGCGCGCTCAATGCCGCGGTCGCGCTGGCGCTGTACCGGCGGGCCCGCGTCAGCGGCGAATCGCGCTACCTGCTGATGGCCGCCTCCGCCTGGGTCATCGGCGTGGGCGAGCTCGCCTTCACGAGCTACGTGGAGCCGAGCGACTTCCTCAACCTGTTCGGCCACGTCTACAAGCTTTGCGGCTACGCGCTGCTCTACTGGTCGACCTACATCGGGGCCGTGCGGGCGCCCTACGAGGCGCAGATCGCCTCCGAACGACGGGCGCTGGAAAGCGAGCAGCGCATCCGCACGCTCAGCGACAACCTGCCCCATTGCGTCGTCTACCAGGTGGTGCGCGAGGCCGACGGCAGCATGCGGTTCCTGCACATGAGCGAGGCCATCGAACGCATCTTCGGCATCTCCGTGGCCGAAGTGCTGGCCGATTCGGCCGTCCTGTACCGGCAGGTGCACCCCGACGACAACGCGCTGCTGCGGGCGGCCGCCGACGAGTCGGCGCGCACGCTGTGCCTGTTCGACGTCACCGTGCGCATCCGCGACCGTGCCGGCCGCCAGCACTGGGTCCAGCTCGTCTCGGCACCGCGGCGCCTGGAGGACGGGCGCATCTGCTGGGACGGCGTCCAGATCGATATCAGCGAGCAGTACCTGGCGCTGGCGCGCGAGCGCGAGAAGGAGGCGCTGCTCGCGGCGGTGGTCGATTCGGCCAGCGACGCGATCATCGGCACCGACCACGACGGCCGCATCTCGCTGTTCAATCCGGCGGCCGAACGCATCTTCGTCTATCCGGCGCCGGCGATGCTGGGGCGGCCGTTCGGCGCGCTGCTGGCGCCGGCACCCGAGGTGCCACTGCAGCGGCGGCTGGGTTTCTCGCGCGTGCAGGGACGGCGCGCCGACGGCGCGGTCCTCGAGCTGGAAATGTCGGTCTCGCCGGCCCAGGTCAACCAGCAGCAGGGTTTCACGGTGATCCTGCGCGACGTGACCGAGCGCGTGCGTACCGAGCGGGCGCTGGTGCGCTACCAGATCGAGCTCACCGAGCTTACCCAGGCGCTGCTGGCCCAGGAGAAGGCCACCGCCGGCCGCCTGGCGCAGGTGCTGCACGACCAGCTCGGCCAGACGCTGGCGGCGATCCGCATCGACTTCGTCGATGATGCCGTGCTGGCGGACGCCGGCCACGCGGCGCGCCACGCGCGCGTCGACCGGCTGATCGACCAGGCGATCCGCGAGGTACGCCAGGTGCTGGTGGAACTGCGCCCCACCGTGCTCGACGAGCGCGGCCTCTACGAGGCGCTGCGCAACGAGCTGGCCAACCCGCGGCTGAGCGCCGCCGGCGTCGACATCGACCTGGTCGCGCCCGACAGCCTGCAGGCGCAGCGCTGGAGCGGCGACGTCGAGTATGCGGCCTTCATGGTGGCGCGCGAGGCCATCGCCAACGCGGTGCGCCACGCGCGCGCCAGCCAGGTAAGCATCGTCCTGGAGGGCGGCGCCGCGGCGCTGCGCCTGGAGATCCGCGACAACGGGCGCGGCTTCGATGCCGCGTCCACCGCGGTGCGGCCCGGACACCTGGGAATGATCGGCATGCGCGAGCGCTCGATCGCCATCGGCGCCCGCTTCGAGGCACAGTCACAGCCGGGCAAGGGCACCGCCATATGCCTGCTCTGGCAGGAGCGCGAGGCATGAACAGCATCTACCTGGTCGACGACCACACCATCGTGCGCGAGGGCCTGCGGGCGATGCTCGAGGTCAGCGGCTATGCCGTGGTCGGCGAGGCCCGCGATCCGACCGCCGCGCTGGCCGACGTGCAGCGGCTGCGGCCCGACCTGCTGCTGCTCGACCTCAACCTGGACAGCCGTTCGGGATTCGAACTGCTGATCGAACTGCAGCGCCGGTCGCTGGCGACGCGCTGCATCGTGCTCACGATGTCGGCGCAGCCGCGGCACGTGGCCGAGGCGCTGCGCCTGGGCGCCAGCGGCTACCTGCTCAAGGGCGCGCCGCGCGCCGAGCTCCTGAGCGCGATCGCCGAGGTGCTGCAGGGCAAGCGCCACATCGGCGCCGAGGTCGCGGCGCTGGCCGTCGAAGGGCTCACGGCCGGCACCGAGGCCGACCGGCTGGCGGCGCTGTCGCCGCGCGAGCGCCAGATCATCGTCCTGGTCGTCAAGGGCCAGTCGAGCCAGCAGATCGGCGAGGGGCTGCACCTCTCGCCCAAGACCGTCGACACCTACCGCAGCCGCATCATGGCCAAGGTCGCCGTGGACGACGTGACCGCGCTGGTACGCTTTTCCATCCGTACCGGCCTCATCGATGCCGACGGGAATTGACCGCCCATGCCACGCCAACTTGCCGCGTCGACCGTCAAGAGTCCCCTACAGACCCGGCCCGCGGGTTCGGCTAGATTGGTCGTGCCTGCCGCCGCCGGGGCACCATGGACCGGGAAACTTTCATGCACGTGCTGTTGGTATCGTCCGACCGTTCCTTCCGCCAGGCCCTCGATGCGGCCTGCCGGTCCATCGACACGAATGTCCGGTGCGTCGAATGCGACGATCACTCCGGCGCCATGTTCGTGCCGGCGCTCGATCGCGTCGACCTGGTCGTGCTCGACCAGGGCCTGCTCGAAAGCCAGTCGGCCGCGTGGCTGTCCAACTGGCGCCGCATGCGGCCCAATGGCGGACTGCTGGTGCTCGACTCGGCCAGCGACGCCAGTCTCGCACGCCTGCGCCAGGCGCTGCTGCGTATCGGCGCCGCGTCCGGTCCGCCGGCCGGCGGACCGGCCTAGCGGCACCGGCTGCACGCCGCGGTGCGCGCGGCGGGGGCCGCGCGGGGGACCGCAATGAAGACCTGCCGCCTGCCCGGCGGCACGAGCGTTCCCGCGCTGGGCCTGGGCACCTGGCGCCTGGGCGAAGTGTCCGGGCGCCGCCCGGCCGAGGTCGCCGCCATCCGCAGCGCGCTGGCGATGGGCTACCGGCTGATCGACACCGCGGAGATGTACGGCGAGGGCGGGGCCGAGACCGTCGTTGGCATGGCGCTGGCGCAGGCGCTGCGCGCCGGCGACGTGCGCCGCGAGGACCTGTTCATCGTCAGCAAGGTGTATCCGCACAACGTTAGCCGCAAGGGCACGCCGGCCGCGTGCGACCGCAGCCGGGCGCGGCTGGGGCTCGATCGCATCGACCTGTACCTGCTGCACTGGCGCGGCCAGTATGCGCTGCAGGAGACCTGCGAGGCGCTGCTCGGCCTGGTGCAGGGCGGGCGCATCGGCCGCTGGGGCGTGAGCAATTTCGACACCGACGACATGATCGAACTCGAAGGCGTGCAGGCGACGCTCGGCGCCAGCGCCGGCGCGCTGTGCTGCGCGACCAACCAGGTCTACTACTCGCTGAGCACCCGCGGCGTGGAGTTCAGCCTGTTGCCCTGGCAGCGCGCCCGCGCGATGCCGCTGATGGCCTACAGCCCGATAGACCAGGGCGCGCTGGCCGCGCACCCCGCGCTGCAGGCGGTGGCGCAGCGCCACGGCGCCGAACCGGCGCAGATCGCCCTGGCCTGGGTACTGGCGCAGGACGGCGTGCTGGCCATTCCGAAGGCGGTGCGCGAGGCGCACCTGCGCGAGAACCTGGCGGCCGCTGGCATGACGCTGGGCGCCGATGACATGGCCGAACTGCAGCGCGCCTTCCCGCCGCCGCGGCGCAAGCAGTCGCTGGCCATGCTGTGACCGGCACGCGCCGGCTATTTGGATAGAACGCACGGCTATTTCCCCGGCGGGCGCCGGGGCGGGCAGAATGCGCAGGTCGGCTGCCTGTCCCCCGGAGACCGGCTGCGCCGCGCGCCCACCTGCGCGGCGGCGGCGCGGCCGTCCGGTGCCAGCCCGTACCCACCAGCGGAGCATGTGATGAAAGCCAACAACATTCTCGAAACCATCGGCAACACGCCGCACCTGCGCCTGAACCGGTTGTTCGACCGCCGCGTCGAGGTCTGGACCAAGCTCGAGCGCGCCAACCCGGGCGGCAGCATCAAGGACCGCATCGGCGTGGCCATGATCGAAGACGCCGAAGCCCGCGGGCTGATCGGGCCCGGCAGCGTGCTGGTCGAGCCCACGTCGGGCAATACCGGCATCGCGCTGGCGCTGGCCGCCGCGGTCAAGGGCTATCGGCTGGTTCTCACGATGCCCGAGTCGATGTCGCTGGAGCGGCGCCGCTACCTCAAGGCGCTGGGCGCGGAACTGGTGCTGACGCCGCGCGAACAGGGCATGGGCGGGGCCATCGAGCGCGCCCGGCAGATCGCCGCCGACACGCCCAGGAGCTGGATTCCGCAGCAGTTCGAGAACCCCGCCAATATCGAGGTCCACAAGCGCACCACGGCGCAGGAGATCCTGGCGGACTTTCCCGAGGGCATCGACTACCTCATCACCGGCGTGGGCACCGGCGGCCACATCACCGGCGTGGCCGCCGTGCTCAAGAGGAATTTTGCCCACCTGAAGGTGTTCGCGGTCGAGCCCACGGCCTCGCCGGTGATATCCGGTGGCCAGAAGGGCCCGCACCCCATCCAGGGCATCGGCGCGGGCTTCGTGCCCAAGAATCTGGACACCAGCCTGCTCGACGGGGTCATCCAGGTCGATGCGCCCGACGCGTTCCGCTATGCCGTGCGCGCGGCGCGCGAGGAGGGCCTGTTCCTGGGCATCTCGTCGGGCGCGTCGCTGGCCGCCATCGCCAAGCAGCTGCCGCAAATCGCCGACGGCGCACGCATCCTTACCTTCACCTACGATACCGGCGAGCGCTACCTGTCGGTGGACGGATTGTTCGAGGCGTAAAAGGCGCCGCGGACCGTTGCGTTAATCACCCTCTGCCTCCGGGAGAGGGCCAGGGTGCGGTTTCCTGCCCACCCCCACCCGCTCCCGCAGGGGGCGGGAGGCCGGTCGTGGCCAGCGCGGCCAGCCCGGCGTCGACGTCCGGATACTGCAGGCGCAGTCGCAGTTCGCGCTTCATCCGCCGGTTGCGCAAGCGCCGCGACTCGCTCATGAACGACAGGCGCTGCGGTCCCGCGGCCGCGGCCACGGCGTCCCAGGCGGCGCGCGGCGGACGCGGCAGGCCGGTGCGGTCGGCCACCCGGTCCAGGTAATCGCCCAGCCGCAACTCGGTGTCGTCGATCGCGTTGTATACGCGCGCCGGCGCGGCCCGGTACAGCGCGACGATGCAGGAGCGCGCCAGGTCGTCGGCGTGGATGTGATTGGTAAAATTGTCGTCGGCCGGATACGGCACGGGCAGCGCGGCGCGCAGGCGCTCCAGCGGCAGGCGCCCGGGTCCGTAGATGCCGGGCACGCGCAGCACCGCCGCGCGCCAGCGGCTGGCGCGCAGGCGCCGCTCGGCATCGAGCCGCCGCCACGCCCGGTCGTTGCCCGGTGCCGCGGGCGTGGTCTCGTCGGTCCACTGTCCGCGTCGGTCGCCGTAGACGCCCGTGGTGCTGACGTACACCAGGCGGCCGGGCCGGCGTGGCGCCAGCGCGCGCAGCAGCCGCG
>JBBISD010000081.1:0-8653 GCA_037441485.1 Burkholderiales bacterium
AGGTGTTCTGCCAGCGCTCGCCCAGGGTCTGCAGGAACTGCGCCAGCGTGCCGGACGTGGCGGCCATCCCGGTGGCCGGATCGCCGTTCTGCAGCAGGGCCAGGTCGTTGTTGACCTGGTCGCGGCTCTCGACCATCTCGTCGAGCTGGTCGGGCTCGCCCTGCACGGCGCCGTCGGCCGCCTTGGCCAGGCGCTGCGTATGCATCAGCACGTCGCCGATCAGCGCGATCTGGCGCTCTTCGGACGCGGCGTTGCGCGCGGTGAACCACACGGTGATCGCCGCGCAGGCGAAGAAGAACAGGCCCAGGCCGGAGATCAGCCGGACCAGGTTCTGGCTCTGGCGCACATGGGTGGCCGTGGCGCCGGACGGCACGGCGGCGCCTTCGATGCCGCCGATGTCCAGGTCGGTGGGCGGATCGATGCGCTGCGTGGCCGGCACGTCGGTATAGCGGGGCGAGCTGCGCCCGCCGGAGCCGCCGCGCTTTGCCTTGCCACCGAACATCCCGAAATCAAGTGCCATTGTCGCTCCGGCAAGTCGTCCTGCCTGTTGAATGCCCCATGCCGTGCCGCCGCCGGGCCTGCCCCGGGCACCGCGGCATCCCTAGATACCGATGCTCGTGAACTCCTCGAATGCCGTCAGCCCCTGCAGGTCGATCTCGACCAGCCGCCCACCCTCGGCATCGCGAAAGGCGCGCGCCTCCCAGGGGCGGGCGCGGTCGTGCACCGGTCCGATGAGCTGCAGGTCCTTGAGGTTGCGCAGCCCGAAGGCGCGCGTGATCAGCAGCCCGACGTTGAACCGCAGCCCTTCGCTGAAGACCACCAGCTGCTGGGCGTCCTCGAGCGCGATTCCCGGCCCGCCCGCCAGGCGTACCAGGTCGACCACGCCGACCAGGCGGCCGCGCACGTTGGCCAGCCCGAGGAACCAGGGCTTGGTCCAGGGCACCGGCGTGACCGCGGGTGCGGTCACGATCTCGCCCGCGCTGTTCATGTCGAGCAGGTAGGACATCGCGCCGATGCGCACCGCCAGGCGCGCCGGCTCGGCCAGCGGCCCGGGCGCGGCCTGCAGGCGCGCTGCCAGTTGCGCGGAGAAGTCGCGCAGCTTGCCCGCCTTTCTGCTGTCGTCCACGGCTGGCCCGGTCGGCGCTGCTGGTCGTTTGTCCATCTAGTCGCTGCGGCGCATCAACCGAGCGCGGCAATCTTGCCGAGCAGTTCCTCGGCCTTCACCGGCTTGGTGACGTAGTCGCGCGCGCCCTGGCGCAGGCCCCAGATGCGGTCGGTCTGCTGGTTCTTGCTGGTGCACATGATCACCGGGATGTTCTGCGTGACCGGATCCTTGGACAGCTGCCGCGTGAACTGGAAACCGTTCTGGCCGGGCATGACCACGTCCATCAGGATCAGGTCGGGCAGGGCCTTCTGCAGGTTGGCCATCGCCTCTTCCGCGCTCTCGACCGCGGTGACCGCGAAGCCGTGCTTGGACAGCAGCTCGTTGAGGAAATAGCGCTCCGTAGGGGAGTCGTCGACGATCAGTATCTTGCGAATCGGCATGGCGTTCTCCGCCCCTCTTGTCCCGGAAGCCGTGCCGAAAAGGCGCGGCTTCCGGGCGAAGCAGGGCTAGTTCATCGAATGCTGGCGAACGACCGTCAGCAGGCTGTCCTTGGTGAAGGGCTTGGTGAGGTATTCCACCGAACCGACCATGCGGCCGCGCGCCCGGTCGAACAGTCCGTCCTTGGAGGACAGCATGACGATCGGGGTGTCGTGGAAACGCGGGCTGCGCTTGATCAGCGCGCAGGTCTGGTAGCCGTCCAGGCGCGGCATCAGGATGTCGCAGAAGATGATGCTGGGCTGATGATCGTTGACCTTGGAGAGCGCCTCGAAGCCATTTTGCGCCAGGATCACCTGGCAGCCGGCCTGGGTGAGAAAGATCTCGGCGCTGCGGCGGATGGTGTTCGAGTCATCGATCACCATCACCTTCTTGCCGCGGATATCGGCGGTTTCCCATTGCGCGGACATGCATCAGCCTCCGAAGCGCCGTCTCAGACCTCAACCAGTTCGAAATCTTCCTTGCGGGCACCGCATTCCGGGCATACCCAGTTCGGGGGAACATCCTCCCAGCGCGTACCGGCGGCAATGCCCTCGGCCGGCAGGCCGGCGGCCTCGTCGTAAATCCAGCCGCAAATCAAGCACATCCAGGTCCGCGTTGCTACCGTCGTGGTCATATTCCAGGAGTCCGATGGGTTTTCGATACCATACTGTGTTCGCGATCATAGCCTGTCATGCCGCTGGGAGTCCCATCGGCGGAGGGCGAATTCGGTAGCGAATCAAGGCTTTGGAACGCAATTGCGCGAGGTCGCGCCAGCATGTGCCAGATCGGGACGGGATCATGACGGATATGGGCAAGGCCAGGGCAACGGCAGCGGGGGCGAAGCATCCGGGCGCGGGCCCGGGCGCGGCAGGGGGCCGCAACGAGGCGCTGTTCACGCGGGCCCAGCAGAGCATTCCCGGGGGCGTCAATTCGCCGGTCCGGGCGTTCCGCTCGGTCGGCGGCACGCCGCGCTTCATCGCCCGCGGCCAGGGGCCGTATATCTGGGACGCCGACGGGCGCCGCTACATCGACCTGGTGTGTTCCTGGGGCCCGATGATCCTTGGCCACGCGCACCCGGCCGTGCTCGAGGCCGTCAACCGGGCGGCGCGCGACGGCCTGTCCTTCGGCGCGCCCACCGAGGCCGAGGTCGATTTTGCCGAGCGCCTGGTGCGCATGCTGCCGTCGCTCCAGCAGGTGCGACTGGTGTCCTCCGGTACCGAGGCGACGATGAGCGCCATCCGCCTGGCACGCGGCTTCACCGGGCGTTCGCGGCTGGTCAAGTTCGAGGGCTGCTACCACGGCCACGCCGACAGCCTGCTGGTCAAGGCCGGCTCGGGTGCGCTCACGTTCGGCAACCCGAGTTCGGCCGGCGTGCCGCCCGAGACCACCCAGCACACCATGGTGCTCGATTACAACGACTGCCAGCAGCTGGAAGACGCGTTCGCGCGCCTGGGCAGCCAGATCGCCTGCGTGATCGTCGAGCCCGTGGCCGGCAACATGAATCTCATCCGCGCCACGCCGCAATTCCTGCAGACGATGCGGCGCCTGTGCAGCGCCCACGGCGCGCTGCTGATCTTCGACGAGGTGATGACCGGTTTTCGCGTCGCCCCGGGCGGCGCGCAGGCGCTGTACGGCATCGTGCCGGACCTCACGACGCTGGGCAAGGTCATCGGCGGGGGCATGCCGCTGGCCGCCTTCGGCGGGCGCCGCGATGTGATGGCGCAACTGGCGCCGCTGGGGCCGGTCTACCAGGCCGGCACGCTGTCGGGCAATCCGCTGGCCGTGGCCTGCGGGCGCACGACGCTCGAGCTGATCGGGCAGCCGGGCTTCTACGACCGGCTGTTCGCGCAGACGCGCCAGCTGGTCGACGGCCTGGCGCATGCCGCGGCGCGCCACGGGCAGACCTTCGTGGCCGATGCCGTCGGATCGATGTTCGGCCTGTACTTCGCGCGCACGGTGCCGGGCAACTTCGCCCAGGTCATGGCCGCCGACAAGGAGCGCTTCAACCGCTTCTTCCACGCGATGCTCGACCGCGGCATCTACCTGGCACCATCGGCATTCGAGGCCGGCTTCGTGTCGATCCAGCACGATCCGGTCGTGATGAGCGAGGTCGTGCAGGCGGCGGACGACGCGTTTGCGGCTATCGCGGGGTGAGGGCGCAATCCACGCTACCCTTCCCGAAACACCCACTCCAGGAACAAATCGTGCGCGTCCTGCGCCGCCTCCGCGTGCGCATCGTTGATCAGCGCCACGACCACGTAGCGGTGCCCGCTGGCCGCAAACACGTAGCCCGCCAGCGCCCGCACCTCGGCCAGCGTCCCGGTCTTCACGTAGGCCGCCCCGCTGGCGCCGGGCCGGTCCTTCATCGTGCCGTCGACGCCGGCCATCGGCAGCGAGGCCAGGAAGTTGGGCATCTCGTTGCTGTGCCAGGCCCGCACCAGCAGGCGCGCCAGGCCGCCTGCCGAGATGCGCTCCTGGCGCGACAGGCCCGAGCCGTTCTGCAGCACCAGCTCGGGCATCGGCATGCCCTCGCGGTCGAGCCAGGCCTGCACGACGCGCGCCGACCGGGCCGTGCTCGCGGGTTCGGCCGGCGCCGGCGTGGCGTGCTCGCCGGCGGTGCCCCCGCGTAACGGCTCTGCCGGTGCGGCGCCCAGGCTCAGGAACAGCTGGCGCGCCATGACGTTGTTGCTGTTCTTGTTGATGTCGCGGATCACCTCGGCCAGCGGCGGCGATTCCTGGTCGACCAGCACGATGTCGCCGGCGCCGGCCACGCCGTCGCGCACGCCGCCGTGGAAGACGCCGCCGGCGGTGCGCCACAGCGCGCGGAACGAGGCCAGCGCATAGTTGTCGGGCGACAGCAGGCTGACGTACCAGGTCTTCTCGCCGCAGGCGCGCGGATAGCTGCCGTGGAACGCCGGCGCCAGCGGGTGCGAGAAGTCGGCCTGCAGCCGGCCCTTCCAGTCGCCACAGGGACCGCCGGCCAGGCGCGGCGGCGCGATGGGCTTCATGCCGTCCAGCGGCGGCAGCACCGCCACGCGCGCGCTGCCGGCACCGGCCAGCGGCGTGAACGTGAAGCCCACCGTCTTGAAGTTGACCAGCAGCGCGTCGGGTGCGACGTTGTAGGGCCGCAGCTCGTTGCCGTCGATGCTGCCGCTGGCGTCGACCGGCAGCGCATAGCCCGAGCGGTCGATCACGAGATTGCCGCGTATCTCGCGGATGCCGAGCGCGCGCAGGCGCTCGACGAACAGCCACCAGCGCTCCACCACCAGGCTCGGGTCGCCGCTGCCGCGGATGATCAGGTCGCCGTCGAGGCGCCCGCCCGATGGGGCATGGCGCGACAGCGCCTCGGTGTGCCAGTGGTAGTTGGGGCCCAGCGTGCTCAGCGCGGCAAACGTGGTGAGCAGCTTCATCGTCGAGGCCGGGTTCATCGGCACCGAGCCCTGCAGCGCCAGCTGCAGCGGCCCGCCGTCGAGCGGCACCACGACAAAGGCGCGATTGGCCTCGGCCACATGCGCCTGCTCGAGTGCGGCAGTGACTTGCGCAGGCAGGGCCGCGGCCCCGGCCGCCGCGGCACGGCCACCCGGGATCGCGGCCAGCAGCGCCGCGCCCAGCAGCACGCTGCAAAGGCCGGCGCGCGCGCCGGGCATCAGGACTGCAGTTTCATCATGCCCAGGCCCAGGCGACGGTGCGAGCCGAAGCCGCGCAGCAGCCGGCGCATCAGCCGTTCGGTGTCGCCGACCTCGAGGGCACCTTCGAGCATCGCGTGGTCGACGCGGTAGCTCGCCCCGGCGTGCTGGAAGCGCAGCGTGCGCAGCGCCACGCTCACCATGATGGGCCGCAGGCCGAATTCCTCGGCGTTGGCGGCGAACCACTGCTCGACCTCCGCGGCGGTCTGGTACGGTTGCACGTGCTTGCGGCCGTCGACGACCTTGACCTCGCCGACGCAGACCGGCAGCGAGAAGTGGTACATCAGGCCTTCGGCCAGCTGGGTGACGATGCGCTTGGGCGCAATGACGCTGACTGCATTGGCCGGCTGCGTCTTCCACGGCACGACCGACCGCACCCAGTAGCGGCCGGGCACGACGCTGTCGGCGCAAAAGAGAAAGCGTCCCGTCCCGGCGCGCTGTCCGAAGACGGGTACCAGCTCATCGTGGGCGGCTACCGGATCGGTGTCGGGCGCGAAGGTGACCGCGGTCTCGAATGTGTCCAGCTTCGGCAGATCCATCTGCGTGAAGCTGACCTCGGACACAACGCCGCTGCGGATCTGCGCAAGCCGAACACGGTCCTGGACACTTTCCTTCATATCGGCACATCATCGGCATTTCCTCGGGTAGACAAGATAGCGCATTTGCGAATGCGCCAATCTGTCGAATACCCCCACTCGTCCGAGGGGACTACCGAAAAAGTGCCGTCGCCTTCTGCAGGGTGATCAGGATACCGATCCCCAGCGGTATGCCCACCGCCGCCCAGGCCAGCACGGCGGTCAGCGGGGTGCTCGCCCCGCCGGGCGCCGTCGCCGGGCCGGATGTCACCGCCTCGGCCCGTTCGTGGGCCAGCTTGCGCTCGTAGGCAAGCTGCTCGGCGCTCATGAAGTACCGGCCGGCCACCGGGCGCACCAGCAGGTTGCAGATGAAGCCCGCCAGCAGGAAGCCGGCCAGGATGTACATGGTGTTGTCGTAGGCCAGTGCCTTGGGCACGCCGCTGTCGATCTGGCTGTCGCGCAGGAAGTTGACCACCAGCGGGCCGAGCATGCCGGCCGCCGACCACGCGGTGAGCAGCCGCCCGTGGATGGCGCCGACCATCTGCGTGCCGAACATATCGGCCAGGTAGGCCGGGACGGTGGCAAAGCCGCCGCCGTACATCGACAGCACGATGCAGAAGGCCAGCACGAACAGCGCCAGGTGGCCCCCGTGGGCCAGCGTGGGCACCGAGGCGTACAGCACCATGCCGAGCACGAAGAACACGAAATACGTGGTCTTGCGGCCGATCTTGTCCGACAGGCTGGCCCAGAAGAAGCGCCCGCCGATGTTGAACAGGCTGAGCAGGCCGATGAAGGCCGCGGCGATCGTGGCGATCTGCTTCTTCTGGTCGGGCGACAGGTCGTTGAAGGCCACGTCGATGCCGATCAGGTGGCCGGCGAAAACCTCCTGCAGCAGCGGCGAGGCCATGCCCAGGATGCCGATGCCGGCGGTCACGTTCAGGCACAGCACCGCCCAGATCAGCCAGAACTGCGGCGTGCGCCAGGCGCGGTTCAGGTGCACGTGCTCGTTGGTGATCATCGCGCTGGTGCCCTGGCCGGCCGGCGGATTCCAGCCGGCGGGCTTCCAGCCGGCGGCCGGCACGCGGTAGCCGAAGGCGCCGCCCACCATGAACACGAAGTACAGCGCGGCCATGACGAGGAAGGTCTGCCACACGCCCACCGACGTGGGCGTCGCGAAATGCCGCATCAGCCAGTCGGCCAGCGGCGCGCCGATCAGGGCGCCGCCGCCAAAGCCCATGATGGCCATGCCGGTGGCCATGCCGCGCTTGTCCGGGAACCACTTGATCAGCGTCGATACCGGCGAGATGTAGCCCAGGCCCAGCCCGATGCCGCCGATCACCCCGGAGCCGATCCACAGCAGCCAGATGTGGTGGGTGGCCACGCCCAGCGCAGAGATCACCAGGCCGCCGCACCAGCACAGCGCGGCGACGAAACCGGCCTTGCGCGGGCCGGCGTGCTCCAGCCAGCCGCCCCACAGCGCCGCGGCCGAGCCCAGGAACAGGAAGAAGAGCTGGTACATCACCGTCAGGTAGGTGACCTTCCAGTCGCAGGTCGTCGCCGTGAGCTGCTGGACCAGTTCTTCCCAGAAGCCGCTGCTCTTGCCGCAGGACACCGGCTCCGTGATGCCGATGGCGCGCGACAGCGGCAGCCAGAACACGGAAAAGCCGTAGGCCATGCCGATGCACAGGTGGATCGCCAGGGCCGCCGGCGGCACCAGCCAGCGATTGAATCCGGGACCCGCCACCGTGCGCTCCTTGGCCAACAGGCCGGGTTGCGCACTGCCTGCACCACCGAGGGCGCCAGCGTCTGACATGGAGCACCTCCTTGGGTTGAACCGGGGCCAGTACCGGCCGTGCCGGTTTGCGTTGCCGCTGAGCGGTCTCCTCGCAAGCCGGCGATATTACGTTACGGCGTGACACTTTTCCGCGCGCCGCGTGCCCACCGTTGCACGATAGCATCGCGTGCAATCGAGCGTCGTCGTACCGCACGCCGGCGATCCTGCTGCGTAGAATCTGGCTCCTCGCAATCGAGTCGCCAGGGAGCGAACATGACGCTGCATTTCAAATGGTTGTCCGACACCCTGGCCGCAGCCGGCCAGATCGCGCCGACCGACCTTCCGGCCATCGCCGCCCACGGCTTCAGGACCGTCATCAACAACCGGCCCGACGGCGAGGGCGGCCCGGCGCAGCCGACCAGCGTCCAGCTCCAGCAGGCCGCCGAGGCCGCCGGCCTCAAGTATGTGTACCTGCCGGTGGTCAGCGGCCAGATGACGCCGCAGCAGGTCCTGGACATGGCCCATGCCTTGAAGACCGCGTCGACCCCGGTTTTTGCCTTCTGCCGCTCCGGCGCGCGTACCGAGCACCTTTTCCAGCTGGCCCGGCAGGCGGATTGATCATTTTTGAGGTTTTGCTTTAACTAATTTTGACGGCTTTTAGCGACGGAAGACCGCAAAAAGCTCTCTATACCCGCCGCCGGGCGCAATTGCGCCCCCCACCTCCTGCCGCCGGCTCGGTGAAACCGTACTGCCGGTAATGGCAGTCCGAACGCGCTGCCGGACTTGAAACGGCAACATCGCGTCCCTATAATCAGCACTCTCTGGTGTTGAGTGCTAACGCTTTTTTGGCCTCCTATGTCCCGGTGCCGGTTGTTTCAGCGGCGCGGGCGGTGGGGGAGCCAGCGTCCGGCACGCGCAGTCAGACAACCTTTGGGATTCGTCCGGCGGCGATGGGCTGCCGGAACCTTTGTCAGGAGAAACTATGAAGATTCGTCCTTTGCACGATCGCGTGATCGTCAAGCGCCTGGACAACGAG
>JBBISD010000082.1:0-8617 GCA_037441485.1 Burkholderiales bacterium
TCATCAAGCTGGCCGGCGACGGCGCCAGCCTGATGTCCTGCACGCGCGCCGGCGAAGCCGTCGAGCGCCTGCCCAAGGGCAGCCAGTTCATGAACAAATACCAGGCCAAGTTCGGCTCGGAAGTGCAGATCTACGCACCCTACTCCTACGACGCGGTCTACGTGATCGTCGACGCGATCCGCCGCGCCGGATCGGTCGACCGCGCCGCGGTGGCCGCCGCCGTGGCCACGACCAGCTACGACGGCCTCACCGGCCACATCGCCTTCGACGCGAAGGGCGACCTGAAGAACGGGGCGATTTCCGTCTACAAGGTGCAGGACGGCAAGCTCGCGTTCGTGTCGACGACGCGCTGATTGGCAAACCAGGGGGGGGCCTGTAGCATCGCCGCCGACACAGGCCCGCACTTGACCACTCTCCCAACGACGCCGTCCGAGCGGTTGCCCGTCCGAATCGGCGGGCAGGCGGCGCGGGCCACGACTCCGGTTCGCCCCTGATGGGTTCGTTCGACACCTTCCTGCAGCAGGTCTTCAACGGTCTCGTGCTGGGCAGCCTGTACGCCCTCATCGCGCTGGGCTACACGATGGTGTACGGCATCGTCAACCTCATCAACTTCGCCCACGGCGACGTGCTGATGGTCGGGGCGCTGACCGCGCTGAGCACCATCACGCTGGCGCACGCGCTGGCGCCCGCGGTGCCGGGCTGGGGCCTGATGATCATCGGCATGCTCGCGGCGATGCTCGTGTGCATCCTGCTCAGCCTGCTGATCGAGCGCGTGGCCTACCGGCCACTGCGCAATGCGCCGCGCCTGGCGCCGCTGATCACGGCCATCGGCGTGTCCATCCTGCTGCAGACCGTGTCGATGATCATCTGGGGCCGCAACCACCTGAGCTATCCGCAACTGCTGCCGGCCGATCCCATCGCGATCGGCCCGGCCACGGTTACGGTGACCAAGCTCACCGTGATCGCGCTGTCGGCGATCATCATGGTCGCGCTGCTCTTGCTGGTGCAGCGCACCCGCCTGGGCCGGGCGATGCGCGCCACGGCCGAGAATCCGCGCGTCGCCGGCCTGATGGGCGTGAACCCGAACGCGGTGATCGCCGCCACCTTCGCCATCGGCGCCGCGCTCGCGGCGGTGGCCGGCGTGATGTACGCCGCGGTGTACTCGGTGGCCCATTTCTACATGGGCTTCATTCCCGGCCTGAAGGCCTTCACGGCAGCGGTGCTCGGCGGCATCGGCAATATCCCCGGCGCGATGCTGGGCGGCATCCTGCTGGGCCTGATCGAGGCGCTCGGATCCGGCTACATCGACCAGTTGAGCGGCGGCGTGTTCGGCAGCAATTACCAGGACGTGTTCGCCTTCATCGTGCTGTGCGCGGTGCTGATCCTGCGGCCCTCCGGCCTGCTGGGCGAGCGCGTCGCCGACCGCGCCTGAGCACAGCCACCGTGGCCGGCAGCCTTTCCACCGCGTCGTTCGGCCGAGCCGGCTCCGGCCGGCGGACCCTGGTCCTGGGCGTGCTGGCGACCCTGCTGGTCCTGCTGCTGCCCATCGCGGCCGGCTGGCTGGGCGCGGCCTGGGTGCGCACGCTGGCCTTCGCCGCGCTGTACGTGATGCTGGCGCTGGGCCTGAACATCGTCGTGGGCTTCGCCGGCCTGCTCGACCTGGGCTATATCGCCTTTTACGCCGTCGGCGCCTACACCTTCGCGCTGCTGGCATCGCCGCACCTCACCGACAACTTCCCGGCCATCGCGCAGGCCTTTCCCGGCGGGCTGCACGTGCCCATCTGGGCCGCCATTGCGCTGGGCGCCGCCATCGCGGCCGGCTTCGGGGTGCTGCTGGGCACGCCGGTGCTCAAGCTGCGCGGCGACTACCTGGCGATCGTCACGCTGGGCTTCGGCGAGATCATCCGCATCTTCCTCAACAACCTGAACCAGCCGCTCAACCTGACCAACGGGCCGCAGGGCATCACGCTCATCGACCCGGTGCGCATCGGCAGCCTGTCCTTCGACCGCGGCGTCACCGTCGTCGGGCTGCACCTGAGCTCGCTGCAGCTCTACTACTACCTGTTCGCGGCACTGGCCGCGCTGTCGGTGCTGGTATGCCAGCGGTTGCAGGATTCGCGCCTGGGGCGCGCCTGGATGGCGATCCGCGAGGACGAGACCGCGGCCAAGGCGATGGGCATCAACGTGCGCAACGTCAAGCTGCTGGCCTTCGGCCTGGGGGCCACCTTCGGCGGCGTGGCCGGCTCGATGTTCGGCGCGTTCCAGGGCTTCGTGTCGCCCGAATCGTTCTCGCTCATGGAATCGGTCATCGTGCTGTCGATGATCGTGCTGGGCGGGCTCGGGCACATCCCCGGGGTGGTGTTCGGCGCCATCCTGCTGTCGGTGTTTCCCGAGTTCCTGCGCCACACCGTGGGTCCGGTGCAGGAGCAGCTGTTCGGCCGCACGCTGATCGACACCGAGGTGCTGCGCATGCTGCTCTATGGCGCGGCGCTGGTGGTCATCATGCTGTACCGCCCGCGCGGCCTGTGGCCGGCGCCGCTGCACGGCAGCGCCGCGTCGACCGTCATCGACGTGCGCCCGCCGGCCGCGTCCGGCACCGCGACGCAAGGCTGACCGCCGATGGCGCCGCCTGCCACGCCCCCCCTGCCGGACGCCGCCGGCGCGCCGGCGGACCTGCTGGCCGTCAGCGGCATCAGCAAGCGCTTCGGCGGCCTGCAGGCGCTCGATGACGTGCGCATGACGATCGCGCGCGGCCAGATCTACGGGCTGATCGGCCCCAACGGCGCCGGCAAGACGAGCTTCTTCAACGTCATCACCGGACTCATCCGGCCGGACGCCGGACGCTTCAGGCTCGACGGCATGCCCTACGAGCCCAGCGCCGTGCACCGCGTGGCGGCGGCCGGCATCGCGCGAACGTTCCAGAACATCCGCCTGTTCGCGGAGATGACCGCGCTGGAAAACGTGATGGTCGGCCGGCACGTGCGGACCCACTGCGGCGCGCTGGCCGCAGTGCTGCGCACCCGCAAGGCCGTGGCCGAAGAGGCGCAGATCCGCGAGCGGGCCGGCGCGCTGCTCGACTACGTGGGCATCGGACCGCTCGGGCACCTGCGGGCGCGCACCCTGTCCTACGGCGACCAGCGGCGCCTGGAGATCGCGCGGGCGCTGGCGACGGACCCCAAGCTGCTGGCGCTGGACGAGCCGGCCGCCGGCATGAATGCCACGGAAAAGGTCGAGCTGCGCGGCCTGCTCGAGCGCATCCGCGCCGACGGCATCACGATCCTGCTCATCGAACACGACGTCAAGCTGGTCATGGGCCTGTGCGACCGCGTGTCGGTACTGGACGAGGGCCGGGTGATCAAGGAGGGGGCGCCGGCTCAGGTGCAGCGCGACCCGGCGGTCATCGAGGCCTACCTGGGCCGGGCGCACGAGCCGGCCTAGCCGACGATGAACGCGGGCACCAACAACGTCGCCGGCACGGCCGCCATGGCACCGGGCACGCCGGAGACGCCGATCCTGCGGGTCAACGGCCTGCGCGTGGCCTACGGCGGCATCCAGGCCGTCAAGGGTGTCGACATCGAGATCCGCCCAGGCGAGCTCATCGCGCTGATCGGCGCCAACGGCGCGGGCAAGACCACCAGCCTGCGGGCGATCACCGGTTCGCTGCCGTTCGGCGGCAGCATCGAATACCTGGGCAAGGCGACGCGCGGCGTGCCCGCGCACGAGCTGCTGCGCCAGGGGCTGGTGATGGTGCCCGAGGGGCGGGGCATCTTCACGCGCATGACCGTGGCCGAAAACCTGCTGATGGGCGCCTACGCGCGCAGCGACCGGGCGGCCATAGCGGCCGACCTGCAGGAGCAGTACGCGACCTTTCCGCGGCTGCGCGAGCGCGCGCCGCAGCTGGCCGGCAACCTCTCCGGCGGCGAACAACAGATGCTGGCCATGGCGCGGGCGCTGATGAGCCGGCCGCGGCTGCTGCTGCTCGATGAGCCGTCGATGGGGCTGTCGCCGATCATGGTCGAGCGGATCTTCGACGTGATCCGCGCCGCGTCGGCACGCGGCATACCGATACTGCTGGTCGAGCAGAACGCCCGGCTGGCGCTCGAGGCCGCCGACCGCGCCTACGTGCTCGATTCGGGCAGCATCACGCTGCAGGGCGCGGCCGACGAACTGCTGCACGACCCCAAGGTGCGCGAGGCGTACCTCGGCGAATGAGCTCGGGCCGTGGCCGGCCCGGCTCGGTTACGGCTCGCCGGGCCCGCCTCAGAACGAATATCCCACGGCAACGACCAGCGTCCGCGGATTGAAGTGCACCTCGGTTTCGCGACTGATGCCGCCGGTGAGCGCATTGAAGTGACTGTTCACCTGCGCGAACGAATACGAGGCGATGGCGTTGACGCTGGGCGTGAACTTGTAGGACAGGCCCGCCGTTGCCGCCGGACCGACCGAATCCGACAGGAACGTGGCCGTCGGTCCGCCGGTGATCGCATTGCCGGCCGCCGTCGCGTTGCGGTCGTAGAAATGCGTGTAGTTGAATCCGGCGCCGACATAGGGACGGAACTTGCTGGCCTCGTCGAAGAACTTGTATTCGAGCAGCACCGTCGGCGAGAACCACCGCGTCGTGGCGATCTCCTGGCCGTTGAACGGCACCGACCCCAGCTTGGCAGGACCGACCGCATACGAGTGCGTCTTCGGTGGCACGCCGGCGGCCAGTTCGAATTCCCAGTGCGCCGACAGCCTGCGCAGGTACGCGGCATACGGCGTATTGACGTTCGCCACGCGGAAGTTCAGGCCCGGCGGCGTGAATTCACCGGCCAGGTCGTGGGCGCTGGCCGAGTAGCGCACGAAGTACATGCCCAGGCGCACGGTGTTCTGCGGGCCGGTGTAGCCGTCACCGGCGGTGGAATCGGCGGCAGCCGGATCGGCGGCTACCGCGCCCGCCGACAACAGTGCCAGGATAACGGGCAGACAAAAGCGGTTGGCACGGCACTTTATTGACGTCATGGTCGGCCCCATCAAGGAATAGCGGCGAAGTACGCGCGCGCGGCAACCTCACACGCGGTCTGCGTGATCGGGAAGTGGAAATACGCCAGGATCGCGAACGTGACGTCCTGGCCCATCGTGGCCGGACTGGTGACCCCCTGCGCGTAATAGGTTGCGACCGCCTGCGCGGCCACGCCCGCCAGGCCGGCGACTTCGACGCCCCAGGGCGAATTGGGCACGCCGTTGGTGAAATACACGGCAAAGGGCGAGGCACCGGTCGCCACCGATCCGACGGCAATGGCCGCCTGCACGTCGCTCGCCAGGGTTGCCGCACTGGTAACGCCATGGGCCAGGTCGTAGCCGAACACCGTGGCGGCAATCGTGCCAATCTGGCTCGGGATCCCACCCAGCGAGGTTGCCTGGCCCGGATCGACATCCAGGACGGTGACGACGCTTTGCGGCGGCGGATTCGGGAACGTCCAGTTGCCGACGAAGCCCGTGGCGACACCCGACCAATAACCGGCCATGATCTGGGCGTTGGCCGCGAAAAACACGTCGGGGTCGTCGTGGCCGCCGCACAGCAGGATGGGTGCCGTGCCGTCCGGTGTCCAGTTGCGCATGTCATTCCTGCGCACGTCGTCGCGCAGCGGGAAGGTGGTGGCGGTGCTGGGCGGCGCCGCCGCAACGAAGTCGGCGAACGGCGGTGCCTGGCCAGCCGCAATGGCCTGGATGTTGGCCAAGCCGTGGTCCGGGTACGTGAAAGCGTCCCCCGCGTAGGCGACGCGCACGCTGTTCTTTATGAGGTTCGAGGGTCCGAAGCCCAGCGCGGCAACGGGATTGCTCGCGACGATGCTGGCCGTGAGCGTATCGAGCGGGGCCAGGTTCGTTGGCGCATTGCTGAACAGCGCCAGTTCAGGGAGCTTGCCCTGCGCGAACAGCTGCGTCTCGGAAAGCGCGCCGGGCAGCAGCGAATCGATGCCCGTCGCGTAGGTTGCCTCGAAGACGTCCGGCGACGAGCCCGTCAGGTAAAAGACGTTGCCGTAGGAGTGCTGGTAGCTCTCGATGGCCATGGTGCCGTAGACGGTCGCGCCCAGGCCCACGTCCCCCAGGATGACCGCGTCGAAGAGCGCTTCCATCGCGTAGGGCCCGGACATCGGCGCCGAGGCGGTTACATGCATGCCCGCCGCCTGCATCGCCTTGTGCGTTGCCATGGCGACCAGTCCGCCCTGCGAATATCCGGTGATGAAGAGCCGGCCACTGTCGGTATCGCCCGCGGGCAGGCCGCCGGCCAGCGCCGTGCGCGCCGCGGTGAGCGCATAGATCACGTCCTGCGACTGCTGGTCCGCGTTCAGGTAGGGATGGTACGGCAGCGAGGAACTGTCATAGCCGGCGTAGTTGCTGGCCACGACGATGTACCCGTTGGCGGCGTACATCGCCGCGATCAGGGCGCTTTCCGTCCATGCCTCGTTGGTGGAATCGCCAATATTGGCGATGTTGTAGCCCCGGGTCACCGCCGTGCCGTGCGTGTACACGAGGACGGGCCGCGGACCCGAGCAGCCGGCGCCACCGGTCGGCACCATCAGCGCCCCCGATGCGGTCGTCGACTCGCCGGCCCCGCCGACGGTCTGGTACTGGAAATAGTGAAAGTCGACGCCGCAGGGCAACTGCGTCGACGTGGGGCTGGGCAGGGCCAGCGCCAGCAGCTGCTGGCCGGTGCTGGTGGCGCCGAGTTGCGCGGTGAAATCCGCCGCGGACAGCGACGCCAGCCGCGGTGGCGGATTCTGGATCAGCGTACCCGGCGTGGTTCTGGTGTTGACGGCGGTTCCAGCGGCGCCGTCATTGCAGGCCGTCAGCGTACCGGCCGCAAGGGCGGCAAGCCCCAGGGCGATTGCAATTCGCATTCCATCCTCCTTGCGCGGCCGCCGGAACCGGGAGGGTCCGCCGACACAGCCTGTTCTCGTTTTGTTTGCCAGCGGGTACCACACGAAACGCTGCAGGGTCCGACCGCAGCACCGTCAGCCGCCGCGAGCCAGCGTCACGTGCCATTCTGGCATCAGCGCAATGCGCAGGGCAATCGAAACATGGGGAATGCGCAACATGCCGCATTGCACCAGAGAAATTGCGTCATGTTGCCGCGCAAGTGCGCCTGCGCCGGCGCAGGCGCCACCGGCCGCTACGCGGGCGGCGCGAGCCGATCGGCGCTCGATACAAACGCGTCGGCAAAGAAGTTCTCGACCGGCAGGCCGGCGCACTCGATGAAGTCGCGCTGGGCGGCCTGCACCATTGCCGGTGCCCCGCAGGCGTAGACCCGATGCCCGGAGAGGTCGGGCAGGTCCTGCAGGACCGCCTGATGCACGAGTCCGGTACGGCCATGCCACTGCGCGGCCGAAAGCACGGGTACATAGCGGAAATTCGGTTGCTCCCGCTCCCAGGCGCGCGGCACCGCATCCTGGTAAAGGTCGGCGCGCGTGCGCGCCCCCCAATAAAGAACCACGGAGCAGCCGGGCCGCCCGGACTGCGCATCGTTGCGATTCAGGCCTGTGCGAAAAATGGTTTCGGCCATCGCCTTGATGGGACCAAAACCCGTGCCCCCGGCCAACAGCACGATCGGCCCAGGGTCATCCTCGCGCAAATAGAAATCGCCCAATGGAGCCTCGATGCGCAGGATCGAACGCTCCTGCACCGGTGTGGCCGAACGACCGAACAAAGCGTCCGTGAACAATCCGCCGGGCAGGTGCCGGATGTGGAATTCCAGGGGGCCGCCGGCACCCGGCGCCGACGCGATCGAATAGCTGCGACGGGCGCCGCCTGGCAGCAGGAAGTCGACATACTGGCCTGCCCGGTAGACCAGTGTCTCCGCGGCCGGCAATTGCAACGTGAGAATTGCGACATCGGCGACCGGGCGTTCGATGCGTTCGATCCGGGCCGGCATGCGCCGCGGCACGATGCCCTCGGCGCTGCCAGCCACGCGCACCTCGATCACGAGGTCGGAGCGCGGTTGCGCGCAACAAAGGAGCGCCAGTCCCCGGCTTTCCTCCTCGGCCGACAGCGCGGCAACGGAATGCGCTGCGTGCTCGACGCGGCCGGACAGCACCCGTCCCTTGCACGAGCCGCAGACACCGTCCTTGCATCCGTACGGCAGGACCAGATCGGCCTGGAGCGCCGCCGCCAGCACGGACTGCCCGGCATTGCCGGTGAATTCGCGCCCCGAAGGCCGGACCACGATCTTGTACGGATTCATCTGTGGAAGAATGCGGGTTGACCCATCATCTGCACCGATCGGCGCAGCGCCCAGCGGAATGCCTAACCTGACCACGCCGTCGGCAGCTGCCGGAGGCGGCACCGCGCCGCGAACGGTACGCCGCAAACTCGGGCGGCCGCGCCTGCTGATCGTGGGATGCGGCGACATCGGGCTGCGAATTGTCGCACGCCTGCGCGAGCGCTTTCGCGTATTCGGCACCGCAACTGGCCCGGCGGGCGCAACCGCGATTCGCGCCGCCGGCGCGGTACCCCTGGCGCTGGACCTGGACCGGCGTGACGGCCGCGACGGCCGCATCGGCGCGCTGGCACCGCGCGTGCTCGTGCTGGCGCCGCCATCGCCGCAGGGGCGCGCCGATGCGCGCGCACCGCGGCTGCT